>CAIPUA010000001.1 GCA_903868115.1 uncultured Holophagaceae bacterium
CCATTCTCCTATCCTCTATCGCCGCCCTGCTGAAGAAACAGCAGATCTGGTGGCTGGGTCTGGCCGTGGGAGTCGTGGGCGTCGTCTACCTCGCCAATGGATTCTTCCTGTTCTTTTGAGGCAGGGCGCTTGCGTTCGTGCAGTAGTAGCATAAAATGATGCATGGAGGTGCATCATGTTCAGCACCACACTGCGCATTCCGGATGAGTTGGGCACCTTCCTCCAGGAGGCGGCCCGGGCCAGCGCTCTTAGTGTGAACACCTTCCTGGTGAGCCTGATCGCGCGGGAGCGGGACGAGGCAAAGCGCCGGAGGCTTGCCAAGGACTGGGCCGCCTACGGGCAGGGGGACCAGGAGGTCTCGTATGCTCTGCCAGCCCAGGCCGAAGTTCTAGCCGAGGCGCGTGGGTCACAAAAGCATCGGGCATCTGAATCCATCCGATTGCCCAAGTCCCTCCGGAGGAAGGCTTGAGCGGTTTGCCAGCCTGCGTCCGAGGTGAAATCTGGATGCTGGACTGGCACCCCCGCCGGGGATCGGAACAAGGCGGCTTTCGACCTGCTGTCATCGTACAGTCGGATCTGGGCAATCTTGCGCCGGGTGCGCGCACGACCATTGTCGTGCCCCTCACGACCCAGGGACGCCCCTACCTGTTCTATGTTCCCGTGCAGAAGGGGAAAGATACGGGCTTGAAGGATAGTTCCTGGGCCAACTGCACCCAGGTGCTGACCCTCGACAAAGAGCGGCTCGTCCAGCGCCTCGGCGTGGTGAATCCGCAGGTGATGGAGGCCATCGGGCGCGCCCTGAAGGACACGCTGGAACTCGCCTAAAACAATGCGGGCCAAATGGCCCGCATTGTTGTTGAAGACAGAATCCAGACTTTGGATTTCCAGCTCCGCGATGTCGGAGGCGACTACTTCTTCGCGCCCTTCACATATTTTTCCAGCCAGGTGTCCTGCTCCCAGAGCATGTGCAGGAGGTTCTCCCGGGCCGCGTAGCTGTGGCTCTCCAGGGGCAGGAGTACCAGTCGCGCCTTGCCGCCCAGACCCTTTACGGCCTGGAAGAGACGCTCGCTCTGGAGCGTGAAGGTGCCGGGATTGTTGTCGGCATCGCCGTGGATCATGAGCAGGGGCGTCTTGATCTTGTCGGCGTAGTCGAAGGGCGACATGCGGTGGTAGACCTCCGGGGCCTGCCAGTAGGTGCGTTCTTCCGCCTGGAAGCCGAAGGGCGTCAGGGTACGGTTGTAGGCCCCGCTGCGAGCGATGCCGGCGGCGAAGAGATCCGAATGGGCCAGCAGGTTGGCCACCATGAAGGCGCCATAGGAGTGGCCCACGCAGGCCACACGCTTCGGATCGCCCACACCCAGGCGGTCAACCTCCTGGATTGCTGCCCGGGCGTTCATCACCAGTTGTTCGATGTAGGTGTCGTTGGGTTCAACCTTGCCCTGGCCCACGATGGGAAATCGGGTGTTTTCCAATACCGCGTAGCCGCGCAGCGTCCAGTAGATCGGTGAGCTCCAGGAAGGGCGCGAGAAACGGTGGGGTGATTCGCGCAGCTGGCCTGCGGCCGCGGCATCCTTGAATTCCGTGGGGTAGGCGTCCATGAGTACGGGCAGCTTGCCATCCTTGGCCGGATCGTAGCCTGCGGGGAGATGCAGGGTTGCACTCAGCTCCACACCATCCTCGCGCTTGTACTTGATGATCCGCTTCTGGTTGCCTTCCAGCGCCCTGAAGGGGTTCTCGAAGGTCGTGACAGGTAGCAGGCTGGCCTTTTTCCCGAAGGTGCGCAGGAACAGGTTGGGGAAGGCCTTCTGTCCCTGGATCAGAGTAAGGAGTCTGCCCTTTTCGGGATCCAGCACCTTGGTGATGGATTCGTAGGTGGAGGTGCCTTCGGCGCGCCAGAGGCGTTCCGTTTTGCCCGTCGCAAGGTCGAAGGCATCCAGGAAGGGGCGGTTGCCCTCGGGGCTGCAGCCTTCGCCCTGGAGGAACAGGTTCTTGCCCTGGGTGCCCACCTTCAGCGTCTGACGGTGGAAGGCGTTGGATTCCGTCAAGAAGTCACCGGGGTCGCCATAGACATCTTCGGTGGAGCGATCGAAAAGCAGCTTGGGTTCTCCGCCCTTGGAGGGGTCCAGCTGATAGGTGCGAGTCTTCCGCGTCTTCCGCCAACCGTCCTCC
>CAIPUA010000002.1 GCA_903868115.1 uncultured Holophagaceae bacterium
CGGCAAACCCCGGGCCTGGGTCGGCTCCCTAGATCATCAGCTGAACGCGGGGGGTGAAGGAGGAGATGATTCCATTCCGGTGGATGTGCCTGTCTGGGATCAACCGGGAGCGGATGAACTCTCGGCCGCCTCCGAGGATCGTGCGCGGGTGCGGGCGCTCCTGCCGAAACTGGCCCCCAGGGATCGAGAGGTGCTTTGCCGCTTTGCAGGTCTGAAAGGCTTCGACCCACAGCCGGTCAATCGCATTGCCAAGGACATGGGTGTCAGTCGCCAGCGGATCGGACAGATTCTTGAAAGGGCCACCCGGGAACTGCGGCTTCACATGGAAGGATGAATAGTGGCTTCAATTCCTACTGCGCCGAGCGAACGGGCCTTATGACTTTTTCTCCCCTGGCGGTTCCTCACGCACCCTTTCGGGGCCTATCCTCGCCGGTGCTGCTGTATCTTGGGGCACTGGTGGTGGCGCTGTGGCTGTTGAACCAGGCCCGGCGCTCCTTCTGGCTGGTTTCGTTGTTGGCCCTGCCCGGAACGGTCTGCCATGAACTGTGCCACTGGGTGGTCGGGAAACTATTGAATGGCAGGCCTGTGCATTTCACGGTCATCCCACGCAGGGAAGGCCGGGGGTTCATCCTGGGGTCGGTGGTCCTGGCGAACCTGCGCTGGTACAACGCGTTCTTCATCGGCCTTGCCCCTCTGCTCATGCTGCCCGTGGCCTACGGGCTGTTCCTGTGGCGGCTGGGGGCGAAACCCACGATCGGATGGCCGGAAGCCGCCATGGTGTTCTTCCTTGCCAATCTGGTCTTCGGGGCGATTCCCTCCTGGCAGGATCTGCGCATCACCGCACGCTCCCCCATCGGGTGGTTGCTGTTGGCGGGTGGACTGGCCTGGGGTGTCAATGGGGCGTGGCAAAGGCGCGCGAAAGTCCGGATGCCCGTACGCCACGGAAGAGTGCAGGCAGACATGGGGAGGGATTTATGCAACCACGCCCCGTGGCAGGGAAGTCCGGGCGCACCTCCAGGCTGCGGGCCGCGTCAAGGACCCTCGAAGGTCGCGGAGCGGTCCTTCGGCCACCCTCGGGAGCTTGTGGTTTGACGGTGATGCTGTCATTTCTGGTCAGTCTTCTGCATTCATGGAGCGGGTCATGCAACGAAGCATCGGATGGATTGCCGTGGTGGCCCTTCTGCTGGGTTCCGGTTGCGGCGTGCTCGACAAGAAATCCGTAGGCACGCCGATGGCGCAGCTCGTCAAGGAAGGCAAGGCGCCCGTGGAAGTCTCCAGCCTGGGCCGAAGCATCGGACCGGTGCCGGCCTTCCAGGCCAGCATCCGGAACCTCTCTGACAAACACGTTCAGGCCATCAAATGGACAGCAGTCTTCTCCTCGGCCGCAGGGCTGCCCCTCAAGGAGGGACCCTAGGAAGGAGGCTTTGCCGAATTCGGAGGGATCAAGCCCGGCGAGACCATCCAAGGCGCCTTCCCAGCCCCTGGTAATTCGGCGACCGTGAAGTTCATCCTCAAGGATGTCATCTACGAGGAGAAGGTGAAGGAGTTCAAGATCGACAAGATCTGGAAAAATCCTCGTCATGATGCCGAAGTACAGCAGGCTGAAGGTGCTGCTGCCGGAAAAGCCACATCAAAATAGGCAAGGCCAAGTTTCGCGGGGGTATCCCGGTCATGAAGTTCAAGGACCTCCGACCCAATGTTGCCATGCCTGAAATCCCCCAGACGCGGTGGTTTCCGTTGGACGCGTGGAATGCCACTTGCGCGGGTTCAGCGCGTCGCGCGCTTGAGCATTGCGCGGTATAGCGCCAGATTGAATTCGACGCCGGAGGAGCC
>CAIPUA010000003.1 GCA_903868115.1 uncultured Holophagaceae bacterium
ACCTGAAAGCCGCGGCCAAGACGCCCAATGGCAAGGCTTTGCTGGTCAAGGTAGAGGAGGCTCTGGCGCCGGCCCGGGCACTCAACCAGCGCGCCACGGACTTGGCCCTCAAGGCCCAGGGACAGGACGCCGCGGCCGTGGAACTCTTCAGCGGCCAGAGCGTGAAGGTCAATACCGACCGGGTGGACCCGGCGATCCAGGCGAGTGTCTCCTGGCGGGAGAAGCGTATCCAGGAAGCGGATGCCGCGGCCGAAGCCGCCGTATCGCAAGCGCAGTGGATGATCGGCATCGGTGTGCCGGTGGCGATGATCCTGATGGTGCTGCTCAGCGTTGCGATCACCCGCAGCATAACGGTCCCGCTCAAAGACTGTATCGGCTTCAGCGGCCTGCTGGGCCAGGGGAATTTCTCCCAGGAGGTGCCCCTGGTGTTCCGCCAGCGAGGTGACGAACTGGGCGATCTGGCCAAAGCCTTTCACGCGATGGTGACGAATATCCGGGCCCTGCTCGTCGAGTTGTCGGCCAGCATCCAGACCATCGCCTCCGCGGCCACGGAGTTGTCCGCCTCCACCGAAGAGATGGCCGTCACCACGACCCAGGTCGCCCGCACCACGGATTCCCAGCGCAGCGGTTCGGAACAGATGGCCGCCGCCATTACCGAACTCTCGGCTTCCATCGACGAAGTGAACCGGAGCGCGCAAGGCACCCTGGCCTTGATGGAAAGCGCCATGGAGGCAACCCGCAAGGGCGACGCAGCGGGAGGGGCCTCCCAGAAGGCCATGCAAGAAATTTCGGCCACCGCGGGACAAATCGCCAGCGCGATCACAGTCATCAACGATATCGCCCGCCAGACCAACCTGCTCTCGCTCAACGCCGCCATCGAAGCAGCCAAGGCCGGCGCCCAGGGCAAGGGCTTTGCGGTCGTCGCGGAGGAAGTGCGCAAACTGGCGGAACGCAGTGGCGCCTCCGCGAAGGGCATCGCGGAGCATATCGAATCCGCCCGAGATGCCGTCGGACAGGGCACCACGACGGTCACGACGACCGTCGAGCTGCTGACTCAAATCCGCACCAGCCTGGAACAGTTCGCCGCCCAGACCCGTCAGGTGACGGTGGCAACCCAGGAGCAAAGCCGCGCCGGCAGCGAAGTCGCCCGCCGCGTGGAGCAGAATGTCCAGGAAGCCACCATGACCGCCGCCGCCACGGCCCAGATGTCGGCGACCACCCATGAAATCGCCCGCACCGTATCTGACCTGGCCCAGGTGGCCGAGAAACTGCAAGCTCTGGCGCAACGCTTCAAGCTCTAGACCTACAACGGACACTACGGCAGGCACCACACCGGCAAGGGCAGGAAGCGCCGCAGGATTTCCGCGTTGGCTTGTGCGGCTTCGTGGCTCTGGTCCAGCCCCGGGTTCAGGAGCACGGCGGGGATCGTCCAACCCCGCATCATCAGAGCCTCGCAGGTTAGGAGGGTGTGGTTGAGGGTGCCCAGCCCGCCCCGGGCCACCACGACACCGGGGAGCTTGAAATCCGTGGCCCACGCCAGGAAATGGACTCTTGGCCCCAGGGGCACCAGGACGCCGCCCGCAGGTTCCAGCAGCAGGCGCGTGCCTTCAGCTACGGGGCGCAGGGTCCAGGTGGCCAGGGCCTTCAGGTCCAGGGTGCAGTCGTCCCGCGCTGCAGCGGCGAGGGGCGACAGGGGTTCCCGTAGCACCACGCCCGTCTCCACGGTGATGCCGGCTCCCCGCACGAGGGGTGCATCGGCCTCGGCTGCCTCCGCCGTCAATGCGCCCGTCTGGAAGGGCTTCCGGTAGACCACGGGGGTTGTGCGGGCCCATTCCCGGGCGATGCGCGCGGCCACATGGGTCTTGCCCACGCCCGTATCGGTACCAAGGATCCAGAGAGGAGAGGGAAGCGCGCAAAAATCCAGCATGGAACCAGGATCGCCCAGATTCGTCGATCACGCTGCAGACTCTTGGTGGTGCAGCTTTTCCTTAGAACGCGAACACGAGTCGAGCAGCCGCAAGCAGGCTGTCCGTCACCGGTGGACAATGAGCAGGTAGGGCACCCCGATGAGGAGTAGCGCGCCCAGGAAGATCGCTCCGAACACGGCGCCCTGGACCCAGAAATCCTTCCGACCGATGTAGTTGCTGCCGTAGTAGATGGGGCTCGGGCCGGTGGCGTAGGGGGTGATGATCCCCATGAGGCCCAGGCTGAGGCAAAGCAGCATGGCCAGGGCTTTCAGGTCCACGCCGGGAATGGCCGCCGCCGTGGTCAGGAACACGGGCAACAGCGCTGTCACATGCGCCGTGAGGCTGGCGAACAGATAGTGCACCAGGAAGAAGAGCACGAGCAGCAGCACGAGCACGGTGGTCGGCGAGTAGCCTGCCATGGCCCCGGCGCTGGTGGTGGCGAACCACTTGAGGAAGCCGACCTTGGCCAGGCCATCGGCGAGAGTAACGAGGGTCGCGAACCAGAACAGCACATTCCAGGCCTGCTTGTGGCCCAGCAGATCATCCCAGGAAATCACGCCCGTAAGGACCATGAACGTGAGCGCGAGAAGCGCCACCAGCGTGGCATCCAGATAACTGCCGCCGAAGATCCACCCCAGCAGGGCGAGAACCGCCAATCCGGCCATGGTCAGTTCCTTGCGGGTGATGGGGCCGAGCTTGCTCAGTTCCTCGGCGGCCCAGCGGGGTGCGTCCTCGGACACCTTCTGGGTGGGCGGATACAGCACATAGGCGAGCCAGGGCACCGCCAGGAACAGCAGGATGCCCACCGGCGCGAAGGCCATGAACCACTCCATCCAGGCGAACTTGATACCGATGGTTTTCTCGACCAGCGACAGGGCCAGCAGATTCGGCGCCAGCCCGGTGAGGAACATCGAACTGGTGACGCAGGTCGTGGCGAGTGCCGTCCACATGAGGTAGCCGCCGATCTTGCGCGGCTCGTTGTCCGGCGTGGAGCCATAGAGCGTCGGGATGTTCTTGATGATGGGGAAGATCGTCCCGCCGCTGCGCGCGGTGTTGGACGGCATGAATGGAGCCAGGGCTAGGTCCGACAGGGCCACGGCGTAGCCCAGGCCCAGGGTGCGCTTGCCCAGCACCTTGATGAGCACCAGCGCGATGCGCTTGCCCAGGCCGGTCTTCTCGTAGCCCAGGGCGAACATGAAGGCGATGAAGATCAGCCACACGGTGCCGTTGGAGAACCCGGCCAGGGCCCACTTGAGCTCGTCGGCGGGCGCGGGCTTCTTGACGGCAGGCTTGCCGCCGACTGCGGCGGCGGGAGCCACGGCAGGCTTCGTGGTTTCGACCTTGGGCGCTTCAACCTTGGCGGCCTCGGGTTTGGCCACGGCTGCGGCCGGAACGGGCATGGGTTTTCCGACCTCGGACTTCGCCGCTTCGGCAACCTTGGCGCCCTCGGGGGCCTTCAGACCGTCAGGTGGCTTGGGGACACTCGCAGGCTTCGCCGCTTCGGCCTTGCCCGCAGGCGGCTTGGGGGCATCGGGCGCGACAGGGACCAGCCTGAGCGAGGCGCAGAGCACCACGCCCACCAGGCCCACGGCGGCGGCCGGAATGGGCTCCAGGATGAGCGCCACCACCACGCCCGCGAAGATGGAAAAATATTGCCACGCGAAGGGGTCCAGCCCCTTTGGCGTGGGAATGGCCCAGACCGCGAGGGCCACCAGAATGGGGAGAAGACTCTTCCAAAGCTTGCTCACATGGACCCCCTGGGATGTTGGAGAAGGGACAGGATACGGATCGCCTCTGTGCTTTTATTCCGCAATCTACGCGCACTCTCTACGCCTTGCCAGCAACATCTTCCGAAAACCTTCCGAAACTTCCCTTCCTGCATTGAGGCATGGCTCCGTTGGATGGAGCAGCCCAAGGATCACCACGAGGCCGTGGAAGTCGCCCTGCTCTCCAGGATCGGGTTGGCCAGCCCTCGCAGCTCCCGGTGGCCGTGGGTTTCCAGTTCCAGGACCACGACCTCGTTGTGGCCCTTCCGCAGGTAGGACGCTGGGCAGTAGAGGGTTTCCGCAGGGCCGATGCGCCAGTGGCGGCCCAGGTTGCGGCCGTTCACGAAGACCTGCCCCTTGCCCCAGCCCCGCACTTCCAGAAAGGTGTCACCGACTTCGCGCAGGTCGAAGGCGCCGCGGTGAAAGGCTGGCGCCGGTGCATCACCGATCTGAAAACGCAGGAGGCTGAGGTCCGTCATGGGCAGGCTGAAGCACTCCCAGCCCTTGAGTTCCTGGCCGCCGAGGCTCACCTTGCCGAGGATGCCCTTGCGTTCACCCACCATCTCCTTGGCGAAGTTTATGCGGCCGGTGTTCTCCACCAGAATCTCGAGCGCCTCGCCCGCCCTCAGGTCCACATCCAGACAGCTCTGGCGCAGCCGGCGGTCCAGGCTCCCGAAGTGTCGGTCCCCTTGCAGCACCACTCCGAAATCCCGCACTTCTCCGACCTCGAGCACATCCTGGGCGGCCTTCGCCACTCGATGGCGGTACAGGACATAGCCATAGCTCTGGTCGAGAGTTTCCATGGCCAGGGGCGCTTCGGCCTTGATCGGCGTTTTCAGGAGCTGGGCCAGGGGTGCGGTCTCGGTGAGGCGGAAGGTGGGGATCGTGATCACCGGGAGGGGCGCGGGCAGTTCAGGCAGTTTCTCGCCCGCGGGAAGGAAGCGCCGGATGGCCTCGCGATAGGCGAAGAATTTCGCCGTGGGGCGTCCGGCCTCGTCGAGCATCACATCGTAGTCGTAGCTCGTAGTGTCGGGGGCGTAGCGGCCCGTCCAGTTGGCGCCGTTCATGAACCCGAAGTTGGTGCCGCCGTGGAACATGTAGAGGTTGAAGCTGATGCCGCGCTGCAGCATCCACGCGACACCCTGAGCCCCTTCCTTGGCGTCGGTCGTGTGGTGGGCCTTGCCGTAATGATCGAACCAGCCCGCCCAGTACTCCCCGCACATCCTGGGGATGCCCTTGCGGAAGCGGTCCAGCTCCTCGAAGGCTTCCCTGGGTTCGGCCTCGGCGCCGAAGTTCACGACAGGCAAAAGATCGGGGAAGGTGCCCCCCGCCAGCATGTCCGCGCCGGGGCCGTCGCTGGTGTAGAGCGGCACTCGGAAGCCCCCGTCCACGGTGGCTTGGCGGATGGCCTGCTTGTAGGCCATGTCCTTGCCAAAGGAGCCGTATTCGTTCTCTACCTGGACCATCACGATGGGCCCGCCGCGGTCCGCCTGCAGGTCGGCCACCTCCCGGCCCACCCGCGCTAGGTAGCGGCGGGCCGCTTCCAGGAAACGGGAATCCGCGGAGCGCACTTTCATATCCGGCGCCTTGAGCAGCCAGGCCGGGAAGCCCCCGAACTCCCATTCCGTGCAGATGTATGGCCCGGGACGGAGGATCACCAGGAGACCCTCCTCCTTGGCTATGCGGAGATACGCGGCCAGATCCTGATTCCCGCTGAAATCGAAGCGGCCGGGCTCGGGCTCGTGGAGATTCCAGAACACATAGGTGCAGAGCGTGTTGAGTCCCATGGCCCGCAGCTTCCGCATGCGGTCCCGCCAGTATTCCCGGGGCACGCGGGGGTAGTGCATCTCGCCGCTGCGGATAACCACAGGCTTGCCATCCAGGAGGAACTGCTCGCCCTGGATTTTGAATGTGTGGGGTTTGGGGGCCTTGGCGTGGCCGGGAAGGGCCGCCCAGGCCAGCGCGCAGAGCAGGGTCAGGGTCAGGGTTCGAGTCATGAGAGGCTCCGTGGGTCGAATGCACTGATCTGGTTGGCGTCGCCCAGCGGCTGCCTGACGGCCCCATCGGGAATCAGCGCGGAAAGGACTTGGGGCCATCCAGCGGGCGGTAGTTCACGGCAAGGGCATCCAGCCGCTCGAAGTGCACCTGGAGGCGCTTCAGGAAATCGCCGTAGGCGCGGGCGTCCTGGGGAGTCCACACGGCCTCGGACAGGGCCGTGAGCCGGGGCCAAGCCATATACTCTGCCTTCTCGGGAGTGCCGATGTACTCAGTCCAGAGCTGCCCCTGGGCACCGAGGACATGAACGCGCTGGCGGGCGTCCAGGACTGCGGGCATGGGGTCGTAGCCGTAGACCTTCTCCAGGGGCGTGAGTCCGCCGATGGCCTGGGGCTCGGCGCCCTTCGCCGCGTAGTAGTCGAAGTAGGTATGGCTCTCCGGGGCCATCACCACATCGTGGGCGCCCCGGGCCGCCTCGATGCCCGCGGCTTCCCCCAGCCAGCTCATCACCGCCGCGTTCGGCGCGAGGCCACCTTCCAGGATCTCCGACCAACCCAGGAGGCGGCGACCCTTGGCGCTGAGGTAGGCATCGAACTGGCGGATGAACCAGGCCTGGAGCTTGTGGAGGGCGGGATGCTCCGCCAGCTTGCCCTGGTCATCACGGTAGTTCTGGAGCTCGGCCAGGGTCGTGGCGGCGGGTACGATGCCCTCCTGCTTCATGCGGGCCAGGGCTCGTTCGCTCCCGGCCCATTCGGCCTTGGGGCACTCGTCGCCGCCGATATGGATGAAGGTCGAGGGGAAGAGCACCATCACCTCATCGAGCACATCCTTCAGGAACCGGATCGTGGTGTCCTCAACGTTGAAGACGGTCTTGAAAACACCCCAGGAGGTGGCCACCTCCAGCACTCGGTCCGGGGAGTTGCCCAGCTCGGGGTAGGAGGCAATGGCCGCCGTGCTGTGGCCGGGCAGCTCGATCTCGGGCACCACCGTGATGAAGCGATCCGCGGCAAAGCGGACGATCTCCTTCACATCCTCCTGTGTGTAGTACCCCCCGTGGGGCAGGCCGTCGAAGGTATGCAGCCTGGGGCCATCGCCCTTGACGCGCGGAATGACCACCGTTTCTCGGCGCCAGGCGCCGACTGCAGTGAGCTTCGGATATTTCTTGATCTCGATGCGCCAGCCCTGGTCCTCGGTGAGGTGCCAGTGGAAGACATTCAGCTTGTGGAGTGCCATGAGCTCCAGGTGTTTCTTGATGAAGTCCTTGGGCAGGAAGTGGCGGCCCACATCGAGATGACTGCCCCGCCAGGAGAACCGGGGCCGATCCTCGATGGTGCAAGCGGGAATGGACCAGGTGGTGCCTTCCACCTTCGCCTGACGAAAGCTGGCGCTGGGCAGAAGCTGACGCAGGGTCTGCACGCCGTAGAAGAGCCCCGCGGGCCTGAATGCCCGGAGTTCGATGCGGTTCTCGACGGCCTCCAGTCGGTAACCCTCCTCACCCAATGCAGCCCCCTTGGGATCGAGGGTCAGGGTGATGGTGGCCTCCCGGTTCCCGGTGTCCACTACGGGCAGGGCAAGGCCCGTGGCGGGCTTCAGGTAGCCCCGCAGCTGCTCGGCGACTGGGCGCGCAGCGCCGGTGGCCACAAGGCGCGTGGCCGGGCCCAGGACAAAACGCCCTGGCCTGGCCTGGTAGTGGGTAAGGCGCGGGATTACATCCTGGGCGGCAAGGGCGCAGGCGAGCATCCACAGGACGCACAGGCACAGGGGGTGAGAGTGGGACATCGCGAAGGTCTCCTTGCGGGTCATCGGTTCAGTCAGCGCGGATGCCAGAGCCAGCCTCCAGCTTCAGCCCAAGCCGTTTCAGGCCCTTGCCGTGGCTGCCGGCGAAGTGGACCGGATAGGGCGCAAACCCCTTTTCCGCCAACCACAGGACCCGGTTCAGGGCATCATCCTCGATGTGGTCGGGACGGCTGAAGTCCATGGAGGCGACGGCTCCCGGTGGGTTCTGCTCATCCAAGGGCACGCGGTTCGGCAGGGCCGTGAAGGGTCTGAAATCGGGCTTCGCCGTGAAACAGGCCTCCATGGTGGGCGCCACGGCATCCAGCTGGTTCATGGGGGGCAACCCCAGCATGCGCTCCAGGGTGTGCAGGACGGAACCCTGGTTGTAGAAGCGGGAGATCACTTCCCCACGCTTCGTGTAGGGACTGATTACGAGACAGAGGGACCGGTGACCGTCCACGTGATCGAAGCCGTCCTGAGGATCATCCTCGTTCACGAAAATGCAGGTGTCTTTCCAGAAGCGGCTCTTTGAAATGGCCTCCACCAGACGGCCCAGGGCCAGATCGTTGTCCGCCAGATGGGCCCTGGGCGTCGGTGCCCCGGGGGTGCGCCCCCGGGTGTGGTCCTGGGGCAGATAGACGAAGACGAGACTGGGCCAATGACCCGTGGCTTCGCTTTCCCGGAATTCCTTCAGG
>CAIPUA010000004.1 GCA_903868115.1 uncultured Holophagaceae bacterium
ACTGTCGGAAGCAACGCATCTGAACCTCATCAGAGGTTGATTGAGAGCCCCACGGCCACGCCTGAGGCGGTGCCCCCTCGCAGATAGATCCCGAAGGCCTTTCCGTGGATGCCCAGCAGCAGGGTGCCGCCGGTCTTGCGGGTCGTTTCCACGGGTCCGGTGTACCCGCTGGCGCCGTGGATCTGGGTCCACTGGCGGGCATCTTCCTTGAGCAGCTCCGCGCCCAGGCCCCAGAAGATGGAACCCAGGTCCGCATAGAATCCCGCGCCGATCACCGCGGCGTTCTTTGGCTGGGCCTCACCGGGACCGGCCGTTTGAAGCTGCTCTTCACCCTTCCAAGAATAGGTGAAATCCATGCCGAGGGCACTGCGGCCCCGCTGGTGGAACCCGAACCCCAAGGCCAGGCCGATGCCTTTCTCGCCGCCCTGCAGAGCACCATAGCCGCCCATGCTCCTTTCGACCGCCGGCTTCTCCGCACTCCAGGCGGCCAAACCGAGCAGGCTCGCCAGAATCATCCTTGTCACCCTCTGCCGCATATCCATGTGCTGCCTCCACTGGCCGAATCTTCGACCCATCGCTTCTCATCTCCCGCCTCTATCCGGATCGCAGGGCCGCCCCGCAGGATCAGGGTTTGCATTCCACAACGAGATCCAACTGAGGCATGGGCCCTTTCTTCATTTTGAAGATGCTCAGACCCGCCTGAAGTTCATCCACCGCAGCCTCGCCGATCTGCATCGGAAGCTCCTCGAAATCGCCTCGGGAGGTCTGGACACGCTCCATCTGCAACACGCGCACTTTCTGGCTCGACTTCAGCCCGTCCCGGGAACCCAGGTCCGCGATGAAGCGCTTGGCATCCAGCACCCGCAGTACCCTGCCCCGAGGCGGATAGCGGCGAAGCAACTTCTCGGCCAGATCCCGGTCCAGGGCGTCCAAGGCTCTCTCCGCGCTTCCTTCGGAGGAGAGTCCGCCCCCGCTTCCGCTTGCCCGTACCTCTTCGACCCACGGGCCGGTGGAAACCCGCACCATCTCCAGGGAAACATCCACGCGGCAACCCAGCAGCCCATCCCTGACCGAGACCCGACCCAAGAGGGCCAGTTCGGCTCCCAGGAGTCTCCCGAGACGCTGCAAGGTGCTGCGATCCACCAGACCGGAATCCTGGAAACGCATTTCCTTGACCAGGAGTTGGACCCGTTCGCGCTCCACCACCTCGAAGCGCCGCGTGCGCAACCAGGCGGCGATGATCCGTCCCCGAATGGCGCTCTCCAGCTTCAGACGCTCCTCGTTGGTGGAATAGTCGAGCCCCAGCAGCGCTATGCGCGGAATGACAGGGAGGGCCGTTGCCCCCAGAGACAGGAATGCCCCCAGGAAACCCGCGAGGAGCCAGCCACGAAGTCTCACGGACGGTGCGCCTTCAGGGTCTGTTCCATCCGTTCCGTGGCCGCCCGAAGTTCCTCCTGGCTCAGGCCCAGACCTTCGAGCTGTTTCCGCAGATCGGCCTTGACCAGGGCGGTATCCAGGACCACCAGCACAAAGAGCGTTCCTGTCTTTGGATCCGTCCAGAACTCCTCGCCCCGACTGCCCCGCAGAGCCACATCGACCATGCTGCTCCACACATCCTCGCGAGCCGCCAAGGCTTCAGCTCCGGCCGTCCGCCCCCTGCCCACGTAGGCACCCGATTGCCCTACCCCGGAGGAGATTCCCTTTGACTGTGCGAGCAGGAGGCGCCCCAGCTCCACCCGACCCTGCGCCAGGGCCGCACTCCGCTGCAGGCCCAGATCCCCAAGGGCATTGGGTGCCTCGGAGCCCACCACCGCCAGGGGGGAAACGGACGAGGGTCGCCCGATCCAGGCAGGCCACGCGCTCTCCAGGGAGGGGTTTTGAGGCGCGGTTTGAGGGCTTTTCTGGCATCCGAAGCCCAGCGGCAGCAGGGTCAGGATGGAGCGCAGGAGCCCCCGCTTGAGGGTGTTGTTCATGGCTTCACCTCGTTGGCTATCCGGGTCCGGCCCGGTCCCGCCCATTGATCCAACAGGGTCTCGGCCTGGGCGGCGACCTGACCCGTGAACTGCGTTTCTGCGGCAAGACGGTCTGATCCCACGCCTTCCGCGAGGAAGGACCACCCTGCGATCGTCCGCCCAGCTTCATCCTCGAGGCGCAGTGCCACAAGGCTTCTCAGGACGGAGACACCGTAAACCGTGCGACGCTCCGGCGTCATGGCAAGGTCCAGGTTCCAGCATCCCCCCAGCAATCCCCTACCTGCGAGCGCGGTGGCCAGGGCCATCTGGGCCCTGCCTTCCAGGGGACTCAGGTGAGCGCGGGAGCGGACCTGGATGCCCATGGGCAGACCCTGCGAGGCCGCCGCGAGCTGGGTCCAGAGATCCAGCCAGCGCGTGAAGATTTCGGGAATCCACAGGGGTGCCGCTGCGAGCAGTTCGGCCAGATTCCCCATTACCGCCACGTTCGTGGTTTCTGCCCGCAGCCTTAGGCCGGCGGCGAAGCGGGCGGCCGGTGAGGCATCCCCACCCAACGCCCCCAGAGTGCCCTCCATTTCGGCCCGGGCCCTGCGCAACCGCAGTTGGAAGGCCCTGCTTGCTGCCTCCAGATCCAGGCGACAGAGCACCCAGAACTGACCACCGACTGTGTCCACATGCGACTCGGGAAAGGAGACACCCGCCAGATCCTCCACGCGCACCCCCAGGGTCGAGCGCTGTTCGGTGGTGGAGCTTCCTTCCTGGGTGGTGGAGGTTCTTTCCTGGGTGCCGGAAGCCACCCGCCGACTCTGGTGGGCGCTGGACAGCGTCCCGGCGACGTTGGCGCGCAGGCGGGCGATGAGTTCCAACCGGGCCCGGTCCTCCGCATCCGCTCGGGCCTTGAAGGCCCCCCCCGACAAGGTGGCGTTCCCTACCCCAAAAATCGCGACCCCCGGTTGCTCAGGGAGCCGATCCACCCATGGAGGCAACCCCGCCCCGAGGACCGAGACACCGAAGAAGATAAACCATGGAATTCGCACGAAGGACCATCCAGGAAGAAACTATGGAGCCCCACATGCGACAAAGAATGTCTACCGCATGCGTCGATACTTGCAGCCAAGGGCAGACGAGGGTCCGATCCGGGCGAGACAGCGGCCCCGGGGTTCCCTGCCCTGCCCTGAATCCTCGGCAGGTGGACTCGACAGAAAATGTCCACTGCTGGGGATGATCCTGTTGGCATCCGTCCGGAGATTTCGGCTCCCGGAATGGCCTAGGCCCCTCAACCGATTCTCGAACCTGGGAATGACCCCATCGCACCCCTGAGGAAACATGCCTCCCGAGAACGAATCCAACGAGCGGCTGGTAAAGGCCTTCGATGCGGGCGACCGCAGCGTTGACCTGCTAGCCCAGATCCATCTGGCCGCCTGGGAGGCCTTTCACGACCCGTGGGAGCGCAAACCCGATACGATCCCCAGGATTGCGACCCCATCGGAGGATGGCACCCCGACCAGCATGGATGGCGAGGACCTGAAGCGAATGGTCGACCCACCCGACGCCCG
>CAIPUA010000005.1 GCA_903868115.1 uncultured Holophagaceae bacterium
CCGCACCAGGATGCGGGCCGTATCGCCCACGCGGTATTCGGCCTTGTCGGCGTTGGCGCGCAGATCCGCCACGGCAGGCAAGGGCGTGCCCTCCGCCGCTACGGTGATGAGGCGCTGAGCCACCACGGGCCGTCCCTTGCTATCGCGGGTTTCCGCCAGCACCAGGAAGAGGCCACCCTCGGGAATCGTCAGGCTGGCCTTGGGGCCCGTGGCCGTGGCGAGCACCTCGCCCGGCCGCAGGGCCGTGGGCCGGGACCACCAGGATGCGTCCTTCTTGTCCGCGATGATGCGCGTGGCCTTGAGAACGATCGACAGGCCCGTCACCTCCTTGCCTTCCAAATCCAGGGCGCGGGCCGTCACCTGGAAGGGCTTGCCGGGGCTGGCCACATTCCGGTCCGTGCCCACCAGGAGCACGAGATCCCCGGCCGCGGCGCGCACCTGGGCGGTTCCCGAATTCTGCTGACCGCTGCTGTCCGCCACCTTCACCACGAAGCGCCAGAGGCCCTCCTCGGTGGCCTTGAAGGTCTGGCTTTGGGCCTGGCCATCTTCGTCCAGGTCGAGCTGCCCGCTCTCCATCAACTCGGGTGCCGGACCCTCGTCCTCGTCCCCGAAATACCAGCCGTTGGGATTGCGTTTGGGCACGACCCGATAGAGGAACCAGTCGGCCTTGGCGCTGCGCACGGCCGCACCGTAAAAATACTTCGCCTGGATATGAAAGCCCATGGCATCGCCCAGCCCAACCTTGGCGTTGGGTGTATCCACGGTCACGGCGAAGGCAGGCTTCACGAAATGCTCCACCTTGAATTCCGCTTGGCCAGGCCCCGCGGGACCCTGGAAGACGCAGCGATAGAGCCCGAGGCGACCGGCTCCCGGCAGATTGATACTGGCGCCAAAGGTGCCCGTATCGGCGTTCAACAGCTTGGCCCTGCCCTCGGCCACCTTCGTGTCTTCGGGATCGAACACGGTGAAGGGCAATTCCGCGACGCCCTTCACGATGCGGTTCTCCCCCTCCTCGACGCTGCGGAGGACGGCCTTCACGCATACCTCCTGACCCGGGCGATAGAGTGGGCGTTCGGTGAAGGCATACAGACGCTGACGCACACTGGCGCTGGCCTGTCCTTCGATGGCCAGCAGGGCGAAACTGGTGCCCGCCTGGGCCACCACGACTCGACGAAAGCCAGGAGTGGCGGGCGTTTCCACTCGACCCTCAGCGCTGAAATTCAGGGACTTGGCCGCGGCGCCTTCGAAGAACTGGCCCGTGACGCCTCCGCGCAGGGCCCCATCCACCGCGTTCACGGCCTGCACGCGCAGCCGTCCACCATCCTGCTCGCCGAGCAGGGCCAGATCGGTTACCAGCCAGGGCACATAGGCCGCGTCTTCGCCACGCAGAATCTCCAGCAGGTAGATCCCGGCCTGCTGGGCGGGGAGTTCTACGCGGCTGAGGTGGCCGCTGCTGCCATCGTCCTCGCTGTTGCCTTCCTCCTCCTTCTTGCCTGTGATTTCCTCCGTTACCTTGGGCATGATTTCCGCAATGAAGCTGAGTCCTGGCTGGTTCTCCAGGGGCAGCGCCTCCCCTTCGCGCGGGGAGATGGCGGCGGAAGGCGATGGGTGCAGCCGGTCCGTCTGCTTGGCTGCGTCGCGCAGGGTGCGGGTCGCGGTGCGGTGGACGGTGACAAAGGTTCGCCGCCCGCCCCAGAGGAAGGCTTCACGCAGGGTATCGAGAGGATCACGGCCCCCGCTGTTCCCTACCACCGCCGGACTGCCCGGCCCCTTGGCCAGCAGATTTTTCAGGAAAGACGCCGGATCCTCCACGCGGTGGAGGCGGAGGCGCAGGTTCGTCGGGACGGGTCCCGCAGCCTCCAGGAACGCCGCGTGTCCCGGCAGCGTGGGCCTGGGCACCGCAAAGGCGCCGATCCAGCCCCCTTCCCGCCAGGGTGCCTCCAGACCCTTCGGTTGGCTCGTTCCCGTGATGGGCAGCAGCAGCGCCGCAGGGAGCAGAAACGTGAGGAGGGGTCGAAGCCAGCGCATATCAGAACCTTGCGGAAAGGGGGGATTCGGTCAGCACCTTCCAGCGGAAGACGCCCAGGAAGGCCGGATTTTCGGGAAGGGGACGGAAATCAGGATTGGGGTGGTGCAGCAGTTCATCGAGACGCACGCGGCGCACCTCGCCCTCGGATCGGGTGGCGCCGCTGCCCTCCGGCCCCGTGTGGTAGAGGAGGACGGGCTGCCCGTCGGTGTCCGGGCGCACAAAGGCCATGGCGTGGTCCGGTTGGGCATGGGCACCGCCCCGGGCGAAAAAGACGAGATCGCCTGGCCGGGCCTCGACGACCTCCCGACCCATGGGCAGACAGGCGAGGCGGCGCAACAGGGCGCCCTTGGCGAAGGGCTCCCACCCTTCCGGTGTGGGAAAAGCGAAGCGCCAGGGGCCTGCCATGGCTAGGCTCGGTTCACCCGCGATGGAGGGGGCCGAAAAGCCCAGGCGGTTCCGCCAGGCTTCCGTGTGCGGCCCCCAGGCCTCGCGGAAGGCGAAGCGCAGGATGCCTGCGCAATCCCGCTGGGCGGGCTCCCAGGCGTGGCTGGGGCCCTCGAGCTGTTGTTCCAGGATGGCCACGAACCATTTGCGGAAGGCCTCCCGATCACCTTGCTCCGGCAAGGAGGAGGCTTCGCCTCCTCCTGTTGAAAGAAGGGAAAGGGTTTGCTGAAAAGAAGGCCAGGCTTGGATCTTCAGGGTCAGGTTCCGGTTGGGAGCGAGGAAGAAGCCGTCCCGGGTGTTGCCCCAGGCTTCGGCGCCCTGGACCTTCGCGCCCCAAGCGGAACGGGGCAGGCCCAGCAGCGAGCGGCTTTCGAGCACCACCCGCTGGACGGGATTGCCATCACTGCGTTCGATCCAGGCCCGGTGACGCAGGGGCACCCCAAGGGCCAGGGCCAGCAGCAGACCGGCACCACTGGCGATCAGGAACGGTGCAGCCTTCATTTCGGGCGCGCCTCGAAGCCCGCGGAGGTGAGGTTCACCTCCAGGGTCTGCTTCCCGAGACCGCGCAAGGCACCCAGGAAGGGGCCAAAGCTGGAGGCCACCTCAGCCGCCGCCTCATCCTCGGTGGGCGCGGGCTCGCCGAACCACCAGAAGCGGCCGCCGTGGTTGAGGCGCAGGTAGGTGAGCAGCAGGGCTTCGAGGTCCCGGGCGGCCTTGTCGCCATCAATGGCCACGCGGCCGAAGGCACTCGAGGGCAGATCCGCCAGGGTGGGCGCCTGTCCGAGAAGGCCCGCCATCACGGCCGTCACAGCCTTGTCGTCGCTGCCCAGCACCAGCGTTTCGTTCACCACTGCATAGGCGGGCGTGAAGGCCTGGGCCGTCACCACGCGGTGCACCCAGACGCCCTTGGCATACTCGCTGTTCTCCAGCCGGCCCTTGAAGAGCTTCGTCCAGAGCTTCTTGATCTGATCCTCGGCCTGGATACTCTTGCCTTTCTGGATGGGCACCGCCAGCGCCAGGCTGGGGCTCATGCCGGGCTCGCCGAAACCACCATAGACCTGCACCTTCCCCTGGCGCTCCAACTGGGAGGCCTGGTAGGGGCCTTCCTTCTTGAGTTTCTGGAACTCGGTGAGGGCGGCCCGCTGGGCGGCGTTGAGCGGCGGCGGGAGCGTCCACCCGTTCCAGAGGAAGGCAGCGCCCCGCAGATCCAACATTCCCTGCAGGGCGGCCAGGTCGCCACGCAGTACCTTGCGTGCCAGGTTGCGCGCCCGCACCTGGAGGAGTTCCGCCTGATACTGCTTTTGCTGCTGAGGCGTGAGCTTCTGGCCCCCCTCGGCAAAGGCGGCCATCTGGGGTTCGAGCAGCGTCTCCTCGCGGTCAACGCGGAGCAGCGTGCCCAGCAAGGCTTCCGTGGGTCCCGCCCCGAGGGCCGCGGAGGTCACGCCGCTGCGGGGTGCCGCCTTGGCGATGAAGGGATTGGGCCAGGTCTGCTGGGTGAGCCCCTGCATGCGTCTTCGGATGGCGGTGCGTTCAAAGGCGGCGTTGGCGCCCAAGCGCGGCACGATCCAGAGCGAGAGTTCCGTCTCAGGCTTCGCGGCGGCAAGAGCCACCTTGCACCACTCCAGGCGCTCACCGAGGGTGACCCGCGCCGCAGGGGAGACCACCGCCCGCAGCGGTGCCTCCTTGTCGCAGATCCAGGTCCCTTCCGGGGCAGCCCAGAGATGCAGGACCCCACCAGAACCCCTGACCTGGGCTATCTCCTGGCCATCCCATTTCACCGTGCGGACACGGGCACCCTTGGACGTGGGGTTGAGCCGCAGCAGATCAAGCGCGAGCTTGGTGCGGGTGGGCAGGTCCCCCGGCACGAAGATCAGCGTGCCCGCCGAGGGCTCAGCTCCGCGAGTCGTTCCGTAGTGCAGGATCCAGGTCTCGCGCTGGGCGAGGGGTTCGAGCACGGGCGAGGCCTGCTTGATCCAGGGAGCCACATGACGCAGCAGGAAGCCCGCCCGGGTGCCCTGAGCCAAGGCTCCCACGATACCGACCTCGCCCCCCGCCAGGGACTGCAGCTTGGCGAGTCCCGGCTGCAGTTGTTTCAGCCGTAGCAGCACCGAGGGCTGGGGTGCCCGTTCCAGAGCCTTGGGAAGCATCCCGTTGGCATCGAGTTTCGGCAGCAGGGCGGGACTTGGAATCCACTGGAATCGCCAGTTTGGGCCCTCCAGGTGCAGGCCGAGGCCCTGGGTCCAGGGGCGGCCCAGTTGCGCAGCGGGTTCCATGTAGAGATAGGCTTCCCGGTCGCTGTACTTGAACCCACGGTGATAGAGGAAGAGCGCCACCTCGTCGCGGTCGGAGGCCTTCCGCAACGCCGCGGAGGCCCACTGCTCCAGGGGGCGGTCACCCAGCACCAGCAGGACCGCGCGACGCTCGGTCTCCGAACCCCGCAAGCGTTCCAGCAGGTTTGTGGCCTGCTCGGCGTAGGACAGATCGAGAAATTTCACCGCCTTCCCGGTGGGCTGACCGTGTACATCGTTGCGATAGTAGGTCCCAGCCTTCACCGTATCCCAGGCCCAGTTTTTGGCGGCCTGGGTTCCGAGCGTGCCCTGCCCCCACAAACTCTGTGCCGCCAAGGCGCAAAGTCCCAGGGCAACCCTTCTGCATCCATCTCGCCGCACTGGAACCTCCGATGACGCTCCGAAGTGTAGCAAGGCGCCGGATTTTTCTAATGCCTGTCAAAATGAAAATATGAGTTCGCGCCGACTGATCACCAACCTCAAGGGCATCTTCACCCCGGATCCCGCCATCCCGTGGGGAACGATCCGGATCGAGGAGGGCGCCCTGGCCATCCAGGACGGACACGTCGCCTGGATGGGTGCCCGGGCTGACCTGCCTCGGCCGTGGGAGGACGCTGAACAAATCGATGGGCAAGGCCGCTGGGCCCTGCCCGGCTTCGTGGATCCCCACACCCATCTGCTCTTCGGCGGCGACCGCAGCCATGAGTTCAATGAGCGCCTGCACGGGGTGACCTACGCCGAACTCGCCGCGCGGGGGGGCGGCATTCGCGAAACGGTGCGCGCCACCCGCCTGGCTTCGGTGGAGGAACTCGTCGAAATCGGCGAGGAACGCCTTCGCAAACTGGCCCGCAAGGGCGTGGTGCATCTCGAAGCCAAGACGGGCTACGGACTGGCCCTGGAAGCCGAATCCCGCTTGCTGGAGGCCTATGACGAGCTGCAGCGCCGCGGCTGGAGCTTGGACATCACCCTGATGCCCGCCCACGACCTGCCTCCCGAATTCGCGGGGGAGCCCGATCGCTACATCCGGACCGTGGCCCAGGAATGGCAGCCCGAACTGGTGCGCCGCTTTCCCGGCGTGGCCCGGTTCTGCGATGTCTTTGTGGAGCAAGGCGTCTTCACCGTAGACCACGGGCGCCAGATTCTCGAAAGTGGGCGGAAGCTGGGGCTCACCCCGCGCATCCACGCGGACGAATTCTGCCACACCGGCGGCGCGGAACTGGCCGCCGAGCTGGGCGCCGCCAGCGCCGACCATCTCATGTTCTGCTCGGAGAACGGCATGAAGGCCATGGCCGGGGCGGGTGTCACGCCCACGCTGTTGCCGGCCACCACGCTCTTCCTCGGCATGCGGGACTTCGCCCCAGCGCGCAGGATGATTGAAGCGGGCTGCCGCGTGGCCCTGGCCTCGGACTTCAACCCGGGTTCCTGCGCCTGCCTGGATCCGCTGCTGATCCTGCGCCTGGGCTGTCTGCAACTCCGCATAACCTTCGAGGAGGCCTTCACGGCCATGACCCTCCACGCCGCCCGCAGCCTGGGCCGGGAAGACCTGGGACACCTCACCCCCGGTGCCCTGGCCCGCGTGGCCCTCTGGGACGTCCAGCATCCCCTGGAGTTGGTTTACTGGATGGGCGAGGCCTATATACCAACTGTCCTGCCGTGATA
>CAIPUA010000006.1 GCA_903868115.1 uncultured Holophagaceae bacterium
GGCATCCGGTCGCCGGGCCTGCCTCCACCTGTTCAACAGCCTGCGGCCCGAACAACATCGGGGCGTGCCCTACCTGGCGCCCGTCATCGAGGCTCTGAAAGAGCTGGGCGAATACACCGACGGGGAACTGCGAGCCGCCGTCGTGAGTGGTCTCTACACCGTAGGGATCACCTCACCCGCCCCCGATGGCGATTTGCCAGGTACGGGCGCCTCCGATGACAACGACGATACGGGGGATGCCTTCACCCTGGGCTATGGCGCCGTCAATTACCTGGATGCGGGCGAAAAGATCGAAACCTACCAGCCCAACCGCCCCAATGTGGCCTTCGATCCCTTCGTGCTGGCCGTCCTGCGCCAGATTGGCGTCCGCCTGGAAATCCCCTACGAGGTCCTGATCAAGCATTTCACCGCCAGCTACAGCGCCTCCCGCGCCGCCCTGCTGGAAATGACCCGCTTCGTGCGCCGCCGTCGTTATTGGCTGGCCGCGAACTTCTGCCAGCCCGTCTACGAGGCCGTGCTCGAAGAGGTCATCGCCCTGGGCTACCTCGAAGCCCCCGGGTTCTTCGAAGATCCCCTGCTGCGACTGGCCTATTCAGGCGCCAACTGGGTGGGCGATTCCATGGGGCAGATCGATCCGCGCAAAGAAGGCGAAGCCTGGAAGCTCATGGTGGACGAGGGCTTTGCCACCAAGGGTGAGGCCACCGCCACCCTGACGGGCGGCGACTACGACCGCAACGTGGAGATCCGCGCCTACGAGCAGCGCCGGGAGCGCGAATTAGGCATCGTGGCGCCCGCGCCGAGTGGGAGTGCGCCCCCCGCAAAGCCTGACGAACCCCCCGAAGAGCCACCCCCCAACCCGGACCAACCCGAAGAAGAGGATCCGTCATGAGCATGCGACTCTTCGAGCTCATCGCTTCGCCTTGGGCCATTCTGCCGGAGACCTATCAGCAGATTCTGGAGATTTACAACGCCCATTTGCGCGGGCCAAAGCTCGACCTGAGCTCCTTCGAGAAATCCCTGGAAGCGACCTCTGGACCCAAGCGCACCCGGGTGGACGGTTATTCCACTATCCAGTCCGGCGTTGGCATTCTGGAACTCTTCGGCCCCATGGCCAAGCGGGCTTCCGGTATCGCCCGCGCCTGCACCGATATGACCGGCACCGCCCAAGCCATTGAAAGTTTCCAGAAGTTAGTTGGAGATCCAGAAGTCAAGGCCATCATCCTTCACATCGACAGCCCAGGCGGGGCCGTGGACGGCACGATGGACTTGGCGCGGGTGGTCCATGCAGCCAGGGGCACCAAGCCTATCGTGGCCTTCGCGGATGGGCTCATGGCGTCCGCCGCCTATTGGGTTGGCAGCGCCTGTGACTCCATTCGCCTGGCCAATGCCACGACCCGGATCGGTTCCATCGGCGTGGTGGCCACCCATGTGGACGTGAGCGGCGCCGAGGCCAAGGAAGGCGTCAAGACCACCGAAATCACGGCGGGCAAGTTCAAGCGCGTCCTCAGCGCCTATCAGCCCCTGACCGCTGATGGCCGCGCCACGCTCCAAGAGTTGGTGGATGACATCTACACCCTGTTTGTGCAGGACGTATCAACCTTCCGAAACGTGCCGGTCGAGCAGGTTTTGGAGCGCATGGCCGAAGGCCGCGTGTTCATGGGTGCCAAGGCGCTCGAAGTCGGATTGGCGGACGGTGTTTCCAGCCTGACCGAACTCATCGCCGAACTCGCCCAGAAACCCGCGATCCGCAAAACCGGGGCCGGTGGTGCCCCTTCCCGCAACGCAACAATTTCACAGGAGTCCACAATGGCACTCACCCGTGATGAACTCATGGCCACGGCAGAAGGCCAGGAACTCATCAAATCCCTCATCGATGAGGGCAAGACTCAGGGCCTCGCCCAAGGCCTTGCCCAGGCCAAGGCCGACGCGGATACCACGAACGCCGCCGTCGCCAAGGAAGCTCGCGAAGTCGAACAGGCCCGCGTCAAGGGCATCCTGGAGACCGCCTCGGGCCTCGAAGGTCACGAAACCTTGGTTCAGACCATGATCGCCGATGGCACCAGCCCCGAGCAGGCCGCCGTCAAGCTGTTGGCTGCCGAAAAGGCGGCTGCCCCCCTGCGGCGCATCAAGTCTGAA
>CAIPUA010000007.1 GCA_903868115.1 uncultured Holophagaceae bacterium
CCAATGGCCTTCTACCCCATTTGCAGAATATTTCAGGTCGTGTTCCGTAGTCTGATCCAAGGAACACACGTGTGAACTCCCTCACCCACCCGAACTCGCAACAAGGTGCTCACTCACCTTTATATGGGGAACCAAAATGTGCCTGCTGAGAACCCTGAGTCTTTGCTGTCTGAGCCTGACCGTCCCCCTTGCGGCAAAGGAAGCTCATGCGTTAGCCAGCCACGGCCTAGACGTCCACAACCGAGTCTCCGATAAGGGCTTGCGCCTGCTTGTTCTGTGCGACGGCCCCGGCGATGTAACGGGCCGCGACCTTGGAATGGCCTGGGCCCTGCTTCCCGCGGGCAGTTTTCGCATGGGCTCCCCCGCCGATCAGGGCAAGGCCGACGAGCGGCCCCAGCACCGCGTCGACCTGAGCCGCTCCTTCCACATGACCACAACACCCATCACCGTGGGCCAGTTCCGTCGCTTCGTGGAAGCCTCCGGCTACCGCACCACCGCTGAGCTTGGGACGGGCGCCTGGGTCTGGAATGGCGTAAATGACTGGGTGCAGAAGGGGACCGCCAACTGGCGGAATCCCGGCTTTCCCCAGACCGATGACCATCCCGTGGTGTGCGTCTCCTGGAACGATGCCCAGGCCTACTGCGCTTGGCTCGGCAAGCAGTCGGGCCGTGTCTGTCGTCTGCCCACCGAGGCGGAATTCGAGTACGCCCAACGGGCGGGCACCTCCACCCCCTGGTACTTCGGCACCGATCCCAAGGGCTTCGAGGCCTTCGGCTGGCCCCAGGGCCTCACCCCCCAGGGCTTCCCCAGCCATCCCGTGGGGCAGAAGCGGCCAAATCCATGGGGGCTCCACGACATGGTCGGCAACGTGTGGCAGTGGTGCGCGGATTGGTATAGCGAGCAGAGCTACGGCACCGCGCCTACCCTGAATCCCCGGGGCCCCGCCATGGGCGGTGCACGCGTGAACCGCGGCGGCATGGGAGACAACCCGGAAAGCTGGCGCTCCGCCGCTCGGGATTCGCTTCCCCCTGACTCCAACTACAGCAACCAGGGCTTTCGAGTCGTGCGCGAGGTGGCCCGCAACACGCCGGATGGGCGCATGAAGAAGTGATCCATCTTCCTCGAGGGCGTTCGTCACCGTCCTCCGTGTCCCAACCCATCCCAATGTTCTTTTGTCCCAAACGCTGCTGATTCTTGGTGGTGCTCCGTAGCCTCATTCAAGGAGCCCGCCATGAGCCAAACCATCATCCACCTCGAAGCCATCCGCAAGGTCTTCACCACCGACGAAATAGAAACCCACGCCCTGGCCGAAGTCCACCTGGATATCGCCCAGGGCGAGTTCCTGTCCATCGCCGGTCCTTCAGGCTGCGGGAAATCCACGCTGCTCTCCATTCTGGGCCTGCTGGATACGCCCACCGGCGGGACCTACACGCTGAACAACACGGCGGCTTCAGGCCTCAAGTTGAGTGAGCGCGCCCGCATCCGCAACCGCGAGATCGGCTTCATCTTCCAGAGCTTCAACCTCATCGGCGATCTCACGGTCTTCGAGAATGTCGAACTGCCCCTGGTCTACCGTGGCATGCCCGTGGCTGAACGCCGGGCGCGGGCCATGGAGGTGCTCGAAGAAGTCGGCATGAGCCACCGCGCCAAGCATTTGCCCAGCCAGCTCTCCGGCGGCCAGCAGCAGCGCGTGGCCGTGGCCCGGGCCCTGGCGGGAAGGCCCTCGATCCTGCTGGCGGACGAACCCACGGGCAACCTGGATTCCAAGAACGGCGAAGCCGTGATCGAGCTGCTGAAGGCGCTGCACCAGCGCGGCTCCACCATCTGCATGGTGACCCACGATAGCCGCTTCTCCGGCGCCGCCGATCGCACCGTGCATCTCTTCGATGGGCGGATCGTGAGTGAAGAGGAAGCCCGCAAGCAGCACGTGCCCTGAGGCCGGTCCTGAAACGCCGGCTCCTCCTGCCCTCTGATCACCCATGACGGACGCAGCCATGAACATCTTCCTGAACGATCTCAAGCACGCCTGCCGATCCCTGCTGCGCTCGCCGGGGTTCACCCTGGCCGCGGTAATCACCCTGGCTCTGGGCATCGGCGCCAATTCCGCCATGTATTCGGTCATGGACCGGGTGTTGGGTCCATTGCCTTACAAAGACCAGGACCGCCTGACCGTGATCCTCCGGGAGGACCCCAGGCAAATGCCCGCCAGCGTGCCTTTTTCAGCGCCCGTCTTCGGGGATTTCCAGAGAGAGATGAACCAGGCGGAGGCCATGACGGCCTTCACCTTTACCACCCACAGCCTTTCAGGCGACAGTGGTGCCCAGCAGATCACGGCCGCCCGGGTGACCTCGGACTTCTTCCGGGTCGCGGGTTTCCAGCCCGCCCTGGGCCGGGTCTTCCTGCCCGAGGAGGATGCGGAGAGCGCGCCGGGCAATATCATCCTGGACCATAAGTTCTGGCAGCGCCGCTTCGGGGGAGATCCCGCGATTCTGGGACGCAGCATCCGCCTGGACGGAAGGGACGTGACAGTGATCGGCATCATGGGGGCCTCCTTCGATCTCTTCTCCCAACTCGCTGGAATCAACTTCGACGCCATTGAACCCATGGCCTTCACGGCCAGGGAAAGACAGGGACGAGGCTACCGGAGCTTTTTCGTCTTCATGCGCCTGAAACCGGGGGTCTCTATGGCCTCCGCCACCCAGGAGGCGCGGCGCATCCATGCAGGGCTCAATGAGAGGTATCCAGGGAGTGCCGACAAGGATTACCTCCCGCGCGTGGCCCCCATCAAGGAAGCCATGGGAGCCATGCTCAAACCTCCTATCCTCGCGCTTCTGGGTCTGGTGGGCTTCATTCTCCTCATCGCCTGCACCAACCTATCCAACCTGCTCTTGGCGCGGGGCTTCTCCCGCCAACGCGAACTGACCATCTGCGCGGCCATGGGGGCAAGTCGACGGGACCTCATGAACCGACTCCTGGCGGAGGGCGTGCTACTTGGGGTCGTGGGCGGAGCCTGCGCCCTGCTGGCGGCCCACGGACTGCTAGGACTGCTCACGCGGCAACTGGCGTCGGTAAACCTTGGGGCCGCGTCCATCTCGGCCACCTTCGGCCTCAACCCCCGCATCGTGGCCTTCAACTTCCTCCTCATGGCCGTCTCCGTGCTTGTCTTCAGCCTCATCCCCGCCTGGCAGGCCAGCCGCGTCCAGGCCGCGGACACCCTCAAGGAAGGCTCCAAGGGCAGCGCGAGCGGAGGCCAACGCCGTCTGCGCAATGTCCTGGTGGTGTTCGAAGTGGCCCTGGCCATGATCCTGCTGGTCGGGGCCGGACTCATGCTCCGCAGCCTCTGGGCCACCAGCCGGATTCATCCCGGCTTCGATACGCAACACTTCCTGACCGTCCAGTTCACCCTTCCTCCCGCGAAATTCCCCACGCCGGATGCTCGTCTGGCCCTGCTCCGCGCTCTCCTGGACCGAGTTGGCGCCACGCCCGGGATCCGACTTGCGACCCTGACCAACACGCCCCCCTTGCAGAACAACGGCAATGACACCAGCTACCAAGTCGAGGGCCTCACCCCCCCCGAGGGCGGCTACACCAATGCCCTTTACCACAATGTGGCCCCTGGCTACTTCCGAACCATGGGCATTCCCCTCCTCCGGGGACAGGATTTCCAGGTGGTGGGTGAGGATACCTGCATTATCAACGAAACCATGGCCAGGCTGCGCTGGCCGGGACAGGACCCCGTCGGCAAACGCCTCTCCACCAGTGGTTCGCAAGGACCGTGGATCACGGTTGCGGGTGTGGCGGCCAATGTGCAGCAGATCGGCCTGGGTTCCCCGGATCGCACCCAGATCTATTTCCCCTCGCTCTCCGCCGGGGGCATGTCCTACCAATCCCTCTGCATCCGTACGGAAGGTGCGCCCATGACGGTCTTGCCCTCACTGCGGCAAGCCTTTCGGGCCTTGGACCCCGATATCCCCCTGGCCAATCCCCAGACGGGGGAGGAACTGATCCGGGCCAGCCTGATGCTGCCGTCGATCCTGGGGATCCTCTTCACCGGCTTCGGTCTCCTGGGTCTGCTGCTGGCCTCCTTCGGCCTCTACGGCCTCATGAGTTTCGTGGTGGGGCAGCGGACCAAGGAGATCGGCATCCGCATGGCCCTGGGTGGCCAGATCAGGAACGTCGTGGGGGAGATCGTGTGGCGCGGCCTCGTCCTGACCAGCTTCGGCCTGGGGATCGGTGTCCTGGTGGCCGTGGCCCTGGGACGCGCCATCGCGAGCCAACTATACGGCGTCAGCGCCTCCGACCCGCTGGTCATGGCCATCAGCGCCTTGGTGCTAGGCCTGGTGGCGATGCTGGCGACCCTGATCCCGGCCCTGCGCGCAGCCCGCATCAATCCCGTTGTTGCACTCCGCAACGAATAACCTTTCACTCGAGAGTCCCCCATGTCCCTGCTGACGCTCTACATCAAGCAAGCCCTCCGCAGCCTCCTCAAGTCGCCGGGCTTCACCCTTACCGCCCTGCTGACCCTGGCCTTAGGCATCGGAGCCACCACCGCGATGTTCGCCACCATCTATGGCGCGATGCTGAAGCCCCTGCCCTTCAAGGAGGCCAGCCGTCTGGTGATGGCGCGAACCTCCACCAACGGTGGGCCGGGTGACAGCTCGCTATCCGCCCCGGACTATTTCGATTTCAAGGAACGGGCGCAAAGCCTGCGGGGACTTTCGGCTTTGCTCACGGGCGCCCAGAAGGTGACGGTACCGGGCCGGGACGGCGTCGAGATCGTCCGGGCCACCTACGGCGCCCCTGATCTGTTCGAGACCCTCGGTCTCCAGCCTCTCGCAGGGCGCTGGTTCTCCCCGGAGGAAGGCAATCCCGGGGGCCCGGCTGTAATCGTCGTGGGCCAGGCCTACGCACGCCGCCGTTACGGCAGCGCAGTGGAGGCCGTCGGTCAGGCCATCACGGCCATGGGGAAGCCCTGGACCATCATCGGCGTGGTTCCTGCGGCTGCGGACAAGCTGCTGGAGACCGATATCTGGGTTCCCATGCGGCGCGGCGAAGAAGATGCGGCAGCCCCAAGGAAGTACAACAACTGGCAGGTGGTGGCGCGCCTCAAGCCCGGTGTGTCCTTGCGAACCGCCCAGAGCGAGGCGGATGTGATCTTCCGACAACTGGCCCAGCAATATCCCGATTCCAACAAGGGCAAGGGACTGGTGCTGGACCCCCTGCAGGCTTCGATGGTTGAAGAGCAGCGGCCAATGCTCCTGCTGCTCATGGGCGCCGTGGGCCTAGTGCTCCTCATCGCCTGCGCCAATGTGGCGGGCCTGCTGCTGGCCCGGGGCGCCTCCCGGCACACGGAGCTTGCGGTGCGAGCGGCCATCGGGGCCTCCCGGCGCCAGGTGATCTTCCAACTCCTCACCGAAAGCCTGCTCCTGTCACTGGCCTCGGGACTGCTGGGCCTCATTCTGGCCAAGGTTCTGGTCCAGGTCCTGCCGATGATTTCCGGCCTGGGGGACCAGGGCGCGGCCACCCTCGATGGGCCCGTGCTCGCCTTCTCCCTGGGGGTGTCGCTGCTCACAGGCATCCTGTTTGGGATCATGCCAGCCCTGCGGGCCTCCTCCGAGAACCTGGCCAAGGATCTCTCCCCTAGCCGCAAGACCACAGGTAACAAGACCAGCGTCCGCCTGCGGAGTGCGCTGGTGGTAGGTCAGGTGGGACTGTCCCTGGTACTGCTGGTGGGCTCGGGCATGCTCATCCGCAGCTTTACACGGCAGAGCGCTACGCATCCAGGCTTCGATCCCCGGCAGGTACTCACCGGCATGATCGATCTGCCGCGGGATCGCTACCCGAACTCCGACCGCTGCAACCAGTTCCTGGAAGCCCTCAAGGCGGACGTGGAAGCCCTGCCTGGTGTAAGTTCCATGAGCTACATCAGCCATCTCCCCGTGCTCCACCCCTTCAGCGATCTGGCGGCCTGGGCTTCGGATGCACCCCCTGCACTGCTGGCGGAACGGGAAATGGCCTACCGGCGCGCCGTGTTGCCCGGCTACTTCCAGACCCTACGCATCCCCCTCCTGGTGGGTCGTGATTTCACCAGCGCAGACATGTACAGCAAGACACCGATCATGATCATCAGCCAACACATGGCCAAGGTCCTCTTCCCGGGCCGGAACCCC
>CAIPUA010000008.1 GCA_903868115.1 uncultured Holophagaceae bacterium
GCTTCCACCAGCGCTTCGACCTTTCGTGTGCTCACGCCCACCACGTAGGCCTCCGCTGCCACATTCACGAAGGCCTGCTCCCAGCGACGGCGCGGTTCCAGGAAGTTCGGGAAGTAGCTGCCCTGCCGGAGCTTCGGGATGGCCAGCGGCAGCAGTTGTGTCCAGAATTTTCTGTAAGTCAGTTCCAGTAGGTGGCTGGTGATGATCTCGCAGGGTGGTGGCGCAGGGAGGGCGGAGCCCGACCGGAGCCGCCACCCTGCGGCGCTGTGGATGTCTGGGAAGCTGAGATCACAAGCTCCCCTCCATCTTCAGCCACGTGACGCCAGACCAGGCTTCATGCTGCTCCATTAACCGCAGGCCGTAGGCCCGCTCGCGACTGGCGGCGTTCGGCCAGGTCCGCACTAGGCGGCCCTTCCGCTTCAGCTCCTGGTTCACCCGCTCCACCATGTTCGTCGTCCGAAGCCGCTTGTGGTGACCCTCTGGGAAGTTCAGGATCGCCAGCAGGCTGTCCAGGTGGTCCTCCAGGTATGTCACTCCCTTAGCCGCTTTCTTTTCCCAACGCCCTCGCAGCAGCTTCATCTCGTCCATCGCCCGCTCCCGGTCCGGGGCATGGAGCACCGCCCGCATATCCGCCCGGAAGGCCTTCTGGTCCGCCGTCTTCACCTGCTCCACGCCTCGTCGCAGGAAGTGCGCCTGGCATTCCTGCCACTGGGCCCCAGGGAAGGCCTCCTCTGCAGCCCCTACCAGTCCTTCGTGCGCGTCCGACACCACCAGGCGCACCCCCTTCAGACCCCGCTCTTTCAACGCCCTGAACAGCGTCTCCCACGCCACCTTGGTCTCACCTCGCCAATCCAGCCATCCCAGCACTTCCCGCTGCCCCTCCTCGTTTACCCCCGACACCCAAAGGAAGGCCCGGCTGGTCACCGAATGGCCCTCCCTTACCTTGTCGAACCGCGCATCCACCAAGAGGTAGGGGAAGATTCCCAATGGTCGTTCCCGGAAGGCCGTCACCGCCGGTTCCAACTCCTTCACCAGGTGCGATAGCAGGCTTGGGCTCACCTCTGCCCCGAACGCCGACTCCGCCAACTGGCTTGCCCTCCGGTTGGAGACTCCCGCCAGCACCATCTCCCCGCAGGCCGCCAGCATGGCCTTTTCTGAACGCTGCCAGCGCTCGAACAACTTTGGGCGGAAGGATCCATCCCGTGCCTGTGGCACCATGAGCTCGACTGCCCCGGCCACGGTCTGCAATCCCCGCTCCTTGAATCCGTTCCGGTAACCGTTGGGTCGCGGCAGACCCTTGGCGTTCCACGGCGCCCCGAAATGAGCCTCCGATTGCGCGTTGATCAGCGCCTGCGCCACCGCCTCCACCAACACTCGAAACCCCTCCCCACTCGGCTCCGAAAAGAGCCCTTCCCCGATCCCCTCCGGGATCTCAAACTTCAACTCGGCCATTGGCTTTCCTCCCTAGGTCTGGTTCGCAAACTCAAACCTACTGGAGCCAGTGGCCTTCTCTTTGGCTCGCCCCCTCGCCTCAGCTCAAGGGCAACTTACAGAAGCTTTTGTACACAACCTGGATACGGGATCCTGCGTCTCGGTGACACGACCTTTGTGAATGCCAGCATTTGCGACGATGATTACCGCCCCATCCATGCCCCGGTGGTGGTGGACCTTGGCTGATCTATCGGGAGGCCCTGAAGGACGGCAGGAAGCTCTTTCGCGCCAACCCTGACGAACCCAAACCCGGGAATCAATCAAGGAGGAACTCCATGTTCATTGTCGAAATGCATCGCCTACCCCGGCCTGAAGAAGGTTATGACAACTTCCAC
>CAIPUA010000009.1 GCA_903868115.1 uncultured Holophagaceae bacterium
CCGCGCTCCTCGATGACCTGGCTCCGGTGGTCCTGGCCCTGAACCTGCACTCCTCCAATGCCAGCCCGGACACGGCGGCCTTCTTCTTTCCTCACTTCGGAAGCGATCCTGCAAAGTATTCAACGGCCCAGCAGAACCTCTGGAGACGGCAGCTCGACTTCATCGAGAGGGTGGCCCTGGCCTACGATGGCCGCATCGAAGAGCCGCCCGCCGAAGGGGGAGCGGGCTTCCTCAACTCGGCCTTCCCGGAGACCTGGTGGTGGTCGCATCGACAGGACGCCGTAAACGCCATCACTCTGGAGACCACCTTTGGCCGCGCTGGCTTCGACCACTGGGTCACCCAGAACGACCTGCGCACCCTGGGCATCGCCCTGGCGAAGGCGATCCAGGGCCTTGGATCGTCATCCGGCCAAGGACCGGCACAGGCCCCGGAACCCCGGAACCAAAGCCATGCATTCCGCCTCCCGTTCAAGCCGGAGCTGTACGAGGAACGGACCACTCCCTGAGGACTGCCGGTTCGGGGCAGTCCTCCTTACTTCACCAGCTTCTTGAGCTTCATAGGGCCACTGGCGACGGGAGAGGTCCAGGTGCCTTCCATGGCCGTGCCGTCTTCGGAGACCGTGACTTCGAAATCCGTGGTCTGTTCGGAGACCTTCAGCTTGGCGCTGGAGAACCGATCCGAGAACTCGCCCTCGGCCTTCGGGTTCACTCGTAGGCGGCCAGCCCGGTCACGGCATGGCCCACGATGAGGGTGTGGATGTCGTGGGTGCCTTCGTAGGTGTAAACGCTTTCCAGGTTGGCCATGTGGCGCATTACGGGGTACTCGTCCAGGATGCCGTTGGCGCCCAGGATGGTGCGGGCCTTCCGGGCGATCTCGAGGCTCGCGTTCACGTTGTTCATCTTGGCCATGGAGACCTGGGCGGGCGTGGCCTGGCCCTGGTCCTTGAGCCGCCCCAGCTGCAAGGCCAACAACTGCCCCTTGGTGAGCTCCGTCACCATCCAAGCCAGCTTTTCCTGCTGGAGTTGAAAGGCCCCGATGGGCTTGCCCCACTGGATGCGGGACTTCGAGTAGTCCAGGGCGCACTGGTAGCACGCATCGGCCGCGCCCAGCACCCCCCACGCGATGCCGTACCGCGCCTGAGTCAGACAGGAGAGCGGCCCCTTGAGGCCCTTGGCGCCGGGCAGCAGGCTGGCTGCCTCGTCCACCACCACATCCTCCAGCACCAACTCGGCGGTATTCGAGGCCCGTAGGCTCCACTTGCCATGCGTCTCCGGCGCCGAGAAGCCCTTCGCGCCCTTCTCCACCAGGAAACCCCGGATGCCTTCCTCGGTGCGGGCCCACACCACGGCCACATCCGCCACCGTGCCGTTGGTGATCCACATCTTGGTGCCGTTGAGGCGCCACTGGCCCGTACCGATGCGCTCGGCGCGGGTGAGCATGCCCCCGGGGTTGCTCCCGAAATCCGGTTCCGTGAGGCCGAAGCAGCCGATGGCCTCGCCACTGGCGAGCTTCGGCAGCCAGTGGTCCTTCTGGGCCTCGCTGCCGTAGGTGAAGATGGGATACATCACCAGCGAGCCCTGGACCGAGGCGAAGGAGCGCAGGCCGCTGTCGCCCCGCTCCAACTCGTACATCAGCAGCCCGTAGGCCACGCTTGAAAGCCCCGCGCAGCCGTATTGCTCGGGCAGGGTGGGACCGAAGAAGCCCAGCCCGCCCATCTTGGTGATGAGTTCGGAGGGGAAGGTCTGCGCTTGCGCGTGGCACTCAATGATGGGCAGCACTTCCGCATTCACGAAAGCCCGCGCGGCCTCACGCACCATCCGCTCCTCGTCCGTGAGCAGCGCCTCCAGGTCCATGAAGTCGGTGAAGTGGGTGAAGCCAGCGTAGGCACCAGACATGGCAGACTCCTGCTCAACGGGGGAAGGGTGTGCTCCATTCTGCTCAGACGGGGCGGAATTGGACTGAATTTTAGTAATCACTACCGGGGCGGGAGCCTTGAAGGCTAGGATGGACCCTTTCACGAGGTGCATAAATGGATGTGCGTGGCGACCAGCTCCTGGCGGACTTCCCCCAGCTCTTCACCAAGACCCTGGGCAACTCCCAGGCGCTCCTGCGCCGGGCGGCTCCCGCTGAAAGGGCCGACCCGGATTGCCTGGTTTTCGTGTCCGATGAGGCCCAGTTCAGGGCCGCGCTGGCGGCCCAGGCGGGAGCCATCGTGCTCTCTCCCAACCTGGAGGCGCTGATCCCCCCAGAGGCGCCTGGGCTCTTCTTCGTGACCCAGAATGTGAAGCTGGCCATGGCCCTGGTGCTCCAGCGGTACTTCGACGAAGCCCGGAACAAGTTTTGTCAGGAGCCGGCCATCGATCCAAGGGCCTTCGTGGATCCCAGAGCCCAGATCGGGGAAGGCGCCGTGATCGCCGCCGGTGCCTTCGTGGGCGCCCGGGCCGTCATCGGCCGGGGTGCCCTGATCGGTCCCGGCTGCGTCATCGAGGAGGATGCTCGCGTCGGCGAGGGTACGCTGCTCCACGCCCTCGTTTTCGTCGGGCGCCGCTGCGAGGTGGGCGCGCGCTGCGAGATCCACCCCCACACCACCATCGGCAGCGACGGCTACGGCTTCGCCCAGG
>CAIPUA010000010.1 GCA_903868115.1 uncultured Holophagaceae bacterium
GGCTATCCGGACGGCTACCTAGTGCCCCTTCGCCAGGGTGGTCGCACCCTCGGGGGCCTCTTCCTGGGCTTCGAGACGCGCTCTGCCTTCCAACCGGAAGACCCAGCCTTCGATCTCTGGCGCAACCAACTGGTGGCGGCCCTCCAAGCCTTTGCCAGGGTCCGGGCTTGGACAGCACCTAAGGGTCCCTCCATTCCCTGAGTCGGCTCCGCTATCCTGGAACCCACGAGGAGCACCCATGTCCGAACACGCCTATTATCCGCCCATCGTCATCGAGGAAACGCCTCGCGGTGAGCGCAGCTACGACATCTATTCGCGCCTACTGAAGGACAACATCATCTTCCTGGGTACCGAGATCGACGACAGCGTGGCCAACGCCCTTGTGGCGCAGATGCTCTTCCTGGAATCCGAGGACCCGGACAAGGACATTCAGATCTATGTGAACAGCCCCGGCGGCAGTGTGACGGCGGGCCTCGCCATCTACGACACCATGCAGTTCGTGAAAAACGACATCGTCACCTACTGCATCGGCCAGGCCGCCAGCATGGGCGCGCTGCTGCTAGCCGCGGGCACCAAGGGCAAGCGCTTCGCCCTGCCCAGCAGCCGCATCATGATCCACCAACCCTCGGGCGGCGCCCGGGGCCAGGCCACGGAAATCGAGATCACCTACAAGGAGATCCAGCGTCTGAAGGACATGCTCAACGAAATCATGGCCAAGCACACAGGCCAGAACCTGAAGAAGCTGGCCAAGGACATGGACCGTGACTACTTCATGAGCGGTGCCGAGGCCATGGAGTACGGTCTCATCGACAAGGTGCTCAGCGAACGGGTCTAGTACTTTCCGGGGGACCGGCTACGGCCTTCGGCCTGCGCCTACACCCCCGGACCCCCGCGCCCGTTCGCGGCGGAGCCGCGCTCGGGCTGGTACTGTCCGGGGGACCGGCTGCGGCCTACACCCCCGGACCCCCGCGCCCGTTCGCGGCGGAGCCGCGCTCGGGCTGGTGCTGTCCGGGGGACCGGCTGCGGCCTACACCCCCGGACCCTTTGTGATCCAAGTCCGGTGCCTTGCCCGGGAACATTTGGGTTCCCTTGAGGAGGTCCGCACCATGGCCGCCACGAACCCTGCTTTCGATCACCTCCAGCAGATCCCGCTCTATGTCCCGGGCAAGCCCATCCAGGAGGTTCAGCGGGAGATGGGGCTCACCCGCATCGTGAAGCTGGCCAGCAACGAGAATCCCTGGGGCCCCACGGAGGCCGTCAAGGCGCGACTGATCGAGGCCATCAGGGGCTCCACCACCGAGGGTGTGGGCCTCTACCCGGTGTCCGATGGCTTCTATCTGCGGCAGGCCATCGCCCGCCGCAAGGGCGTGGAGGTGGGACAAGTCATTCTGGGCAACGGCAGTGCCGAGATCATCGAGATGGCCGCCAAGGCCGCCCTGTTGGACGGCGGCAGTGCCATCGTGCCCAAGCACAGCTTCGCCATTGGCGCCATCGCCGCCCAAACGGCGGGAGGACGGGTGATCGAGACCCCAGCCACGGCCACCGAGGTGGATGTGGAGGGCATCCTGCGGGCGGTGCAGCCGGATACCCGCATGGTGTACCTGGCCAATGCCAACAATCCTACCGGCGTGCGCGTGAACAAAGACGCCGTGGCCCATCTCGTGCGCATCCTGCGCGAGGACATCCTGCTCGTGGTCGACCAAGCCTATGCTGAGTACGAAGCGCCGGGTGCCTTCCCGGATGCGGCGGCCTTTCTTCCTGAGCGGGACAAGCTCATCGTCCTGCACACCTTCTCCAAGATCCACGCCCTGGCTGGACTTCGTATCGGCTACGGCCTGGGCAGCCTAGCGCTGCTGGCCATGCTGGAGCGGGTGCGCAGTCCCTTCAACACCAACCACCTGGCTCAGATTGCCGCCGAGGTGGCCATTCAGGACGAGGCCTTCGAGGCCTTCTGTCGCGAGAAGAACACCGAGGCCCGGGAGGCCTTCGGCGCTGAAGGGGAAAAGCACCGCTGCAAGGTGACAGGTGATGCGGGCAACTTCCTGCTGATGGAAACCATTTTCCCGGCCCCGGAATTCTTCAAGGACCTGCTCCAGCACGGGGTCATCGTGCGTCCCATGCACGGCTACGGCCTGCCCCAGCACCTGCGGGTCTCCCTGGGCAAGCCCGAGGATATGGCAGCCTTCTGGAAGGCCACAGGGCCGTTGTTGGACAACCATGGCTGCGGTTGCTGCTGATCGAGGAAAAATCGGCATTCGGTTCAAAATTTTGGTTCGTCCACGCTTGCCCTACTGAGGGATTCTGCGGGTAGCATGGAACGAGCCTTCCGGGACATTCATGGATTCCTGTTTCATCGCCAATCAGCAGATCCGTGCCGAATTCGTCGAGCTGGGGGCGGAACTGCGGCGCTTCCAGCTGATCCAGGGTTCCGATCTGCTTTGGAGCGGGGATGCCGCCGTCTGGGGTCGCGTCTCGCCCGTGCTTTTTCCCATCGTCGGGTGCCTGAAGGGCGATGCCCTCCGGCACGGCGGGCAGATTTTTTCGATGGGGCGTCACGGGTTCGCCCGGGACCGAGTCTTTTCCCTCGTTCGTCTGAGTCGCGAGAGCTGCACCTGGAGGCTGCGGGATGACGCGCAGAGCCGTGAACAGTTCCCCTTTGCCTTCGAACTCTGGATCACCTATTCCGTGGAAGGCCCCGTACTCAAGACCGTTTTCGAGGTCCGCAATCCGGGGAAGGAGCCGCTGCCCGCGAGCCTTGGGGCCCACCCCGCCTTCCGCTGGCCCTTGCCCGGTGGGCAACGCGAGGCCCATCGTCTGGAGTTCGCCAGACCCGAGACCGCGCCGATCTCGCGCCTCACCGGGGGGTTGCTGGATCCCCACCCGTTTCCCAATCCTGTGGATGGCAACGAGCTGCGCCTGCGGGATGATCTCTTCACGCAGGATGCGCTCGTTTTCGATCAACTGCAGAGCCACTCGCTGCGCTATCTGGCTCCGGGAGCACCGGGGCTCGAGCTGAGCTGGGAAGGTTTCCAGAAGCTGGGGCTATGGACCAAGCCTGGGGGCGGCTTCCTCTGTATCGAGCCCTGGGCGGGAACGGCGAGCCCCGCGGGCTTCGATGGCGAGTTCACCCAAAAACCCGGAGTCTTTTCGGTGGAACCCGGCGGCCGTCGCCTCTTCAGTTGGAGCGTGAAGGTTCTTCCCCTGGGCTGAACGCGACCCTTGGCTGGGCGCTCGGCTCCTGGAAATTGCAGCATCGACGGAGGATGGCATGGCGGTTAAATGCGGCATCGTGGGTTTGCCCGGCGTCGGGAAATCGGTACTCTTCAATGCGATGACGAAGGGCGATGTCGCCAGCGGCAACTTCCTCTTCTGCACGACTCAGTCCGCGATGGGCGTGGTGGATGTGCCTGACGCGCGCCTCCAGAAACTCGCGGAGATCGTCAAACCCGCCCGCATCATGCACGCTACCCAGGAATTCGTGGACATCCCAGGTCTGGTGCGCGGCTCGAGCAAGGGCGAAGGTCTAGGGAACAGTTTCCTCCAGGACATCCGGGACATGGACGCGCTGGTGCAGGTCGTGCGCTGCTTCGAGAACCCGGACATGCCTCATGTCGAAGGCGAACTCGGGGCGCGCCGCGATGTGGACATCGTGGACATGGAGCTGATCATCAAGGATCTCGAGATCGTCGAAAAATCCCTGGAGCGCCACCACAAGACTGCCAAAGGCGGCAACAAGGAATCCCAGATCATGGTGCCCATCCTGGAGAAGATTCACGCGGTGCTGAACGAGGGACAGTGGGCAGCCACGGCGGGGCTCTACCTCGAGGAACTGCACTCCATCAAGAGCTACTGCCTGCTCACGCTCATGCCCGTGCTGCTGGTGGGCAACATCGACGAGAAGGACATTCCGAATCCCAGTGCCAACCCCCACTTTGCGGCGCTCGAAGCGCTGGCCGCCGAGCGCGGTTGGGCCGTGCTCCCCATCTGCGCGAGGCTCGAGGCGGACATCGCGCAACTCAGTCCCGAGGAACAGCCCATGTTCCTGGAAGAAGCCGGGCTCGCGGAACCGGGCCTGAACCGCTTCATCCGTGCGGCGTTCAAACTGCTGAATCTGCAGACCTACTTCACCGCCGGCCCCAAGGAAGTGCGTGCCTGGACCATTCCCATCGGTGCCACCGCCCCCCAAGCTGCGGGCGTCATCCATTCCGACTTCGAGCGGGGTTTCATCCGCGCGCAGGTCATTCCCTTCGAGGATTACGTGGCCTGTCACGGCGAGCACAAGGCCAAGGAAACCGGGAAGATGCGCATGGAAGGCAAGAACTACATCGTGAAGGACAGTGATGTGATCATCTTCCTGTTCAACGTCTAGCCCTACCGGGCTTCGATCGCCATGGCATGGAGGCGGGCGACGCGCTTGGCCATGGGCGGATGGGTGCTGAAGAGGCTGAGGCCGGAGCAGGAGCGGAGGGCCACCGGCGCGAAGCGACGGCCCGGA
>CAIPUA010000011.1 GCA_903868115.1 uncultured Holophagaceae bacterium
GCCCGCGTGGTGAAATTGGTAGACACGCCATCTTGAGGGGGTGGTGGCCACAAGCCGTAGCAGTTCGAGTCTGCTCGCGGGCACCAAGCGATGAGGAGCGCTCTTGCGCTCCTCATTTATGTATAGGAATGTTCCTCATGCTTTGGCCAGGCTCTGCGGCACTGCTCGCTCCCTTGGCGCCTTGGTTCGATGAGGCGCGGCGTGTGCTCCCCTGGCGAGCCCTGGATCTGCATGCGCCCCACCCGGACCCCTATGCGGTCCTGGTTTCGGAACTGATGCTTCAGCAGACCCAAGTAGCCACGGTGATCCCCTTCTTCCAGCGCTGGATGGAACGCTTCCCGGATGCCTCCACGCTCGCAGCCGCGAGCGAGGACGAGATCCATAAGCTATGGGAAGGTCTCGGCTACTACCGGCGAGCCCGACTACTCCAGGGTGCGGCACAGGGGGTCGTCAAGGACGGCTGGCCAAAGGATCTGGAGAACCTCTTGGAGCTTCCGGGCCTCGGGCCATATACAGCCGCAGCCATGGCCTCCATCGCCTTTCAGCTGCCCGAGGCCGCGCTTGATGGCAACGCGTTCCGGGTTCTCGCCCGGTTGCTGGGCATCGAGGAGAATCCTCGAAAATCGGCAGCCCGGCTTCGTGAGTGGCTCAAGCCCGGCTTACGGACCCACGGCCCGTCCCTCCTGACCCAGGCCATCATGGAACTGGGCGCCACGGTCTGCACGCCCTCACCCCGGTGCGCGAAATGCCCTCTGGCCTCCGACTGCGAAGCCCGGCGCCAGGATGCCACGGATCGAATTCCGGCCCGGCCGCAACGCCCGGTCCCCCGGGAGGTGAGTCTTTGGCTGCTGGCTGTGCAATCCAAGGGGCGTTGGCTCCTGCATCCCCCGGCGGCTCACGGTCTTCTCGCCGGGCTCTGGCGCTGGCCTGCACTTGCCTTCGAGACCACCCTGGAAGGGGCTGCAGAGGAGCCTCATCCCTTCGGCCTTGCCGAGGCCCGGACTTGGCCCGGATGGATCCAGGAGTATTCACATCGCCGCGAGCACATCCACCCCTTGGCCTTGCAATTCGAAGCGCCCTTCCCTGCTCCGAAGGACCTGATCTGGCTCGATGCAAGCGAACTCGAAGCCATCCCCATGGGGCGCCGGGACCAGCGTCTTCAGGAACTTCTCCGCACCCCTCCCGCCGTCTGCGACGAAGCCCCACCACTGGCGGGGCTCCTCAGACTACTGCAATCAAGGCCCTAGAACCCCAGATCGGAAAGCTCCTGCTGGGCGGTGCGAGCTTCGGGGGTGCCCGGGAAACCGTCTGCGATCTCCTTGAAGGCTTTCACGGCGGCCGGCTTGAGGCCGAGCTTCAGGAGGGACTGGGCGCGTTTCAGTTTTGCGGGAAGAAACTGCACCGCACTGGCATGGTCTTTCAGAATGCGATCGAAGGCGCTTTGAGCCCTGTCAAACAGCTTTTGGTTGTAGTAGGAGAGACCGAGAAAAAATAAGGCCTCTGGACGCTTGGAACTCGAGGGGTTGCTCTTGAGAAAGAATTCGAGGCTGTCCCCGGCGATCTGGTAGTTGCCCCGGTTGTAGTCGAGGACAGCGGCGGCGAAGGCTTTCTCGTCCTCGTTGGAAGCCGTTTGCGGAGCAATCTCGCCAGCAGGTCGCCCCCCGGAAGGACGGGCCGTGCGCACGGGATCGCTCAGCCTATTGTTCAGGATGCGGGTGCTGTCCTGGAGTTGGCGCAGTGTTTCCTGCAGGTCGGCCTGGAATCGGCGATCCATGTTGCGCGACTCGGAGGTGGCAGCGTGATCCGCGTCGGCGCGCTTATTGGCCTCTTCCATCTGCTGACGCAACTTGAACACTTCGAGCTTCAGGTCTCCCACTTCCCGTTCCACCTTCCGGATCTGCTCCCCGGAATTGCATCCGATACAGAAGAGAAGCCCGCAAAGGGCGGCGGCAATGATGGATTGAACTCGCATGGCGCCTCCTGATGGGGATTGAGACCTACGAAAAGAGCGGAGGATGACCTCCGCTCTTTTCGTGATCCACCGCATATCCTACTGAAGCTTGAATTCGCAGCGACGGTTGACGAGCCAGGATTCCTCATCCTTGCCCTGGACCTTGGGACGCTCCTTGCCATAGGTGATGGTGGCGAGGCGACCCTCGGCAACGCCCAGACCAGCAAGGTAGCTCTTAGCGGCGTATGCGCGGCGCTCACCCAGTGCAAGGTTGTACTCAGTAGTCCCGCGCTCATCACAGTGGCCTTCGATCTGCACCTTGGCCTGCGGGAAACCCTTGAGGAAATCGGCAACAGCCTGGAGCTTGGGCTTGTCGGTGTCGCGGATCGCAGACTTGTCGAGAGCAAAATTGATGTCCTTGAGGGCGGCTTCAGCGGCACGCCGATAGGCGGCCAGTTTCTCGGATTCGGCCTTGCGGGCTGCTTCGGCCGCAGCCTCGGACTTCCTGCGAGCCTCATCCTCGGGGACCTTGCGATCCGCAGCGGCCTTGTCCTCGGCGGCCTTACGATCCGCTTCAGCCTTGTCGGCCTTGGCCTTGTCCCAACCATCGAACCAGGCCTTGGCCTTGTGGGGGTTTTCCTTGTCGTTCACATAGGGGTTGGTGTCGCGCGCCTTCCCATCCTTGAACGCCTGGACACCCTCGTTGAAGGCAGCCTGGGTTTCCTGCTGAATCTGCTCCTGGGTCTTGGGCGGCTTGCAGGCCAAGCCGGCCCCGATGACAACGAGGGCCGTTGCAGGAACGATGTAGGATGCGTATCGCATGAGATTTTTCCTCCGTGATGGATAGAGTTTAGCGCTCCCTGACTCCCAGGGAGCTTTTTTTTACCGTGAGCGAGTCCACTTTGGGCTCTGACAGCCCGCGAAGTCCGTGAGACGGCGTAGCGTGTTGCCGGAAAGGTCGGTCGCATAGAGCTGCATTCCGCCCCGGCTGCCGCTGGAGAAAACTAGGCGACGCTCGTCGGGGGACCAGTCGGGCGACTCGCTGCTCGCCACACCCGTGGTGATTTGATAAGACTTGCCTTCACCAAGTTTGTAGACAAACAGATCGAATTTGCCCTCGAAGCGGGAGACGTAGGCGATCATCGCTCCTGTGGGGCTCCAGGATGGACTGGCATTGTAGGAACCCTCCACAGTCAGACGACGCACATTGGAACCGTCATCCTCCATGAGATAAATCTGCGGCGTTCCGCCCCGATCCGAGGTGAAGGCGATCTGCGTTCCAGCAGGGTTCCAACTTGGCTCAGTGTTGATGCAGTTGCTGTCGGTGATGCGCCGCGCGCGGCCGGATTCCACATCGAGCACCATGATGTCGGTATTGCCACGCCGGTCGCCCTGGACAAAGACCATGCGCTTACCATCCGGGGACCATGCAGGTGCCATGCAAGGACCCTGGGGGCCATTCTTGGAGGGGAAAAGGCGCTCGAAGGCTCCAGCCACCCTACGTTGCCCCCAGATTTCGGGTGGTCCGCCTTTGTAAGTCATATAGGCCAAGCGCCCGTCGGCGGCCACGCTAGGGGAAAGCGTCAGGCTCCGGTGGTGGCTCAACTGCACGACATTCGATCCATCGCGGTCGACCTGGAAGACCTCCTTGATGAGGGGTGAAAGCTGACGGACGAAAACAATCCGCGTGCCTGCCACACCCTTTTCACCGGTGAGCCTCGCCACAAGATCATCGGAGAGGGAATGGGCGATGCGGCCCAACGCAGCGTCCTTGCCTCGGTATTTCTTAGTGAAGATGGCCTTCGAAGATTTGACATCCACCACCTGGGCCACGACTTCCAGTTCGTCCCCCACGGTGCGAGCCACCCTGTCGGCTCCTTCGACCACGGGGCGTCCGAGCTTTACGCTCACCAGCCAGTCGGCTCCCGCTTCCACCCAGGCCTTGACGCCGGAGGCATCGGCGGCCTTGGGCTGCCGGTCTTTGAGCACGGCGAAGGGACCGGCCTCCTCGAGATCCCGCAGCAGTACATCGTGGAAGTCACGCTTGGCCTGGCCCTCGCCGATCCCTGCAACCTGGGGGGAGGGAACCGCGATGCCAAGCTTCGACCCCGCAGAGGCACTCAGCACCACCTCCTGCGTGGGAGCCTGGGCCCAGATTACCTGCGAGAGGCCGAGCAGTAGACCTAGCAACCATCGATTCATGGGCACTCCCTCAAGGATTTCCGCGATTTCATCCTATCAGGCCCGCCCTTGTCGGCGCGAACCTGGATGTTGGAAGCGGAAGAAGCAAAACGCCTTCGAAATCAGGCTCGGCCCCAAAAAAAAAGGGAAAGCATCGGAGGGGAATGGCTACTAAATCCGCGCCCCTCGGGTGCGCAGATAGCACTTCAAATCATCAAAGGTGACGCGCCCGGCCTTCCGTGTATCCATGGTCTCGAAGTGCTGGAGCACGAAGCCCAGGTTGGCCTTCCTGGCCTCTTCCAGGGAAAGGGATCCCTGCCCTGTTGCGTCCGCAGCGTCGAAGGCGGCCTTCAACTTCTGCTCCACCTGAGCCTGCAGGGCCTTGCCGGCCGTGGGGGGTCGTTTCGAAGCCTTGCGAGAGGCTGGAGGGACATAGGGATCCAGCAGCACCTTGGGGCAACCATCCTGAGCCTTGAGAAGTGAGGTGAAAAGTAGCACGACTGGCAGCATTTTCGGCATGGGATCCTCCTCAGCGGGCTGTTGCGGCACGCTGGTAAAAGCTCAGCAGGTCGGCCGTTATCCTGGGGCGCGAGGCGTCGTTGAGATAGATCATGTGACCTCCGTGATATACGGCGATTTCCACTGTGGGTTGGAGACTGAGGCGAGCGAGATCCAACTCAGTCTGGTAGAAGGGGGTCGCCAGGTCGTGGTAGCCATTCAGTGAGAGCACCTGAAGGGAAGGATTAAGGGCCAGGGCCGTCCCAAGGTCAGGAATGACATCTGGCAAATCCAGCCCGTCATGATGGAAATTCCACCCTTGTATAGCATTGCTCGAAATAGTGTAGGAACTGCCCGCAGAGTATCCGAGGGTGACCCTGAGATACTGGCTGAGGGCGCTGGCGAAAGGCACCGTGATCACCGAGCTCGAAGGGTCTCCGCCCTGGGCTAGAGGGCTACCGACGGGAGCCGAAACCCGCGCATCATAGCGACCGAGCAGAACCCCAGGCCGAAGGGTAGTGCGGAAGGTCCAGGCGTCGAGGTTGAAGTTGGCATTCCACGATGACTCCGGCAGTCCCGTGTTGCTGGACAACTGTGGGAACAGGGTGGCGTCCGGAGCGGCACCATGATTAAGGAAGGCATCCAGGGCCGGAGCATAGCGGGTTGCCGTAAATGTTCGAACGCTCTGCAGGAAGGCGCCAAGGGCAGCATCGTCCGCAGGCACTGGGCGGGTCAAGTTCCAGTAGGCCCCGCTGGAAGCGTAGCTGGGGAAGAAACCACCGTAGCCGGAGGCGTCGAGCATGTCCGCATTGGCGTTGTAGTTAAGCACCGAGGAGAGCAGCACGATGCCCGAGAGGCGCATCCCGGCGCTTTCCATCATGTGTGCGAGAACGGCGGTGCGAGTGGTGCCATACGATTCCCCAAAGAGGAACTTTTGCGACGTCTGTCGATGGTTCAGAGCGACATAGCGAGTGATGAAATCCCGAAAGATCGCCGCGTCTGCGTCCACGCCCCAAAAAGAAGAATTCGTATAGGGTGCGATGGCCTGTGAGTGGCCGGTGCTCACCGCGTCCACGAAGACAAGGTCGGTGGCCCCAAGCAGCGTTTCCTGGTTATCTACCAGGGGGAAGGGTGTGGGCGGATTTGGATCGGGAGTACCCGTCACCAGACGCTTGGGACCGAAGGATCCCAGGTGCAGCCACACAGAGGCTGAACCTGGCCCGCCGTTGTAGAAAAATGTCACAGGCCGAGTCGCCGGGACCGCACCGTCCAGAGTGTAGGCGACGTAAAAGAACGAGGCCTCAGCGCTGCCATTCTGGGGGTGCACGGCGGTGAGATGGCCTGCGGTGGCCGTGTAGGCAAGGGTGCCACCGTTGAGGCTGATCGAATGGCGAGATACCGCCGAGCCTTCATTGGGAGTGGTCAGAGCTGCCGAACCATGGGCAGCATAGCTGTTCGGATCTTGGAAAGTGGCCTGGGGCACCGCAGGAACATCAACGGCTGGTGCTCCGCTTCGGCTGCTGCAAGCAAGGGCAAGGCACAGCAACAATGCCGAACCGAAAGCCCGAAGCCACAGGAACCATTGACTCTCTTGATCGATCAGCATCATCAGGGCCTCGCTGCAGCTCATTCCTCGTCCCCTTTCATGCCGAATCCCGCGAGCTTCTCGGCGTAGCGGATCCGGAGCATTTCCACCCAGGCCGGGGCGAGGCGACCGTAGGCGGGCCTCAAATCCGTCTCCACCCAGGCCTGCATCCCCGGAATATCCAAACAGGCCCCCAGAGTCTGAGTCAAGGCATCCCGCAGTGCAGGGTCCGCACGCTGCAAAGCCGCCACCGGGCCATAACTGGTGCGGTGCACGGGGCAGGCCCCCAGTTCCTTGAGTGCCCGACGGTGCTCCGGCGTTCCATACCCCTTGTGCTTGGCGAAACCATACCCAGGATGGACACGATCAAGTTCGCGCAGCAGCGCATCCCGGTGCGTCTTGGCCAGGATTGAGGCACAGGCCACCGCGCAGCTGAGCGCATCGCCTTCCACCAGCAGTCGCTCTGGAAGCCCCGTTCGCGGGGCGCGGTCGCCATCCACGAAGAGGATCCTGGGGCGGATCTCAAGACTGGACACCGCCTGTCGCATGGCTTGTAGCGTGGCCTGAAGAATGTTGTCGCGGTCGATGGCCAGATTGTCTACAACCGCCACGGACCACGTCGGCAGCACGATTTTGAGTTCGGAAGCCAAGGCCTCCCGCCGCTCGGGTGAGAGTTTCTTGCTGTCCCGCGCCCCACGCAGCACATGGCTCCAGCGCTGGACCGTGGACGGATCCAGCACGGCACTGGCGGCCACCACGGGCCCCGCCCAGGCGCCCCGTCCGGCTTCATCAACGCCGCCCCAGGCTATGCCAGGCGGAACATTTCCAAGGTCCCAATCGAGTGGATTCAAGTCGCCCTCCAGATGGGGGCAGCGGGATGAAGCGTCTGGCTGCCCGCGAACGGACGGCCCACCGGGCCGTCCTCCCACTCCCAGGGCCTCTGGCCCTGGATCGCGGAGCGGGGCCCCCCATCAACGCCGCCCCAGGCTATGCCAGGCGGAACATTTCCAAGGTCCCAATCGAGTGGATTCAAGTCGCCCTCCAGATGGGGGCAGCGGGATGAAGCATCTGGCTGCCCGCCACGCTCAGCACCTCAAGGAAAAAAGCATGATCCGCCAGACATCCATGGCCCCCTGGAAGTGGCTGGGACAGCCTGGGTGATAAATGGCCTGGATGGGGATGTGGGCCCATTCGAGCTTCTGGTGGGCGGCCTTCAGGGCAATCTCCATTTCGATGGAGAAGCCTACGCCACTGAGTTCGAGACGGTCGATGACCCGCTTGCGGATCATACGGAACCCGCTCTGGGTGTCCTCCCACCTCACTCCTGAAATCCGAGTAAGCACCCAGCTGCCGAGCATGTTCGTGACCCAGCGGTGGCGAGGAATCAGGTGACTCTGGGCTTTTCGACTGCCGATAAGGAAATCCGTTTGAGGATGTGTTCGCAGATGCGCGAGGAAACCCTCAAGATCACCAGGTGCATGCTGGCCGTCACCATCGAGGAAAAGGTAGTAGTCGAAGTCATCGCGCCGTAAGACCTCGATGCCAGCCCGCAAGGCCTGACCCTTGCCCCCACCCTGCCCGGATTCCAATCGGAGCACTTCGGCCCCGGCCTGCCGTGCCATTTCCCCCGTGCCATCGTGCGATGCATCGTCCAACACCAGAATTCGGACCACTTCAGGGAATTTTCGCAGTTGGCGCACCACCTCACCAATGCTCCCAACCTCATCGTGGGCGGGCACGATAGCTTCAATCCTCGGCGTCATCGGACGCTCCTGACCAACATCAAAAAATCCTCCAGCGTCCTGGCACAAAGGCCTCCCCCAAGGGCTCGCCCCGTGCGGCCTCGTTTCAGGATGGTGAATTCGATGGCCATGAAACGAGTGTGACGGAACTGGGCCACAATGGGCCGGTGGAATGGTCGCTCCCTCCCCAGTTGCCCTGGCCTCAGTTTCTGAGGCTGCTGCGGCATCCCGCTCCGCCAAGGGGCTGGCTGGAAGCGGCGGCCGAACTCCCAGAGGTGCAGAAGCGTCCGCCCCTGCTGCGCTGGATCGCCCAGCACCCCAAGACGCCCACCCAACTCCGTTTGAGCCTCCTGCCCCGCCTGCCCTGGAGGGCTCTTTCTGAAATCGCCGGAGATGCCGCGGCTCATCCCCAGGCCCGCACCCTGGCCATCGAGCGACTCCAACTACTCTGGGGCGCCATCACCCCCGGGGAGCGGCGCTCCTTGGCTCGCCATGCCCCGAAGCAGCTGTGGCCGAACATCTGGCGGGTGCGAGATGGTGGGCTGATCGGAAGTTTCCTGCAGCATCCCAAGCTTGGAGTGGAGGCTCTGGCGGCGCTCATCCAGCCCCCCCTAGCCCCGGAACACACGGAGGCCCTGGCACGATCCCGCTGGGGGGAGATCATCCCCATCGCACACCAAGTGCTTTGGGCCATGGACCAGACCTTCCGCGGGGCCGATTGCATGCTGGTGCTGGGCCAATCTGCTCTGTGGATCAAGGCCCTCCCCGGGGAGGAACGGCTCCTCGCTGCCACCCGGATCGTCCATCCCCCCTTGCGAAGAATGGTGCGCGCCTGGGCGCTGCCGGAAACAGTGGTGGAGGCATAGGGCGACGCCCTCGATCACCACCATTCAGCAACGGCGAAGCACTTCCCTCACGCACCGTTCGATACCGACCCATACCTCACTCGGCCGCGCCTCGTCAAACATGTAGGCAGGGGTGGTCACCAGCTTCAGGGCCTCATCGATGATGACTTCCCTCGCCGTCGGAACGCTCTGGTATTCCTGGCCCAGTTGCTCCATGGCGGCCTGGATTGGCTCTCCGTTCCCCAAGGTCAAGCTGGCGTGACGGCCGGTCGCCGCGAGACAGAGGGCGACGAGAGCAGGCGAAATGCACACGGCACCCACGGGCTTGCCCGCCTCAAAGAAGGCCTGGATGAAGGCCGCCACATCGGGACGCACCTTCGCTTCCGTCCCGCTGAAGGCAAAGTCACAGAGGTTCTTGGCCACACCATACCCACCTGGCAGCATTAACGCATCGTAGTCCTCAGGCCGGGCCTGAGCCAAATCGAGACACATGCCCATGCGGGCGATGCGGCTAGCTTCTTCCAGAATATTGCGCGAAACACCCTCCGTCACTTGTCCCGTGGCGTGATTCACCACATGGACCTGGGGGGCATCGGGCGCAAGGCACTGGAATTCAGCACCCTGCTGATCCAGGGCGAGCAGAGTGAAGACCGCCTCCCGGATTTCCGCACCATCCAGGTGACCGCAACCTGCAAGCAAAACGGCAATCTTGGGAACGCTTGGCATGGAACCTCCCGGAACGTGCGCAGGCTATCATGCCCCACGAGGCACTGGAAGGATGGGGGGTGGCAGCATGACAGACACAGAACGCTTTGATCAGGCGGCATCCACCTGGGATCTGGAGGAGCGGCGCGTGGCGCTGGCAGCAGCGGTTACTACCGCCATCACGGCCCGGTTGAATCTTTCCAAAGAACAGAGCGTCCTGGATTTCGGCTGTGGCACGGGCCTCGTGACCCTGGCGCTGGCCCCCCTTGTGGGAACGGTCACGGGTGCCGACACTTCGCTGAACATGCTGAAGATCCTGAAGGAAAAGGCTGAGGCCCTCCGCATCCCCCTGCGGCTTCTTCCGCTGGGACCAGGGGGCCTGGGCGGTCCCTACGATCTCATCGTAAGCAGCATGACCCTGCACCATGTCGAGGATGCGCAGGATCTGTTCCACCAGTTCAGCCGACACCTCCACCCAGGAGGACAGATAGCCCTGGCCGACCTGGACACCGAAGACGGCCTCTTCCACGGGGACATGGCCGGGGTCCACCACCGGGGTTTCTCCCGGGAGGTGATCCAGGCTTGGCTTGCGGCGGCGGGCTTCCAGGAAATTCTCCTGCAGACTGCGACCCTGACACACAAGGACGGCCGGGAGTATTCCGTTTTCCTGGCCACGGCGCGAAAGTCATGAGATACGCCCAAATGCGTTCTCTCAGGCGCGGGCATTCTTGAGGCCATGCACACCTCCTCACGGCTACCCCGGAACTTCCAGGCCAACGCCCTCACGGTGGCTCTGGAAGCACTGAGAACGGCGGGTGAGCCCTGGCTGGATCTCACCCTTTCCAACCCCACACGCTGCGGCTTTGCCTATCCAGAGGATGCGATCCGGAGTGCCCTAGCTTCCCCTGAGGTCCTCTTCCATGAACCGGATTCCCGCGGTGCGAGGCCTGCCCGGGAAGCCATCGCCGCTTGGCACGGACACAGCGTCGAGGCAGATGATCTGGTGCTCACGGCTTCGACTTCCGAAGCCTATTCCTGGCTCTTCAAGCTGCTGGGCGACCCTGGTGATGAAGTTCTGGTGCCTTCCCCCAGCTATCCCCTCTTCGAATGGCTGGCGCGCCTGGAGGGCCTGCGGGCGACATCGGTGGCCGCCTACTACGCCGATCGCTGGCACCTGGACCTAGACGCCATCGAGGCGGCCTGCGGGTCGCGCACCCGGGCCATTGTGGTCGTCAATCCCAACAATCCCACGGGGCATTTCCTTTCTCGGGGCGAGTGGACGGGGCTCACGGCGCTCTGCGCGCGCCGTGAGTTGGCATTGATCGTGGATGAGGTCTTTTCGGACTACGCGCTGAAACCCGCGCCGGACCATCTGCCTACTGCGCTGGAGGATGCGGATCCACCCTGCCCGGTTTTCGTCCTCTCCGGTCTGTCGAAAGTGGCCGCCCTGCCCCAGCTCAAACTGGGCTGGATCATCGCCCGAGGCAGCGCTGCCAAGCCGCTGCTGGAACCCATGGCCTTCATCGCGGATCAGTTCCTCTCAGTCTCCAGCCCGACCCAGACCGCGGCACCGGCAATCCTGCGGCTGGCGCCTGGGATCCAGGCGCAGATCCTCTTTCGGCTCCGCGCCAACCTCGATGCCCTAGACGAAGCCCTGGCAGCCTTTCCACAGCTCTCACGACTCCCCGTGGAAGGTGGCTGGTCCGTGCTGGTGCGCCGCCCGACTCTGGACACCGACGAAGCCTCTGCCCTTCGGATTTTGCGTGAGGCGAGGGTCCTCGTGCAGCCAGGACACTTCTTCGATCTTCCCTCCGAAGCCTATCTGGTGCTTAGCCTCCTGCCGCCCGAAGCTGTCTTCCGGAATGGCATTGGCCGCATGCTGTTCTACGGCCTCTAGCGGGTTGGCCACTCCGGAAAGAGCGAACTGGTTGCGAGGGTCTCGGCCCCCTTTTCGGTGCAGACTGCGAACTTGCTCGGGAACATGGAAACGCCCGCGTAGTCGCCCTTGGCGTCCAGGATGTAGAAATCCACTTGGAAGTTCGGCCGTCCCTTGGGGTCCCGCAGTCGCCGTTCGAGCGTGTTGGCCACAATGCGCCGCAGGGCTTCCAAGCCTGCGTCCTTCGGAGTTCGGCCTTGGCGCAGGAGTTCAACGATCAGGAAGGAGGATAGGCCGTACAGATTCGCCTCGCCCCGCCCCGTGGAGCCGGCTGCGCCCACCCGATCCTCAACGTAGAGACCAGCACCGAGGATCGGCGAATCCCCCACTCGGCCTGGAATCTTCCAGGCCAAACCACTGGTGGTCGTCACACCGCAGATTTCGCCCTTCGTGTTCACACCGCTGCAGTTGATGGTTCCGTAGAAGTGTTCCCGGTCGATGAGACCCTCGGCTACCATGCCGAGTCCTGCACGGAAGCCAGCATCGGCACGCTTCTTCGGGTCCAGCCAGTGGTCTGGATCAATCCGGCGCTTCCACTCCAACCAGAGCTGGCGGGACTTAGGCGTATTCAGATCCTCCTCGATCTTGAAGCCCATGGACCTCGCGAAATCCTGGGCGCCCCTGCCGACGAGCAGATGGTGGTCCGTCTCCTCCATGACCCTCTGGGCAACCAACGAGGGCGTACGCACGCCCTCCAGCGCCGCCACGGCGCCCGCCCGCTTGCGGGGGCCGTGCATGCAGGAGGCATCGAGCTGAACCACGCCCTCGGCATTGGGATACCCTCCGTAGCCCACACTCAGTTCCTCGGGGTCAAGCTCCACGATATTCACGCCCGCCACAAGGGAATCCAGCACATCGGACCCTTCCGTCATCATGCGGAAGGCCCGTTCGACGCAGGTGACAGGGCCGCCGTTCCTGAATCGGTTCCCGTTGGCAGAAGCGATGACCACGGGCCGGATGCCCTTGGGCACGAAAAGCGCGGGAGCTTGGCCCAACAAAGGTTTTGCGACTGCAGCTCCTGCGAGGGTGGCCGCGCCAACCGCCACGAATTCGCGCCGATTCAGGGTTCGGGTCATGGGAGCTCCTGGGTAAAGGTCAGTTCGGCGCTTCGGTCGATTATCCCCCCTTACTTCCTCGGGGGAACCCCTCCGCTCTCGCTTGTCACCTTGCCCTGTTGAGCGCATCATCGCGGTAGTTTCCCGGATGCCTGCCATGCCCTACCAGGTCAACTGTCCCTCCTGCGGTGCGACCCTCGCGTTCCGACCCGGAACGATGGTGGCGGTTTGCGGCTACTGCAAGGCCCTCTCCGCGCGGACGGACCGGGATCCGCAACTCATCGGTAAGGTGGGTGACCTGCTCGACACGGGTTCCGCCCTGACCCTGGGCAAGGAGGGCCAGTTCGCCGGCCGCAAATTCACCGTGGCGGGGCGCACCCAGCTCAAGCATCCCCTCGGCGGCTTCTGGGACGAATGGTATCTGGCCTTCGACGATGGCCGCTGGGGTTGGCTCGCAGAAGCCCAGGGACGCAATTACCTGACCTTTCGCCAGGATCTGAACCAGCCTTTGCCCCCAGCCGGATCGCTTTCGGCCGGTGCGACACTGGATTTGGGTCGGCAGGGGCGCTGGGTGGTCAGCGAAATCAGCGAAGGAGCCTTCCTTTCCGCCGAAGGTGAAATCCCCTGGGCGGTAGAACTCGGCGCCAGCTATCGTTTCGCAGATCTCAGCGGCGCCAATGGCTCCTTTGCCACGCTCGATTATTCCGAGGAGCCACCCCTCTTCTTCCCCGGACGCCAGGTGGAACTGGACGAGTTGAAACTCTCCGGCGGCTTGGCGCCCCGAACCGAAAAAAGGAAGGCACTCAGTCTGCCCTGTCCTCACTGCGCCGGGCCCCTTACCCTGCGCGCACCCGATGAGACAAAGCGAGTGGGATGCCCCAGTTGCGGCAGCCTGCTGGACGCCAGCGAAGGGAGGCTGACCTATCTTCGCTCTCTGCAGCAACCCGATGCACGCATGTGGATTCCCCTTGGCACCGAGGGGCGCCTGGGAGGCGTGCCGCTGACCTGCGTGGGCTACCTGCGCCGCGCCTGTGTCATCGAGGGCACCAAATACGATTGGGGCGAGTATCTGCTGATGGACCCCAAGCACGGCTTTCACTGGCTGGTGGAGAGCGACGGCCACTGGAATCTCGCCCAGAATGTCCCAGCCTCTGAGTTTCAGCGAACGGGGGCAAACGCCAAGGCCATCTCCTACCAGGGCAAGCTCTACAAGCGCTTCCAGGATGTAGAGGCCTTCGTGGAAGGCGTCTACGGGGAGTTCTACTGGAAGGTAGAACAGAACGAACGGGCCCAGGTGGCTGAGTTCGTCAATGCGCCCATCAGCCTTTCCGAGGAAATCCAGCACCAGCCCGGCGGCGGCCAGGAGGTGAACTGGTCCCGAAGCACCTACCAGGAAGCCGCCGAAATCGGGAAGGCCTTCGCCCTGAAGGGCGCCCCGCCGACACCGCAAGGCATCGCCTCCAACCAGCCCAATCCTCTCTGGGGCAGCGCCCGGCAACTGGGGCTTTGGATGGTGGGCGCCCTGGCGCTCTTGTTCCTGATTCTCATGGTGGAAGGCTTCACCCATCGCGAGAAGCTGGTGTATCAGGAAACCTACGCCCTGGCGGAACGCCTGCCGGCCGCCAAAACCGCGCCCGGCGAGAATGCCCAGGAGCCCATTTTCTTCTCGCCATCCTTTCGCATCGAGGACGGCAGCAAGAACATCGAAGTGAAGTTGAGCGCTCCAGTGGAGAACAACTGGATCGCCGTGGAAGGTTCCCTGGTGAACCAGGACACGGGCGTGGCCGAGCTCTTCGAACTGGCGGTGAGCTACTACCACGGTTCTGACAGCGATGGCGCCTGGAGCGAGGGTGGACGAACGGAAACGGTCTACCTCTCGGCGCTTCCCGCCGGAAACTATGTCCTTGCCATCTCGCCCCAATGGGATGGCCCGCGACCTTCCGTTTCCGCCTTCACAGTGGAACTGCGCTCCGGCGTTCTGCGTTGGCTATACCCGGTGCTCGCGCTGGTGGGCATCCTGCTGGTGCCGATCCTGGGGATGTTCCGCGCCCTGGCCTTCGAAAATCGGCGCTGGCAGGAGAGCATGTACACGAGCCAGGGAACTGGAGGAGGCGACTGATGAAGATCTTCTACTTGCTCACCCTGCTTGGCGGCTTCTCCCTTGTGGGCGCCAACGGCTTCCTGGGCCGCGAATTCGTTGGCTCCCGCCGCCGCGCCGAAATCCCGCCCAGCGTCCGCCAAACGCCCGGCGGCTACCGCACCTTCCTGCACAACCACGGCTTTAGAGGAGGTAAATAATGAACGGCTACGATCTGTGGGGTCACGTAAAGACGGCCTCAGTCTTCTGTTTCCTGGGCCTCGGCATTTTGGCCCTGGTCTGGGCCGTGCTGGTGAAGGTGCTGCCCTTCTCGCTCCGCAAGGAGATCGAGGTGGACCAGAACACCTCGCTGGGCATCGTGCTCGGCTGCCTGATCCTGGGCATCAGCATCATCATCGCGGCGGCCATCCATGGATGATTCGGAGTCCGCCGCGCCCCAGGGCTCGACGGAAGGCACTCCGCTAAATGCTTCCCTACTCTTCATCAGTGTCTTCCTGATCGCGGCCTGCGGGCTGATCTACGAGCTTGTGGCGGGCACCCTGGCCAGCTACCTCCTGGGCGACTCGGTTCTCCAATTTTCTACGGTCATTGGCGTCTACCTCAGCGCCATGGGGCTGGGTTCGTATCTCTCGAAGTTCATCCACCGGGGTTTGGCCCAGCGCTTCGTTGATCTGGAACTCGCCGTGGCCCTGGTTGGAGGCTTCTCTGCGCCGATCCTGTTCCAGGCCTTCGCCCACACCCACGCCTTCCGCCCCACGCTCTATACGCTCGTGATGGCCGTGGGCACCCTGGTGGGCCTCGAGATCCCCATCCTGATGCGGATCCTGCGCCATCAGGTGAAGTTCAAGGACCTAGTGGCCCAGGTACTGACCCTCGATTACATCGGCGCCCTGGCGGCCTCCCTGCTCTTCCCGCTGCTGCTCATGCCCAAACTGGGGCTCGTGCGTACGAGCCTCCTGTTCGGGTTGCTGAACGCCGCCGTGGGACTTTGGTCCACCTTCCTGCTTAAGTCCCAACTGGGCCCGCTCCGCATGACTCGTCTGCGCTGCGTCGTTGTCATCGCCATGCTGGGCCTCGGGCTAGCCGGGGCCCACCGCTTCACCCTCGCCATGGAAGAGGAGATCTTCTCGGACGAAATCGTCTACGCCAAGGACAGCCCTTACCAGCGCATCGTGATGACCCGGGGACGCGGCAGTTTCCAACTCTTCCTCAATGGCAATCTTCAGTTCAGCAGCGCCGACGAATACCGCTATCACGAAGCGCTGGTGCACCCCACCTTCGCGGTGAAACCAGGGGCCAAGCGCATCCTGGTCTGCGGCGGTGGCGATGGCCTCGCCGTGCGCGAGATCCTCAAGCACTCGGGCGTTGAGCGAGTCGTGCTGGTGGACCTGGATCCCGCCATGACGCAGATGGCCACCCAGATGCCGATGATGCGTGACCTGAACCAGGGCGCGCTCCTGGACCCTCGCGTGAAAGTGGTGAACGCCGATGCCATGATCTGGATCGCCGAGGACCGCAGTGAAGCGCCCTTCGATATCGCTATAGTGGACTTCCCGGACCCCAACGCCTACGCGCTCGGAAAGCTCTACACCACCCGTTTCTACAAGCTGCTGAAGCGCCGACTGACGCCGGACGCGGTCGTTAGCGTCCAGAGCACCTCACCCTTGATGGCGCGGAAATCCTTCTGGTGCATCAATACAACCCTCGAGGCCGCCGGCTTCCAGACCCGACCTTATCATCTGGCCGTGCCCAGCTTCGCCGTGTGGGGCTTCGTGCTCGCCAGCCCTAGGCCCTTCGATGTTCCACGGAAAACCCTGCCAGACCTGCGCCACCTCTCCGACGAATCCATGACCGCCATGTTCGCCTTCCCCAAGGACATGGACCGCGTTCCCGCCGAGGTGAACCGTCTCGACAACCAGGTTCTGGTGCACCTCTACACCAGTGAATGGAAACGGTGGTCGTGAAACGCCGAACCCTTCTTTCCACCGCTGCTGCGCTGCCTCTTGCGGGCTTGGCCTGTCGGCGTTCGCGGCGCTTTCCCTTCGGTGGCGAACTGCTGGGGCCTTCGCTGGACCTCGGTCATCTCGTGCGCGATGGAGCGCTGCCGGAGCCTGACCATTTCCAGCCCATCGGCGTGCTCATCGCAGGGGGCGGCATTGCCGGCCTCTCGGCGGCCTGGCATTTCGAAGGCGCGGGCTTCCGGGACTACCTGCTCCTGGAGATGGAATCCGAGGTGGGCGGCACCTCTCGCAGCGGCCAAAACGGTGTGAGCGCCTATCCCCTGGCGGCGCACTACGTGCCCGCGCCCACGAAGGAAATCGGCCCGCTGGTGAAACTGCTCGACGAGTGCGGGGTCATCGAAGGTTATGATGCGACGGGCGAACCCATCTTCGGCGAACAGGATGTGGTGCGCAGTCCCGACGAGCGCATCTTCTTCCATGGCCAGTGGTGGGAAGGCCTGTACCTGCACGCGGGCGAAAGCCCCGAGGATGTGCGCCAGTATCAGGCTTTTTTTCGGGAGATCGATCGCTGGGTGGCATGGAAGGACTCGAAGGAGCGCAAGGCCTTCGCGTTGCCGCGTTCGAAGGGTTCCGATGCGCCCGAAGTGCGCGCCCTGGATGCGCTCAGCTTCAAGGCCTGGTTGGATGCGCGCGGATTCACTTCCGAGCGCCTGCTCTGGCTCCTGGATTACGCGGTGCGCGACGACTTCGGCTCCCGCCTGGACACCACCAGCGCCTGGGCCGGGCTTTTCTACTTCGCAGCCCGCAAGCAGGGCCCCGGTGAGGAAAGTCGCCCCCTGCTCACCTGGCCCGAAGGCAACGGTTTCCTCGTCCACCATCTGCTGAAGTGCTGCCGGGAACGCGTCCGCACCGGCCATGCGGTCACCCGCATCGAGCCCCGGGCGGACGGCACTGTGTTGGTGACCGCCTGGAACACACGGGAGAACCGGGCCGTGGGCTTCCTGGCCCAACGGGTGATCTTCGCAGGGCCGGTGCAGATGGCGGGCCGCGTGATCCCCGCCCTACGCGAGGCCCGGGGCAAGGCCTTCTTCGAGGCCTTCCCCGCAACGCCCTGGCTGGTGGCCAACCTCACGCTGCGCAACCGCCCCAAGGAACACGGTTTCCCCTTGGCCTGGGACAATGTGATCCGGCACAGCGCGGGCCTCGGCTATGTCGTGGCCACGCACCAAAGCCTGCGGGACCACGGGCCAACAGTGTGGACCTACTACCACGCCCTCGCGGGCCCTGACCCCAAGGCCGACTGGCTGAAGCTTGCCGCCATGGACTGGCGGGCCTGCGCCGCACTGGTGGTGGAGGATCTCCGGAAGGCCCACCCGGATATCGAAGCGCACATCGCCCGCCTGGATGTCATGCGCTGGGGCCACGCCATGATCCGCCCGCGCCCCGGCCTGCTCTTCAGCCCCGAACTGGAGCTGGCCCGCCAGCCCTTCCGCAATGTGCATTTCGCGCACTCGGACCTGTCGGGCTTTGCCCTCTTCGAAGAGGCCCAGGATCACGGGATCCGGGCGGCGGAGGAAGTGATGGCCTTCAGGGGCTGAAGGCGAAGGCGCCGGCAAACGCTCTCAGGGCATTCACTTGCGGCATGTCCTTGACGCCCTGTCCTGCCAACCCGTTCCTCAGTGTGGTCTTCACGGTCCTCGGCAATGTGCTTAAGCTTGAGGTAGGAACCATTCGGCTGCGGCCAGCCAAACTCGTCCAATCAAGGTTCTCGCCGATCTCTCCCGATCACGGCGCCATTTCCTCCAGCCGCTTCTTCATCCCCTCCACATCCAGCTTCCGCATATATCCCGGGTTCCCCACCCAGATCCGGTTGAACCGGAAGCGCTTCATTTCGGCGATGGCATCCTCGGCCTTCCAGCCCTGCATGACCATGCGGTAGGCGGCGGCGTTGTAGCCGGTGCGGTCGCGGCCCTGGGCGCAGTGGATGAAGACGGGGGCGTTGGCGGGATCCTGCATGAGCCTCAGGAAGCGAGTGAGATCGGCGTCCTTGGCGTGATAGGCGCGTGATGGAATGCGGAGGTACTCCAGCTTGGTGCCCTGGAGTAGAGGCCGATCGTCGTGGTCATGACGGAAGCTCACGATGGTCCGCACGCCCAGCTTCTCCAGATTGCGAAAGCCTTCGGCAGTGGGCTGGCTGCCGCGCCAAAGGCTCGCGTCGACCTTGGCGAAGTTGATCACACCCGGCACACAGCCATCGCAGGGCGTAAGCGAAACGGCCTTCGCAGGGGATTCCACCGTCGGCGCCGGAGGCTGGCCCCAAAGCCCGGAAATGAGCATCGATCCGATCGCGAAGGCGCGAAGCATGGTCATCACAGTGAAACCCTTAGGGCTTCTCGGCGAGGTGCGCCAGCTTGCGCGCGGCTATAGGCAAGCTTTCTCTGATGCGACGCCCTAGGATCAGCCCCAGGAGCCAAGCCATCGGCCCTTGCGCTTCCACCCGATGCGTGAGCTTGGTGCCAAGACTGCAGGGCTCCATGCGGTGAACAAACCTCACATCGGTACCCATGCTCCGGCCAAGGCAAGTAAAGCTACTGCCTTCGGTGAACTCGATCACACAGAACGCGACCCGCTTTCCGCCGCGATACTTCATCGCACCCAGGGACCCTGCGCCCAGGGAGCCTTGCAGGGTGGCCCACTCGAGCCCGTCATCCCAGTCCGGCCACCCCTGTACATTCATCCAGCAGCGCCAGATGAACTCCGGCGCGGTCGTGGTCTCCAGCGTGTGTTGGGCGTGCCACATCCGCATTTCCTCATTTAATCCAAGAGAAATCCCACACCCTGCCAGACGCGCACCTTGGTCTTGCCACCGTCGGCCCGGGCGGGATCGAACACCAGCCTCTTGGCAGCTTCCACACAGGCCTCGTTGGCCTTGTCGATACACTCGCTTTTTCCGGGAAGCCCCTGCAGAAGGCGCGTGGCCAACACCTCGCCATTCTCGCTCACCAGGATATTGACCACCACGACGCCCCGATCCACTTTCTTGGCCTTGGGCGTCACTCGGTTCAGATTCATGGGCCGCGCGGGCTGAATTTCAGGACTGATCGCCACGAGGGAGGCCTCGTCGACACCTGACTTCGGCCGGGACCCAAGGGTCTCCAACTGCCTGCGGAGTTTTTCGTTGTCTGTCAAAAGGGCCGCAGCCTCTGCTTGAGCCTGCTGCAGATCCTTCAGGATGGAATCGCCGCTGGTCTGGTTCTCGTTGAAGGAGGCCTTGAGTTGCTCCATCTCCGTCTTGCAGGCCCGGGTTTCCTGGCGAGCCAAGTCCCTGCTCTTCTGAGTCTCGGTAAGTTCCTGCTGTAGGTTCTCCGTTGCGCCCAGTCGTTCCTTCAATTCGTCCCGCTCCGCCGTGAGCTTCTTCACCTGGGCCTTGAGTTGGGCCGCGTTGGGACCCGTGGGTTTCGGGGCAGCCCCCGCGATGGGCGCCAGGACTAGCAGCAGGGCAAAGGTCCAGGAAGCGGAAGCGGACACGGGTTCTCTCCTTTCGGAAGGGAAGGAAGCTAGAAACGTCGCTCGCCGGGCTGGGTCCCTCCCGGGAAAGCTTTATGAACTTTGAGAATCCCACGCTTGAGCAGCTTCGCAAAGATGGTCATGCACTCTTCCGAGGCGAAAGGCGAGATGGAGATGATGTCCTTGATGCTCCAGACGCCGTTCACCCGAGTGGCCAGGAAGGCCTCGTTGGGTCCCAGCTGGGCCTGCATCAGTTCCTCGATGCTGACGGCCAGTTCGGGCACCAGGGTCTGGTCGATGGACACATCCTCTAGGAGATGTTCCACCACCTCAAGCATGCGCGTGGCTTCCTGGAGCCGGGGTTGTTCGTCGAGGAGGATCTTCAACTCCGTCTGCGCCTCCTGGAGCTTCTGCTTTTCCACCAACTGCCGAGCCCGCTGCAGCTGGAGGCTGCTGCGTTCGCCGAGTCTTCCGCCCGGATGGACGATGCGGACCATGCCCTTTTCGTGCAGGTCGAAGAGCAGCTTGTTGATCTTGAAATCAGTCGCGCGCATTTCGATGACGAGCTGATCCACGGTCTTGGTTCCATCCAGCCGCGAGAGAACATCGGCGTCATCGGCAGCGAGAGGCAGCATCTCCGCAATCGCTTCCGAGATGGCATCGATAACGGCATCCCCGCCCTTGATGATCTTCTTGATCCGTTTCCACTCATCCACTCGGCGAGCGCCCTCCAAGACAATGCCTGTCACGTCCAATTGCAGGAGCACGGATTTCTGGGGAGGTGGCGCCCCATCATGGAATTCAAAATTTCCGATTTCCCAGAGGAAGACATCGAAGATCGACTCATCCACCTTCAGCTGGACGATGCGCCGAATCTCTGCCTCCGTGATCAGCTGGCGACTGACCAGGATCCGGCCCAGCAGTTGGTTCTCGTCCTCCTGGGTTGCCAACGCTTCGCGGAGTTGCTCCTCGGTGATCCTGTTGAAGGCGAGCAGATACTGGCCGAGATACTCCCGGGGATCCGACGACCACACGCCCGTGATCCGACCATCGTGAAAGGAGACGCGCTTGGTGTGCAGGAAGCCATTGAGTTCCAGAATCCCAGTCTTCTTTCCAACGGCCAGCCACTGGAAGATGTCCTCCAGTCCCATGGTGGCCAAGTCGCCTTTCAATCCCATCCAGGATCTCCCGCATCCGCTCGCATCAGGTTGCCGGACCTTAACTCCGGGATCGCCCTTGGTGCAGGATAGACTCATCGGCCCAGGCCTGCCACCGCTGAAGATGCATCTACAAAGTCATAAAGATTCGATGACATTGCGGAGAGCCTGATTCAGCAGTGCGGGGTGATGCCGGGCCACGGGTTCCTCTGTATCCAGAAGCGGCTGTGCGAATAGTGGCACACCGCAGATCTTGTCCCCGGAAGCCAGCAGCGGAGCGCCACCTTCTTCGAGGTAGCGCTGCAGCAAAGGATCTGGGAGCGGCGCACTGTTGGCGATCACCGCCGCCATGCCGAGACCACCGAAGGCCTGGATGCTCGCGACATGGGTCTCAAGATTCAGACCGGAACTTTCACCCGGCTCGGTCATGAGGTTGGCCACATACACGACCGGAGCCTCGGAGCGCGCCAGGGCCAACTGAAGCTCATGGATAAGCAGGTTGGGGATGGTGGATGTGTAGAGGCTGCCCGGCGCCAGCAGGATCAGGTCCGCCTGAAGGATCGCAAGCATGGCCTCGGGCAGGGGCTCGGCATCCCGCGGCTCCAGCCAGAGGCGCGCCAGCGGTGGATGGGAATCGTTGACCTCCGTTTCGCCCAGGTAGACGCGGCCCTCCATATCCTCTGCGCAGAGGGTGACGGGCATCACGGTGGAGGGAAAGAGTCGGCCCGCCGTTACCAGCACGCCCGAGAGTTGACGTATGGCCCGCACCCAATCGCCGGTGATATCGGCGAGGGCCAGGAGCATCAAGTTCCCCAGGGAGTGCCCCGCCATCGAACCCTCGCCCTTGAACCGATAGTTCAAGAGCTCCGAAAGTACCGATTCCTCCCGAGTCAGGGCGGCAAGACAATTGCGAAGATCGCCGGGCGGAATGCCACCCAGTTCGGCGCGGAGCCTACCCGAACTCCCGCCGTTGTCGGAAACGGTCACAATGCCGGTGAGCCGCCAGGGGTCATGGCTCCGTCCCGCCTCGGGCTTTAGGGACCTCAACAGAGCCGCAAGCCCGGTGCCTCCCCCGATGGCTGCCACCCGCAGGGGCTGATCCGCGTGGAGGCCGCGGGAACCGATCACTAGTCCCTTTCGAAGCCAGCAAAGGCAGCGCCGTACCGCACGCCATCAAAATCGTGCTCCAGCCGGAACAGCACCTGGATGCCAGGGTCTGCGGCGATGGCCTTCCCCAGGGCCTCCGCGGCCAGATCGGCCTTGCCGAGTTGGACAAGCGCGGTGGCCTTCAGAAAATTGAGGCGAGGATTGGCCGCATCAGTCTTGAGCGCCTTGTCCAGCACATCCAGGGCGGCCTCGCCTTCCTTGCGGTTCAGGTGCAGAGTCGCCACCAAAATGGGGGCTGCCTTGCCGCCGTCAGGCTTGAGGCCATGCACCTCGATGGCAGCGAGCGTCGTCCGGACCGTGCGGACCATCCCAAAGTTCCCGGTTTCCTGAGCCTGGGGAAGGATTGCGTTCAGGGCGACTTCGGCCTCTTTCAGTTTCTTCCCGTGGAATAGCTCCAGTGCTACCGTCAGCTTGCCGCTCAGCGGATTTTCCTGTCCCTTCGCGGGTGCGGAACTCGGGGTCGCGGAGGGCTTTGCTTTCGCTTTCGTCGCCATGCTCTACCTCAGATCGGGTGCTCTCCAACTATACCGTGAAAAGCGCAGACTCGCGGTTCAGCAGGCGCGTGGAGAGCCAGGTCAAGGTTCCAGCGAGGCCCACGGTCATCACGAAGGCGATGGCATACTCCAGTGCGTTACCCTGCTGGCTGAAGAGTTTCCGGATGGCAAGGCTGACATTCAGGATGGGCACATAGGGCAGGAATGCCAATTTTTCGATGCCGGGGGCCATGGAGAAAACCGCCATCACCATCACCACCATGAAGCCCGGCATGATAGCTGTCCCCGCTTCTACGGTGTTCTTCGCCTGGATCCCCATCATCACGATGAAGTTGGCGAAGAGCAGGCCCAGGGGAACCATCAGCAGGAAGGTCAGTCCAAGAATCAAGGGATTGGCCAGGGCCGCGAGACTGCCCATTCCCTGGGCTCCTGTCGCCGCAGTCGCCGCTCCATGGGAAGCCTCGGCAGTAAACATTCGGCCGATCGATAAGCCCATGCTCAGCAGATTGATCAAGGCACTGATAAGCCCGATGGAAAAAACGTAGAGCAGCTTGCCCCAGATGATCTGGTTTCGGGGCAGGCTAGTGGAGAGAAGACTGAGCAGGGTGCCGCGCTCCTTCTCACCCGCCGTAGCGTAGATGCCGTGTTGCATGGAACCTGCGAACATGATCAGCATCAGGATATAGGGCAGGATGCCGCCTAGAAGCTTACCCACGAAGAGCCCCATGTCCCCTGCGTCCGCAGTCTCGAGTCGGCTCGGCACCGCAAGATCGGTGGAAGCTCCCAAGGCTTTCAATCGCGCCTGGACCCACCCTTTGTCCTGTTTCGTCATTACCTCCTTGAGGCGCGACAGGGCCAGTTTTGAGGAGTCGTCGCTCTTGTCGTAGGTGGCCTTCAAACCGAAGGTCTGCTGCCGCTCCAGCTTCGCGGCCGCTTCGGCATCCACCTCCAGCAGCATTTCCAGCTTCTGATCCCGAATGGCCTGTTTCACATCGCCCGGGGGGGCGGCCACGATCTCGAAAGCTTTGGCATCGGCCCTCAGGAGCGGTGCGACGACTTGGCCCGGATCCAACACCTGCACGCGGCTGGGTTTCCCCTTCCTGCTGGCGGCGTCACTCTGGCTCAGCTTGCCCATCATAGTAAAGAGCAGCGGGTAGAGAATCAGCGGCATCAGGAAGGTGAAGAACATCGTCTTCCGGTCCTTCGAGAGTTCCATGAACTCCTTTTTGCAGACAAGCAGGGCGCCACGCATCCTAGACCTCCACCGCGCTCTGCGCGGCTAGTTTGAAGAAGACCTCGTCCAGCGTTTTCACGCCCCAGGATTCCAGCATCTGTTTCGGCGGCGCGTCCCCGTGGAGCGCCCCATCGAAGATGATGCCCACGCGATCACAGATCTCGTCCACCATCGGCATCACATGGGTGGAAACAATGACGGAACGGCCTTCGGAGCGCATGATGCGCAGCAGATCCAGCACCGTCTTGGCCGTGAGCACATCCAGCCCCGTGGTGGGCTCGTCGAAGATCACCACCTTGGGGTCGTGCAGCAGCGCCCGGGCGATGGAGACCTTCTGCTTCTGCCCACCGGAGAAACCCTCCATCTTCACATCAGCGAAATCCAGGAGTTGGAGCTTCTCCAGTAGATGCATGCCACGGCGTTCGGCCACCTTGGCGTCCACGCCCTGGAATTCGCCGAAAAGGCGGAGCAGTTCCCGGGGTGTGAAGCGGGCATAGACATTCAGATCGGTGGACAGGTAGCCCACCATGCCACGAGCCTTCTCAGGCTCCACCCGGTTATCGATGCCGCAAACCTCGATCCGGCCCAGGTCCGCCTGCATGAGTCCCGCGATCATTCGCAGCGTCGTGGACTTCCCGGCGCCATTGGGCCCGAGCAGGCCGTAAATTTCGCCCGGCTTGACCGTGAGGGAAAGACCCTTCACAGCTTCGATCCGCTTCTTCATCCGGGTCTTCTTGTCCTTGACTGTGAATGTCTTGTGCACATCCATAAGCTGGATCACGCGGGCCTCCTGTTGTAACGAATTGAACTGGGGAAGTCTAACTGGGTCGGGGGCCCCTGCTTCGGCTGGCGCGACGAACCGAAGGTCGGGACCGGCGAATGGCGGGCTGGAGGGGGCTCAGCGGAGGCCCAGGAAGATCAACAGGGCACCGGCGCCAAGACAATAGAGCGCGAAACCGCCCAGTCTGGGTTTCTGTGTGAAGCGATCCAGGAGGCCGATAGCCCCGTATCCGGCAAGTGCCGCAACCAGCACGCCCACGGCACAAAGAATGGCCGGATGAGCAGAACCGGCAGGGAAGGCCATATCCGCAGGCAAGGCCTGCCCCAGGAGGAGAGGCTGCACGAGCTTTCGCCCTTCGACCAGGGCGGCCGCCGCGATGGTGGGAATGCCCAAGAGGAAGCTGAAGCGAGTGGAAGCGGGGAGCGCCAACCCGCGGAAGGCCCCCATGGCGATGGTCGAGCCGCTGCGGGAGAGACCGAAGCCACCTCCCAGTCCCTGGATGGAGCCGATGGCCAGCGCGTCCAGCGCGTTCATCCCGCCGAGGTCCCGCCCTTCCCTCTTTTTTGAAAGCTCATTGGCCGCGTAGAGCAGGCTCGCTGTCAGCAGCAGGAAGACGCCATAGAGCCAGAGGTGACCCTTGGCCGCTTCCTTGAACGACTTGGTTGCTAGTGCAAACACACCCGTGGGGATCATCGCCAGAAAGAGCCAGAGCGCCAGTCTGCGACCCTCCGCATCTCCGCCGAAGATGCCCCGCAAGACCTGGGCGATCTCCTTGCGGAAGTAGACGCAAAGCGCCAGCAGCGTGCCCACATGCAGCAGCACATCGAAGGCCAGCGGCATGCTGCGGCCCATGAGCAGGTTTTCCACCAGGGTGAGGTGCGCCGTGGAGGAAACCGGCAGGAATTCCGTAAGGCCCTGGACTAGTCCGAGCAGGATCGCATGCAGCAGGTTCATCAAGGCTCCGCAAAGGTTCAGTTTGCCAGAGCCACCCGGTTCATTCCCCCCCAGCCGGAGGCAGTGTCCGCAGCAGCGCCAGATATTCCCGGTGTTCCTTCCAGCCGCGGATCATGGCCAGCGCACCCCAGCCGGTTACCGCCAGGGCCAGCACCAGCACTCCGATGATTGTGGCCCCAGTGAACCCCATGTGCTCGGGACCCTCACGCCAGGGTAGATAGGCGAAGACCATCAGTTGCCAAACCCACAGGCAGCACTGGACGACCAGCACGGCATAGGCACGAGCCTCCTCAACACCCCGGATCCACCAGGGTGCGGCCAGGAGATAGAGCAACGGCATAGTCGTCATCCAGACCGGAGGAAGCGCCCAATGATACTTCTCAAGGGCCCTGGCCAGGACCGCAGGATCGCGGGGCAATCCCAGCACGCCGCTGGTAAAACCCACCAACCCGACTGTCAGGAAACCTCCAAGGAAGACACTGATGCCGAAGACACAGAACCAGCGGGTGCGCTCGGCCCTGACATCCGGCAGGCACTTGACGTGCCCGAAGCCTCGGTAGAGCCAGCGCGCGAGCAGCCCCTTGAGTGCCAGCCAGATCAGCGGCGTGGCGAGCATCAGTTGCAGCCAGCCCAGATGGCCGGGCCGGAAATCGAGCACCGGCTTGTAGATCGGAACGATGATCAGCAGCAGGGCCATCAGCCCCCCCAATGCCGTAGCCAGCCCGCTCTTGCGGGCCTGGAAGGCCGCGTAGTCCTTGGTCAAAGCTTCGAGTTTGGAGAGATCCACCGCGTTCATGCTTCCTCCCTGGGCAGGTTCCGGAGTATCGCCAGGTATTCGCGGTGTTCCTTCCGTCCGCGAATGATTGCCAGGGTGGCCCACCCAAGGATCACCATCTGGAGGATGAACCAGACGGCCCCCCACCATGCCTCGGAGGCCGCGCTGTAGTTCACGCCGCGAAAAGAAAATCCCGCCACGGTAAAAATGACACCCTGGGCCACGAGCACCGAATAGGCCCGCGCCTCCTCCCTGCCCCGGATGCACCATGGCGCCATCAGGGCGTATGCACACGGCATGACGCCCACCCATAGCCAGGACCGCCAGTGGGAAGGCAAATCCGTGGGGATTTGTCCAACTGCGGGGGGATGGCTGAGGTAGCCCAGGAAACCCTGGATGAAGCTGAGAAGAGCGGCCGTCTGGAACAGGAGTAGGAACATCACGATGCCGTAAACCCAGTACCAGCGCTGACGCTCATATGTCACCTCCGGCTTCAGCTTTACCTCCCCAAGGCTGCGGTAAAGGAGCCGACCCAAGAGTGGCTTCAGGGCAGCCCAGAGCAGGGGGGTGGCAAAGATCAGGATTGCCAGAATGCGGACGACGGGCCTGGGCCAGTGCAGGCGAAACCCATTGGAGATGGGGACCAGCAAGCAGTACAGAAGGAACATCACAATAGCGAGGAGCCCTCCCAACGCCGTGGCCAGCCCGCTCTTGCGCGCCTGGAAGGCGGCGTAGTCCTTCGTCAGGCATTCGAGCTTCGAGAGTTCGACGGTATTCATCGCTTCTTCTCCTCGGGCAAAAGCGCCCGCAGTTGCTTGTGATAGGCCTTCAGCGCCACCTTGCCATCGTCGGTAATGCGGAAACTCGTCACCGGAATGCGCCCCCGGAAGGCCTTCACCGTTTCCAGATACCCCGCCCCTTCCAGCTTCTGGGTATGGCTCGAAAGATTGCCCTTGCTGAGGCCCGTCACCCGCTGAAGGAAAAGGAATTCCACCTCCTCCGCCGCCGAAAGCACCGTGAGAATGGCGAGGCGAGAGGGTTCGTGCACCGTACGATCGAGGGTCAAGATGGGCTGGAGATCGGGATTCGCGTCAGACATCAGCAGCCTCCGGCGGATCCAGCGCCTCGAGTTCCCGGCGCAGCTCAAGGAAGGCGCGATGCTGGAACAGCCCGCGGATCGCGAGGATCAAGCCGAACAGGGCCATCAGCCAGGAGCTGGGAACCCAGAGCCAAATCGTGCCTGCAAAGCTAAATCCGGCGTTGCCCCAGAGAAGGAGCAGCAGCGCCATTTCATCCCCCCGAGGCTGGCGCACCCGCACGGCTCCCACGAAACCCGCCCCCACGCAGCACTCCCCGAGCAGCCGCAGCCCCGCGGCGTTGCCGCCCTTGAACGCGCCAAAGCCCATGGCGATCAGAATCGCCAGCACGATCGCCAGGAAGCCGCCCCAGTAAATACGAATATTGGGCGTCGGCTGTTTCACCTCCAGGGCCTTCACGCGCCCGAAGCCCATGTAGAGCCGATGCCGCAGCCATGCGCTGACCGCGAGGAAGAGAAAGGGCATCACCCAGGCGGTGAGCCTGAGCCAAAGGGGGAGAAGGATATCCCCCCGGCCATCCGGATTTCCATAAAAAGCCCGCCAGGCTGAGAGGTTCAGGGCCACAACATCCGAACTCCACCAGGTGCCCAAGGCCGAGATCCCCCCCAATAGCAGGCCCCCGCACAAGGCCACCAACCCGCCGCGCTCCGCACCATAGGCCGCGTAGCGTTTGGTGAGCTCCGCCATTTTTTCGCACGCCTTCTCCGATCTCATGCTTCCTCCCATTCCCGCTTTTGCCCCGAGGTTCTTTTCCATGGCATCCCGTTCTCTTTACAAAACCAGTTTGCATCGCAAACTGGTTTTGTAAACCCCAAAATATCGACCATGTTTCAATTACCCGCAGCCCAAGGCCTTGCCGGGAGTTCCCATGCGCTTGCTTGATTTCCGCTCTGACACCGTGACGGTCCCTTCGCCCGAGATGCGGGCGGCGATGGCGGCCGCCGAAGTGGCCGATGATGTACTGGAGCGGGATCCCACCATGGATCGACTGGAGCGGCGGGTGGCGGAGCTGCTGGGCAAAGAAGCAGCGCTGTGGGCGCCCACAGGCTGCATGGCCAACGGGATTGCGATGATGCTGCATTTGTCCCGGGGGGATCGGTTCCTGGCGCCGGTGGCGGCCCATGTGCTGGGTTCAGAATTGGGCACGGCGGCCTGGTTGGCTGGGGGCATGCCCGAGGCTCTGCCCTGGGAGGGCGGCCCCGGCAAACCCACGCCCATCCAGGTGAGCCGGTCCGCAGGCAATCCGGGCCCCTACTACGCGCTCAGGACCACGCTCCTCTGCCTGGAAAACACCCACAACTTCGCAGGGGGCACTTGCACGAGCGCCACCGAGCACCGCGCCTTGGTGGAGACGGCGCAGGCGAAGCAGTTGAAGGTGCATCTGGATGGTGCGCGGGTCTGGCACGCCGCCGCCGCCACGGGCGCTTCCCTGGCGGATCTGGCCTGGGGTGCCGATACCGTAAGTGTGTGCCTCTCCAAGGGCCTGGGCGCACCCATGGGATCGCTGCTCTGCGGCACCCGAGCGGCCATCGAGGAAGCCCGGCGAATTCGGAAGATGCTCGGGGGCGGGGTCCGCCAGGGCGGCGTGGTGGCCGCGGCGGGCCTGGTGGCCCTCGACTACCTGCCCCGAATCCCCGAGGACCACGCCAAGGCCGCACGCTTGGCAGTAGGCCTCCGGGACATGGGGCTCAATGTGGCCGAGCCCGAAACCAATATCCTGCTGGTGCCCGTGCTGAATATCCCACTTGCCTTGAGCCTCACGGAAGGTGTCGGCGTGCGGGTCCTGCCCGTGGGTTCCGCTTTGCGCTTCATCACGCACCGAGACCTGAAGGCCGATGATATCGACGAGGCCCTGGTGCGTATGCAGCCGCTGGTGGCACAGTTGCTCACCACCTGGGAAGGCGATCGGCCGATGGTGTGAATCACTCCTTGGTGACGAAGCTGCCGCCCCAGATGGCCTGGGAATCCCATTGGGCGAAGGCCTTGGTGAAGGTGTCCATGTCCCGGGTCGTCACCTTGCCCACGGGCGTCACGAAGTAGACCACCGTGACCCGGATGGGTTCGTCGGCCCGGGCGCCCTGGTAGCCGGAGCCCAGGAAGTAGGTCCCTTCCACCTCACCGTGGCCGATGGCCACTTTGTCCAGGCCCGAGACCGCATCTGCCCCCTGGGCCTTCATCTTCTCTTCGGCCTTGCTGGCGCCAAGCGCCATGGGAGCGGATGCAGAAGGCGCGGCCACGCATTCCACGGTTCCATAGACCCCTGCAAAGGCCCGGGCCAGGGGCGGCGTGCCCAGGTTGCTGAGTTGGATCGTGCGGTCGCGGCGCAGAGGAATCTGGATAAGGTAGTAGCGCTGCACATCCACATCCATCCCTCTGGCTTTCAGTTCCTTCTCCATGCGGAGCAGGTCGGGCCGGTCCTCGGCGCGACTTGCCGTGAAGGGAGCCTTCTGCCCTTTGATATTGGCCATCAGGACTTGGTGGGTGCCGGGGCCGACGATGGCATCCGAACTGCCTTCGATGACATCCGTGATCACGAAATTGGTGGAACCGTAAGGAAAGATGCTGAAGGTGAAGGCCGCCCGGGGCGGCACACCCTTCGGCGAGGCGCCGCGCATGCTGCGCGAGGGCACGGGCACGATGGCGAACTGGTTTGATACGATCACGTTCCGATCGCGAGTCGCCGAAGCAAGACCCAACTCTTGGAGTCGCTGCGGCAGGGTCTTCTCCACCGTGTGTCCCCAGGACTTCACATGGATCTTGATCTTGTCGGCGGGCACCATCAGCACCTTGTCGCGGAAGTTGCCATCCCGACGCACGGAGAGCGCCAATTTTGCAGAGGATGGATCCCGCTCGTCCTCGCGGACCCAGATGCCCACATCGCTGATGCGATCGCCCCACGCACTGCCCTGGTGGCGCCCGATGTCCTCCCAACTGATCTTCACGGGATGGAACTGGTTTCGCCCCATGAGTTGCAGGAAATCCGGCTGATGCCAAAGGTTCACCGTCTCGTTGAAGTAGCTGCGCCATTCCATGGGCTGTGGAGGCACGGGACGAGGCGGCACGAAACCCCGCTGATTCATCAGGTAACCGAGGGCCGCCACGATATTGCGCACCGTATTGGAACCCGCCCCGGAATCCAGCCCCAAATCGTGGGCGATCTCCACGGCGGCGAAGTCCACCTTGCTGTTGCCGACCCCGTGAGCGCGGGCCTCCTGGAGGGCGAGCAGCACATTGGCCCGGAGGCCCTGGACCTCGGCCCCGTTGATGCGGATGCCCTGCTTGCCGAAGGCATCCCGGATCTGGGCATCACTGGGATCACCCCCGGTGCGCGGAGGCAGGCACTCGGTGGCCTTGTCCTGGGCCATCCAGGCGACCGCGCCCGAGCCCAGCAGGCTCGCACTGAAGAAGATGGAGGGAAGCAGTTTTTTCATGGGGCACCTCGGAGATGAAGAACACCTTCACCCATGGAATGCCGTCCCCGAAGCGATCCTTTCAGAAAAACATCC
>CAIPUA010000012.1 GCA_903868115.1 uncultured Holophagaceae bacterium
GAACGGTGATGAACGGTGATTAAAGCAACTCTGCGGGATTCAACAGGAAGTGGGGTTTGCGCTTCGCAGCGCGGCCTCCGGACCTTCTGCTTGGGTCGTGGGGTGGGGTCGATGCGGGTCGAATTGCTCAACGCGGAGAAAATCGGAGCGAGGCTGAGGCCCGCGGAGGAAGAATGGCCCGGAGTCCCTGCCCGGCGATTCTGCGAATATTTCCATCGTCTTTTATCGGTGTTTATCGGTGGCAGGTTTCTTTTCCTGTTTTTGCTTTTCATCGCTGTTCCTTGGCTCGGCCCTTGAGTGCCAGGGGCAGGGTAAACCGGACGCAGGTGCCCTGTCCGAGTCCTTCAGATTCCAGCCAGATTCGGCCTTCGTGGATTTCGACGATCCGCTTGACGAGGGCCAGCCCCAGGCCGGTGCCCTCGCTGGTCGCATCCAGTTTTTCGAACAGCCCGAAGACCTTGGTGTGAAAGCGCGGATCGATGCCCATGCCGTTGTCCCGCACGAAAAACACGGACCCGGCGCCCCGCCCCTCGACGCCCAGCTCGATCCGGGGGGAAGGCTGATCGCCCATGTACTTGACCGCATTCTCGACTAGGTTCTGCCAGATCTCCTCCAGCCGGGGACGGTCCCCGAGGAGGCTCAGGGGCGGGGCCTCCACCTGAATCGCCACAGACTGGGTCGATATCGCTCCGGCCACGGCGGCGAGGGCATCCTGAATGAGCTCGGCGAGGCTCACCTTCACCGGCGGATTCACCACGCGCCCGACCCGGGAAACCTCCAGCAGATCCCCCAACAGGCGTCCCATCTTGCCGGTGGCATTGCGGATGAAACCCATGTCCTTCGCGACCCGCTCGGCATTGCCCTGTTCCATATCCTGTTCCAGATAGCCCAGGAAGGTCTGCACCGTCACCAGCGGGCTCTTGAGATCGTGGGAGATCATGTAGGTGAAGCGCTCCATCTCCGCGTTCTTCTGCTCGAGGATGATTTCCGCCTTCTTCTGTTCGGTGATGTCCCAGTTGGTGCCGATCATGCGCAGGGGCTGGCCCGAGCCGTCGCGCTGCACCAGGGCGATGCCGCGGATGTTGTGGATGCTCCCGTCCGGCCAGACCACCCGGAATTCGGTATCGAATTCCTTTTCTCCGCGGATGGCCGCCTGGATTGCGGCGTCACCCTGCAGCACATCCTCCGGGTGCAGTCCAGCCTTCCAAGCCTCGTAGGCGCCACCGAACTCATCCGCCGTGATGCCGTAAAGGCGATACATCTCGTCGTCCCAAAGCAGCCGATTGTTGGCAAGGTCGTAGTCCCAGATGCCAACGCCGCCTGCCCGCGCCGCCAGTGACAGGCGTTCGGTGGTCAGTTTCAGGTTTTCATCCGCCCGCTTGCGCTCAGTGATGTCCGTGACCATGCCCATGAAGCGCGTGGGAGACAGTCGCACGCCCTCCAGGGACCAGGTGCCGATTCGACCATCCTTGCACCTGAAGGCGAACTCCGCACTGGTTCGTCCCGTCCCAGCCACCTCCTGGAAAGCAAGGGCGGCGGCTGCATGGGCTTCCGGCGGCAAAATATCCGGGATGCCGACCGCCAGCAATTCCTCGCGGGTGTAGCCGGTGATCAAGGTTGCCGCAGGGTTGACCTCCAGGTAGCGACCCGTTTCATCACAGATGAAAATACCGATGGGCGCGTCCTCCACATAGCTGCGGAACTGACTTTCGCTGACCTGGAGTCGCTCGTAGGAGTCCAGCAGATCGCGGCTCATTCGGTTGACGGAACTCCCCAGCGCGGCGATTTCATCGCTGCCGACCAGCTCGACCTGGAACCCCAGGGTTCCATCGGCGATCGCCTCCGCACCGTCCTTGAGCTTCGTAAGGGAGGAAAGGAGGCGTCGGGCCGTGCGGGACATGATCGTAATCATGGCAACCGCCACGCACAGCGCGGCGGCCAGCAGGGCCCCACCGATGCGCATCAGGTGCGGGACGATGATGATTTTCGACCGTCTGGAAATCTCAGACGCCCAGTCGATGACGCGTTGCGATTCCAGATCGAGGGACATCGCAATCTGGTTTCTGAGGCGCCTTTGTGATGCCTCCAGTCCCGGCGGCGCTTCCGGCAGTGCCGCAAGACGCTCGAAGATCTCTTCGAGACCCTTGAACGCCTCCGCCACCTCGTTGGGAATGCCGCGCTGCTGGGCCAGCTTGCTTTCGATCTGATCATGGATGGCCACCCACTGCTGTCGGACCCGCTCGGAAGGGGCGGCCACATATTCGCTGTCAAGAATCCGCAGGGCATAGAGCTGGACCACCAGCTCATCCATGCCGATGGCTTCCTGAATATGCGTCCGGGTCTGCAGAACGCCGACCGTCCCCATGACGGCGATGCCCGCCAGCAGGAGGATCAGGCTGAAGATGAACAGCCTGAAGCGGTTTTTCAGGTTCATCGTGATCACAAGCGGCTCCTAGTGGGCGATGGTTACCCGTTTGGAGTCGACTGCCATGAGGCTTTTGAAGTGAATGAGATTGATGAAATTCGGAAATTTCGGACCGGTCTGCACACCGGTGTCGATCTGCCACTGGGCCATGTTTTCCATGTCCTTGAGCAGGGACTGCTCGAGGGCAACATGGACCATGTTCGGTTTCCAGACCTTCTTGGCATTTTCCGGATCCAACTTCAGATACTCCACCACCGCCGTTCTAGCCGCCTCGGGATTCTTTCTCACATAGTCCTCAGCGCTGATGTAGGCCTTCAGGATGCGCGTGAACAACCCCGGATTGCGCTCGAAGGTCTTGGTCTTGCCGGCATGCACCACGGTCACGCGAACGAGTTTTTCATCGTGGAACAAAATCGCGTTGTCCTTCAGGATCCTGGTGGCTCTGTCGACCCACCCGCCGTAGAAGCAGACCGCGTCCAGTTCTCCGGAGGCCAGCATCTTGTATAGCAGATCGTTCTCCTCCATCACTACCTGGATTTTTTTAGGTTCGATACCGGCGTTCAGCAGCATGAGGTCCAGCACATACTGCGGGAAGGCACCCTTGAGTACGCCGATCCGCTTGCCCTTCAGGTCCGCGATTTTCCGGATGCCCCGGTCTCTCCGGGCGATGATCATGTTGTCGTTGCCCGAAATAGATACCTGCGTGTAAATTTTGAAATCATTGCGTTTGAAGCTGTTGGCGACCAGGGCGAAAATCGAGGACTCCGAAATGTCCAGTTCGTCGTTGAGCATCATCACCACGGCCTTGCTGCCCGAAGCGATGACGCGAATCTCCGCGTCGACCCCCTGCTGCGAGAAATAACCCTGCTCTTTCGCGATGATGTTCAGGGTCGCGGTGAGCGAGGGCGAAACGCCGATGACAACGCGTTCTCCTCCCTTCACGGCAATGGAAAGACTGAAAAGGGCGATGGAGGTGAGCAGCAACTTTTTGAGCATGACGAAAGAACCCTCCGTTCATGTATTGCTTATTGTTGAAAGCATTGAAGTTCCAGAATTCATCTGCAATCATATCGGGTGTCGATCCTTTTTTCTTGAAATCAGAGAATTTTCTGAGAGCCCATTTTGGGCTCCTCGAGACGCGCTTGGCCGTTGTTTCCGAAAATCAGGCCCACCGCATAGGGGTCACCATGAAAATGTCCATCCCCTCCCCTTTGACCGCCCTGGCCAGGGTGCTGTTTCTCACGGCGCTGGGTGCCCCCCTGTCCGCTCAGACCCCCAGTGGCAACAGCCTGGAACTGGGGTTCGAGGAGAGGGTGCGCTCGGAAGAGTGGAACAACATCATCGATCACTCCGATGCGCTGAACGACGGGCGTCTCCACTACCGCATGCGCTCCCGGCTCTGGGCCACCTGGAACCTGGGACCGGATCTGGAGTTGGCCGCAGGCATCGCCAACGAGAACCGCAAGGTGGTGCGGCCGGATGTGGCCTATCACGGTCGGGAGATCTTCGTCGAGACCCTCTATGCGAAGTATCGCTTCAACCCGGCCTGGACCGTGAAGGTGGGGCGCCAGAACCTGATGAAAGGGGAAGGCTTCGTGCTCATGGACGGGGGTTCCCTGGACGGTTCGCGGGCCGGCTATTTCAACGCCCTGGACCTGGCCTGGACCTTCGGGAATTCCACCCTGGAGTTCCTCGCCATCACCGATCCCACCCGGGACAAGTATCTGCCCGGGCTCAACGCCACCGACAATCCCAAGGAACTGATGCGCCTCAACGAGTGGGACGAAAAGGCCCTGGGCCTTTACTACACGGGCGCGCCGGCCAAGGGCACCACGATCGAGGGCTACTATTTCTACAAGACCGAACTCCAGGACTACCGCGCGGTTTCCAATCCCATGTTCCAGCCCGACCGCCGCCTCAGCACGCTGGGTGGGCGGGTGACGCATGCTCTGGGCCAGGGTTGGTCCGTGGTCGGGGAAGTGGCGGGCCAGTCCGGCACCCAGGAGGCCCATCCCAACGGGCTGGTCGCAGCCAAAACCATCGGCGCCTGGGCCGGCTACGCCCGCACCAAGAAAGCCTTCGAGGCCCCCTGGAAGCCCTCCCTGGCCCTGGCCTACATCGGCATGTCCGGCACCGATCCCCATTCCTCTAAAATTGGCGGCTGGGATCCCATCTTCAGCCGCTGGCCCGCTTACAGTGATCTCAACATCAACTGCATGGTGCCGGAAAATGGCGTGGCCTATGGCACGAACACCAGCATGTGGCAGGCAGAAGTGCGCCTGGCCCCCTGCCCGGGTCTGGCCCTGCGCGGCACCTACTACCGCATGTCGGCCTTTCAGGCCCCTGCGGCTCCCAGCGCCACCTTCGGCACCGGCAGGAGCCGGGGCGGTCTCTGGCAGGTGCGGGCCGACTACCAGCTCAACGAGAGTCTGAAGGGGCATGTTCAATACGAAAATCTCGCACCCGGCGACTTCTATGCGGACCGGGACCCAGGGTACTTCTTCCGCATGGAATTGATCTTCACCTTCAAGACTCGGCTAAAGTAAAAATCGATCAATTTTCCATAATCTAAAGACCAAAGGAGTTCCACATGGGCAAGCGAGGCTTGGCGTGGCAATTTTTCCTGCCGGTAGCCGGGGCATTGGTCCTCGTGATTGGTCTGGTGGTGTGGTTCACGGGACTGACCCAGACCCAGAAGGCGGAACAAGCCTTCCGGGACCACCTGGCCTCCCTGGCGACCACCTCCCGCTTCATGATGCACTCCGCCGCGGAAGACTATTGCAACACCCACGGTATGCACTTTCACCGGGTCATCGTGGGAGATCCCGCCAAGGCGGGTGATGAAGGGGCCTTCGAGCAGAGCGTGCTCAAGACCTTCGCCGCGAACGACAAAGAGGAGCTTCAGCAGCGGGAATATGCGGATGCTGGCGGGAAACCCTACCTGATCGCCTACGCTCCCGTCCGGTTGCAGGATTCCTGCACGATGTGCCACAGCGCCTTCGGCGTGGATCGTTTCAAGGGCCGGAAGGAGGGCGAGTTGGTGGCGGCCTTCGGGGTATCCGTCTCCACGGCCGCCCTGCACAAGGAGGTGCGCGACCAGCGGTGGCTGGGGATCGGTGCGGGGATGCTGGTGCTTGGCGTCATCAGCCTCATCCTCAGCTACTTCGTGCGCCGGGTCATCCTGCACCCCCTGTCGGCGCTTTCGGGTTCGATCCAGAAAATGGCCGAGGGTGATCTGACCGTTCGGGCCGAGATCAAGAGTGAGGACGAGATCGGTCAACTCGGAAAGGGCTTCAACACCATGGCCCAGGAATTGAACACGGCCCTGCTCAGTGTGGAGCAGGCCTCGGAGCAGGTGGCTTCGGGAAGCACCCAGCTAGCCGCCAGCGCCGACGAGATGTCCCGCACTGTGGATGATGCGGCGAAAGGCGGCGAGGCGCTGCTGAAAGCGGGCCAGGATGTCGTGAACGAATTGCAGAAGCTGATGAACAATGTCCAGGCCATGGAGGAACACACCTGGCTCACGGTGACCGAAACGGAAGTGGCCGTGCGCGATACCGACCAGGGCGCCGAAGCGGGCAAGGGTGCGGCCCGAGGCATGCAGGAGATCGAACACACCACCACGCGCATCAATCAGGCCATCCTGGTCATCCAAGATATCGCCCGCCAGACCAACCTGCTTTCCCTCAATGCCGCCATCGAAGCCGCGAAGGCCGGGGAGCAGGGCAAGGGCTTCGCGGTGGTGGCCGAGGAGGTTCGCAAGCTCGCCGAGCGTTCAGCCCAGGCCGCCAAGGAGATCGGACAGATCATCGTCAACACCCGGGATGCGGTGCAGGGCGGCGCCAGCAGCGTGGCCGTCACCCTGCAACACCTGGATGACATCCGCAAGCACATTTCCGAGGTCGCCCGCAGCATCCAGGGCATCGCCCAACTCACGAAGGAACAAGGCAATACCGGCGTGGAAGTGCGTCGGCTCATGGATCAGACCTCCACGCGCTTGGATCAGAACGCCGCGGCCACCCAGGAGCTGTCCGCCACCGTCCACGAAATCACCCGGACGGCGGATGAACTTTCCAGGGTCGCGGAGGGACTGAAGGATCTGGTGAAGCGGTTTAAGCTCTGACGCGGTTTCAACAGAGATGATGAACACCGAGGAAAAAGGAAAAGAACTGAAACCACGAATGCACACGAATGCACACGAATTCGAAAAACCAGGATCTGTTTTTATTAGCGTCCATCCGCGTGCATCAGCGGTTTCCAAAAAAAATTGGAACCGCAATAGACGCGAATGAACGCGAATAGGGCGACCGCGATGAGGCGGAAGGTTCGCACGCCGCGCTGAGCCCTCTGCGGTTCTTCTTTTGTCGGTTGTCCACGCGCGACCCGGGTTCACTCGCCCCGTACGGCGCGGAGGAACTGGCAGGCGGCGGCGAAGGCGGTGTCGGCTTGGTCGAGCAAGGCAGTCAGGGTTTCCGGGGGGGAGGTGGTGGCGCCGTGCTCCAGGTCCTCGGCAAGCTGTCCCAGGGCACTCAGGGCCAGGGTGCGGGAAGAGCCTTTCAGGGCATGGGCGGCGGCCTTGATGCCGGGGGCGTCCCCGGCCGCCACGCGCTGGCGGAGGGTCTGCAGCAGTTCCCGGCCCCGGCGCGTGAAGGGCTCGATGACGACGGTGCCCATCTCCTGGCCATCCTGGTCGAACACCTCCCAGAGTTTCTGGAAGAGTTCCAGGTTCAATTCGAGTTCCGGCGGAGGCGTGGGGAACCCGGTGGTGGGCATCGGCAGGGGCGCCGACAGGGCCTGCGCGGGTAAAGCGCCGGCCTCTTTCGGGGGCAGCCATTGCGTCACGCCACCCACCAGCTCATCGCGGGAGATCGGCTTGGTGAGGTAGTCATCCATGCCCGCGGCTAGGCAGCGTGCCCGGTCCCCCACCATGGCGTGCGCCGTCATGGCCAGGATGGGGATGTGCCGATCCGTCCCGGCTTCCAGGGCGCGAATCTGCTTGGTGGCTTCGAAGCCGTCCATCTCGGGCATTTGGCAGTCCATCAGGATGAGGTCGAAGGGCTGGGCGACCAGCTTTTCCAGGGCGATCCGGCCGTTGTCCGCCACCACCACGGTGGCCCCGGCGCGTTCCAGGAATCTCCGCGCGACGGCCTGATTGACTTCCGTGTCCTCCACCAGCAGCAGCCGGGTCTGGGGCGGGAACCGCAGTTCCGAGGTGGGCCGCGCCTCCTTATCCGACACGGAATGGCGCGTCACCAGCGCCGCGCCCGGCGGTCCTGCGGCCCGATGGAGCGCGGCCACCAGGGCCCGGGCCAGGAGGTCGCCACCGATCGGTTTCAGAAGATAGCCATCGAAACCCAACGCGGCCAGTTCGGCGGCCTCGCCGCGCACGCCCGTGGCGGTGAGCACCACCAGGGCCGTGGAGCGGCAACGCGGGTCGCTGCGCACCTGCTTGCCGAAGGTCGCGCCATCCATGCCCGGCGGCATGTGCAGGTCCACCAGCACAGCATCAAAAGGCTCACCGCGCTCCAGGGCCTCCTCGATCTGCTGGAGTCCTTCGGTCCCGGAGGCGGCGGCCAGGGTGGTGGCCCCGTGGGCCTGGAGCTGTCGGCCCATGAGTTTGCGGTTGAGCGCCAGGTCATCCAGGATCAGGATGCGCTTCCCGGTTAGTTCTGCGCCCCCGGCGCGCGTGTCCTCCAAACAGACCCCGGCTTCCAGAGGGAGGTCGACCGAAACGCGCGTGCCGAGCCCTTCCTGGCTCTCCAGGCGGACGCTGCCGCCCATGGCTTCCGCGATGCGTTTCACGAGGACGAGCCCGAGGCCCGTACCGCCATACTTCCGGGAGGTGGAGGCGTCGGCCTGGACGAAGGCCTGGAAGAGCCGGGCCTGCTTCTCGGGGGGAATGCCGAGGCCCGTGTCCTGCACGCTCACCTGGTAGGTCATGCGGCCCTCGGCGAGGGGTGTGGCGTGCACCTCGATGAGAATGTGCCCGGCCGAAGTGAACTTGACGGCGTTGCTCACGAGGTTGTTCAGGATCTGGCGGAGCCGTCCGGGGTCACCCTGGACCTGGGCGGGCGTGGCGGGATCGAAATCCACCAGGAGTTCCACCGGGGCGCCTTCGAGCCGGGCGCGGAAGAGATCGGCCACATCGAAGACCAGCCGCTCCAGATCGAAGGGCACCGATTCCATGGTCAACTGCCCGGCCTCGATCTTGGAGAAATCCAGGATGTCGTTGAGCAGGGCGAGCAGGCTGCCCCCGGAGTGGTTGATGGTCGCCACGAATGCCCGCTGCTCATCGGTCAGTTCCGAATCCGCCAGCAGCTCCGCCATGCCCA
>CAIPUA010000013.1 GCA_903868115.1 uncultured Holophagaceae bacterium
CCCCGCATGACCTTGAAGACTTCCTCCATGCCGGGCAGGCGCTCTTCCAGCAGCATCTCCATCAACTGGTCGTCCAGGGCACAGATCTTTTCCATCATTTCCATGCGGGCTGCGGCCACTTCGTCCTGGAGGTTGCCGGGAATATCGATGCGGGTGGATTCCTGGTGGGCGTTGTAGTGGAAGGCGCGTTCGAAGGAAAGATCGACATAACCACTCAGAAGATCGCCTTCGATGATGGGGCACTGGCGCAGTACCAGAGGCGTGGCTGACCAGGACTGAAGGGCCTCCACCGTGGCGCCCAGATACTTGGCCGCCTCCATGCCGTCCATCTTGTTGACGAAAATGAGATGCGGGATCTTGTGGTCGTCGAGGAATTTCAGGATGGGAGCCGCCATCATGGCACGGTTGGGATCGGGCTCCACCACCACGATGGCCGCATCCGCCACCATCAGGGCACCCGTCATTTCCTGCAGGAATTCCACGGAGCCGGGACAGGCGATGAAGGTCCAGGATTCGTCCAGGTAGGTGGTCGTGGCGACATCGGCATCGAGGCTCATCTGCCGCGCGCGGGCTTCCGGAGAGAAATCACCCACAGAGTTGCCTTCCTTGACCGAGCCTTTGCGGGGCAGCGCACCGGACGCGAAAAGCAGGCTTTCCAGCAAGGTGGTCTTCCCGGAGGTGAAGGGGCCAACGATGGCCGCGACTCGTGGAGCAGAGGGGGACTTAGGCACGACATTTCTCCTTAGCGTTCCAGAATGGATTCAGGACAACCGATCTACATTCTTCTGCACAGTTTTACTGCCTGCCCGCGATCTGGCAACAGGAAGGACTGCAGGGGAGCACATCCTTACTCGGCTCGCGTCGTCAGGTCGTGGACCTCGGGGCCCGGAAGCTCCTGGCAGAACCAGGAATCCAGGGGTGGAATTGCGTCGAATAAGGCCTCGGCACCGCCCTGGAGGAGTTCCTCGCGACTGCCGAAGCCCCAGGTGACCCCCAGGGGCCTGAGTTGGAATTCCCGCGCCGCCCTCATGTCTTCGCCTCGGTCGCCGACCATGTAGCCGCCAGAGCAGAGGGACCCCCCCTGGCAAATGCTCTTCATGAACTCTACCTTGCCGGGCCAGACATCGCAGGGAGCCGGGCCGAAGACCTCATCGATGATCAGATTCAGATCGAGGTGATGCGCGACTCGGCGCGCGAAGGGGGCGGGTTTGGCGGTGATGACAAGGATCCGGTGGTCCTGGCGCTTGAGGCGCCCCAGCATCAGTTGGACGCCATCGTAGATCTGGTGTTCGAAGATGCCCTCCTCGCCGAAGACCTTCCAGTAGGTCGCCATGACGGATTCAATGCGGGCAGGGGCTTGAGATCCGAGGCGTTGGACGAAGAGGCCGCGCACGCTGGGGCCAATAAAGGGCCGGATCTCCTCGGTGCTGGGGCAGGGGAGGTCGAAGGCGGCGCAAGTTTCGCGCACACAATGAACCACCCCCGGGAGCGGGTTGACCAGCGTTCCGTCGAGGTCGAAGCAGATCAAACTCATGGGACACCTTCGGGATCAGGAAGGATACGCTCGAAAAGGTCGAGCCCGTCCATTTTCGGCAGGATCAGTGACGATAGGCCTGGATGGCCTGGTTGATGATGTTCATGGCCTCATCCCGTTCGACCCAGCCATCGCTATGCACATCCTTGGCTTCCAGGTTCTTGTAGGTGAGGAAGAAATGCTCCACCTCGCGCAGAAGATGCGGCGCGAGATCCTTCAGGGCGTGGACATGGGCGAAATTGGGATCATGAACCGCCACGCTCATGATCTTGTCATCCTGGCCTTTGTCGTCCCGCATCTTCAAGGCCCCGATGGGGCGGGCTTCCACGACGACGCCAGGGTAGGTGGCTCCCTGGATCAGCACGAGGATATCGAGGGGATCCCCATCATCCGCCAGCGTGTGGGGAATGTAGCCGTACTCAGCAGGGTAGTGGATGGGTGAATATAGCACACGATCCACCTTGACTAGGTTCGTCACATGGTCGATCTCGTACTTGATGCGCGATCCGAACGGGATTTCGACGACCGCATTGACGATCTCAGGGGCCAATTTTCCGGGCCCGACCATGTGCAGGGACATGCTTCCTCCTATTTTCTTGTGTAAAATCTGGCGCCCATGATGCGTCAGGCGTGCCCATCGACCAGGTACTGGCGCAGGACGGCACGAACCTCCTCGTGGGGTTCCCCGTCCATAGCCAGGGCGATGGCCTCTTTCGCTTCGCGCGTGTTGATGGCCGCCAGGGATTTGGCGGCGGCGAGCCGCGTGGCTGTGCTTTCGCGTCCGCCCAGGATCCCCTTCTTGCGGAAGATGTCCTGGAGGGGCGGAATGGCGGCTGGCGATCCGATGAGCCCCAGGGTCTCCAGGGCACGGAGACGAATCCGGGCGGATTCCTCAGTGGAACTCTTGGCGTTCTGCAGCAGTTCCGCCACGGCGAACACGGACACCGGGTCTTTCAGTTCCGAGAGAACCGCCAGGATCTCGAGTTGGAGTCCGGGTTCGGAGCGCCCAAGGGCTGCCGAGAGCGCCTGGGCCGCCTGGGAACCTTCGCCCAAGACCGCCACGGCCGCAACGGCAGCCCGACGCACGGGCAGGTCCCGATGTTCGAGGGCCAGGGCGACATCGGGAAAGGCTGGCTTGTGGCCGATCTCTCCAAGCAAAAGTAGGGCATTGCGAACATGGGAAGGATTCGGCGAGGCCAAGGCCTCCTTGAGGGCAGGCACCGCGTTGCGTCCGATGGCACGCAGCGCATCGATGAGATTGATTCGGATCCCCGCCTCTTCTTCCATTTCCAGGCACATGGCGAGATGCTGCGCAGCTGGACGCCCCAGTAGAGCGAGGAGCGAGTGGAGCTGGCCCCGGGAAATCTGGGTGCCGTGGTGGTGGAGCAGGTCCGTCAGGGTGAGCATGTTGTCAGGACTCGCGATGCGGAAGAGCAGATCCCGCACCGCCTGAGCCTTCCACTCAGGCGTTCCCGATTTTGTGAGGGCCAGTTCGCCAAGCGCCAGCATCTCCCGGTAGACGCCCTCGAAGTTGGATTTTCGGAGCCAGTGGCCGAGCAATGCCTCCATGGACTGGCAGCTCCAGAGGCCCGACTGTGGGTCGCTCTCCTGGATGATGTGTTCGTGCAGCGTTCGCGACAGGCTCAGGATGTTCTCCGCCGTCAGCGCGGGTTCGTCCAGACATTCGGCAAGATCCGCGACGATCTCGGAAGCGAGTCGCCTGCGCCGCACTTCCGGGCTGGCGAAGCCTGCCTGCAGCTGGTTGAGCAGATCCTCGAGACCCTCGCCCCGCTTGCCCCGCACCAACTGGCGGAGCAGGGTGGTCACCTGGTGGGCATCCAGCTCGAATACGCCGCGATCCATCAAGCTCATGCGCAGCTTGGTGTCCGTGCCATGACATTCCCACAGGATGGCGTCCTTCAGGGCGTCGACATCCTGGATGGTCCAGCCTTCAAACTGGAGTCGCCCGCGGATGGCTTCCAGGGAAAGATCACGATCCTTGACACACTGCAGGAGCGAGGCGACCAGCAGGGCGAGTGTGAAACGCGAGGGGGCGAGGCGCAAATGCACCTCCGCGACTGCGGTGGCAAGCAGTTCGGGCCCGAGGTAATCGAGGGCACGGCGGAGGGCCTGTTCCTCGGAGGGGAAGGTGGGGAGCCCTAGGAGAATGTGCCCCTGGGTCATGGCATCGAGGTCCGAAAGAGCCCCCCGGAGCGCATCACGCAGGGTGACGGGATCCATCCGCCCCAGCCCCAATTGGGTGCCGGTGCCGGAGACGGAGCTGAAATCGGGTTGGAGGAACCCGCACTCCTTGAGCACCTCGCGCTGCTCCGCAGCCCAGGGCGAGTTGACGGTAGGCTTCAACGGTACCGAAGTCATCTGCACCACCGCACCGAAGAGCGCGCGCAGATCGGCTGCAAGGGCTGCGGGCGAGGGGGGTTCGTCTGCGGGTTCGGGTAGCGAAGGGGGTGCGGTGGGTGCGATGAAAGGCGCCTCTGGCATTGGCGCGGGGTTCACCTCGAGCGGGAAGGTGCCCGACCAGACTTCGTCCAGCGGGATGATGGGAATGGAGCCCGTGGAACTCGAGGTCGTGCGGGGCGGGACATGCTCGGGCGCGAGACCTCCTCCAACCGTGAGCGGAAGGGGCGTGTCACTTGGAGGTTCTTCGGTGGGGGCCTCTAGCCGAAGCGCACGCAGGCTGCTCCCCCCGGGGAATAGGCTGTCGGCCCCCCCCATTTCCTGCAGTCGCTGAGGGCGAAGCTGGAGGGCGAAAAAGAGCAACTGCAGTTCATCTGTGTCGAGCCCCGCGTGGAAGACGAGTCCTCCCATCCCCCGGCTTTCCATCTCCTTCACGAGCGAGTGGGTGGCATTGGGTGAGCCTTCGATGAACCGGCCTTGGCACCAGAGCTTGTTTCTTGAGCAGGTGAGAATGAGGGGACTGACCTGCTCCAGGATCCCGGCCAGACACGCATGGACCGCTTCGACGGTCTGTACTGCCTGGGGATGATCCTGGGCGTAATGAGACTGTGCCTTCAGGGCTCGATGGAGCAATTCGGCAAGGGAGGTCAGGGACTTGGGGTTGTTCATGCCCCTCCTATCCTAGCCTAGGAGCCCTCCCAAGTATTCTTCAGAAGCCGGGGCGAGTGCCTCGACAGCCTCCTAGGCCGCGGGCAGCCTGAGGTGGACTTTGGTGCCCTCATCGACCCGGCTTTCGAGGTGCAGGAGCCCGCCATGGGCTACCAGAATGCGGTGGCTGACGGCCAAGCCAAGTCCCGTTCCGCCTCCGAAGGTGCTGAAGAAGGGATCGAAGATGCGGGCTAGCGTCTCCTGAGGAACCCCGCAGCCGTTGTCTTCCAGCACCAGGTGCCAGTGCGGAATGCCGTCGAGGGTTTCCGGGGCAGCGCTCAGGACCAGTCGGGGGGCCTCCCGGTCCTCCATCGCCCGAGCCGCGTTCTGCAGGAGGTTCACCGCGACCTGGCGGATCAGATCCGGGTCTGCACTCCAGTGGGCTTCCTCGGGAACCAGGTTATCCCAGGCGATGGCCTCGGGCAGGCCCGAGGATGCCTTGATGCTGTTCCAGAAGGCCGCCAAGGGCAGCGGGGAAACCCTAGGCGTCAGATCACGGCTGAAGGTGAGGGTATTGGTGACCAGCGTATTCATTCGCTGGACGCTCTCCTGAACCCGCTGGGCCAGTTCTAACTGGGCAGGCTGCGCCTGCAGATCCTCCACCAGCATGCCCGCAAAAAGGGCGAGACTGCCGAGCGGGTTACGGATCTCATGGGCCAGTTCCGCCGCCATGAGACCCATCGCCTGGAGTCGCTCTTCCCGGGTGGCCTGCTGGGCACGGAGGTGGGCCTCCGTGACATCCCGCAGCGTGATGATGCGGCCCGAGCCCGTGGGGCGAATCTCCTGCTCGAAGAAGCGCTCGCGCCCCTGGGGATCCTTGAAATGGCGAAGCCCCGCCGGAGCACCGGTCTCCCAGGGTGGCGGCCCGTCCTGAAAGCTGCCCGGCATGCCCTCGGTACGGTTGGAGAAGCGCAGTTCCCCTTCTTCGCCAAGGACCCAGATTGCGAAAGGAACCGCTTCGATGACGGTTTCGAGCTCACTCTGAAGCCGACCAAGCTGACCCTGCAGGGCCTCGTAGCGTTCCTGAAGCTGCTGGCTGGCGGCCGTAAAGGCCTCGAAGGCCTCCATCAACTGCCGGGGTTCGGGCGCGGTGGACATCTTAGTGCAGGTCCAGGATCCGCTGGAGGGCGTCCCGGTCCTGGTTGCGGGATTCGTCTGCCACGATCTGCCTGAGGTCCAGTTCCGCCTGGGGAGTCCCGATGGCAAGCAGCGCGCGGGCAGCGGCGATCCGGATATCGGTGACCTCGGCGCTGGTGAAGATGCGCCCCTTGCGGCGAACGAGTTCCAGGAGCCCGGGAGTGGCTGAGGCTGAGGCTATCTGCCCCAGGGTCTCGATTGCCTTGATCCGCAGGCGTTCGTGAGTTCTCGAATTTTTTGCCAATTCCATGACCGCAGGAACGGCTTCAGGGATCTGGATTTGGCCAAGGCCGAAGAGGATCTCCAACTGTGTTTCGGGATCCGTTCCCGGGAGGCAAACCAGCAGGTCCCGACCGGCGGCGGGTCCTCCGAGCTTCCACATCGCCCTCACCGCCGAACGGCGCACCCGGCCATCGGCATGACGGAGGCAGATCGCCACCTCGTTGAGGAGCCCCGCATCGCCCATGTCCGCCAGGAGGTTGAGGGTGTTGCGCACGAAGTACCAGGTAGGGGAGCGGAGCCCCTCCTGCAGGGCGGGAATGGCGACTGGCCCCATGACGCGGATGATGTCCAGCAGGTGACCCCGGCGCTTGCGATCGGGATCCTCTCCGAGGATGTTGACCAGGTATCGTGCTGCAGGTTCCCCGAGGAATTCGAAATAGGGGATGACCGTGGTGAGCATCTCCTCGGCCTCCACTGCGTGGAGTCTCCTCACTGCGGCGCTCATCAGGTCCTCGGCGCAGAGCCGTCCCCGGAGTTTAGCCAGGGCCAAACCTCGCCATTCCTGGTGTTCCTCCAGAAATGCGCAAAGGCTTTCCATCTCCTGGAACAAGCCCTGAGCCTGAAGCATTTCGCCCTGGTTCACGAGGCAGGCCAGGATTCGCGCCAGCGTCTCGGCCGTGGTGCGATGGATGGCGGGAAGCGGCTCCCAGCCAAAGTGGGCCATGAGCCCCTGAATGAGGGACCCCTGAGCCTCCAGGGGCAGGCCGGGGCTCTCCATCCAGCCGGAGGCCGCGGCAAGTGCCTTGGTGGCTGCGTCCCGTCGGTGGGAATCCTCCGAGTTGAGCTGTTCCAAGAACAGTTCGAGCACCTGGAGAAACTGCTCCGGGCGATTCAAGTCCAGCAGATCACGGAGCAAGGACAAGCGCTGGTCAGGGCTCAGGTTCCAGAGGGCCGCTTCCTTGGTGGCCCGCTGCAGCTTCTCTTCGATGTTCTGGTTGTCCCACTCCATCTGCCGCAGGAGATCCTGCACCCGTCCGGGCTCCAGCCCGTGGCTTTGGAACTGGGCTTCGAGGCTGATCAGCATGGCCTGCTTCTGAGGAGAGGACCGAATCAGCTCGAAGATCGGATCCTTCAGTCCGCTCCAGGAGGCTCCTTGCAATAGCAGGCTAGACGCCGCCTGACCCAGCAGTTCGGGCGCCAGGGACTGGAAGGCCAGGCCCAGGGATGGCGGCGTCTCAGGGAGGGTCTCGAGCCTCCCGAGCATCGCCAGCAGAGTCTGACTGGGGAGCGCGTTCAACGCTTGGCGCAGAGCCTCGATCTGGGGAGCCGTAGGGAAGCCGTTCCCCCAGTCCAGGTCCATGGCGACCGGGCCAAGGAAAGCGAGATCTGGTGGCAGGGGTGCCTCTCTCCCGTCTCCGGGCGCCCCGGAAACTCCAGTCAGCCCGGAGTCAAGTCCCTCCTGCCAGCGCTTGAGCATGCTGGAAACATCCGCAAGCAGAGGGGCGGCGGCCTGGAGCTGCGTGGCCAGGGCCTCTGTGGCCTCGCTAAGGGTCCGGGCGGTGTCTTCAGCTTCGCCACCCTCACGGACCTCCTTGTACTGGGTCTGGCTGAGCGTGATGCACTGCAGCTTCTTGTCGGCCATCACCTTGGCCACGCCGCCCATCTCTTCGAGCTTGGACGGCTTGAGGATGAGGATTTTGAGCATCCCCAGAATTTCTGCCTGTGTCACGCCGCGTTGGATGACAAAACCCGCGATCTGGCGCTCAGAGAGTTGGCGGACCAGGGCGGCCGTATGCAGGTTCTGACCTTCCGCCGGTGCACCGTCCAGAAAAATTTTGCCTCCGGAAGCAGCAATATGGAGCGCGGGCTTGTCTTCCAGCCATTCCTCGATGCCCTCCGCAAGGGCGCGGAGTCCATCCTGGGCGCGGGGATGCGCATCGGTGTACATCAGCAGGGCCTTGAGGGCCATTTGAAGGGTCTGCACCAGGTCCAGAAAGTTCACGGTCGGCTCTCCTGCATCGGATCATGCCACTCGCGCCGAAGCTGGGCGTAGTGATGAATGAGAAAGTGGAAACGATGCTCACCTTCCTTCCGGGCGATTGCGGTATTCAAGCTATCCACGATGCCCCGGGCGAATGCAAGCCAGCGATCTCCTCGTTCCAGGATCTGGGCGGTATCGACGGGGCCGAACCCCCCGCTGATGCAGGCGAAGTGCACCAGGCTGGCCGCCCCGATCTTGCTCAGTTTGTCTGCATCCCACAGGCAGGCGGTTTCGATTGGCTCGAGTCGGTGGCTGAGACCGAGACCCACATGGTGAAGGATGGCCTGCTTCACAAACGGAATCTTCGATGTGGGGAAATCTGTGCCTTCGAGGATGGCGTCCACCGCATCGGCCGCATCCTGGGCGTGGGTGTCTGCACCCCCGGAGTCATCGAGCCGCTTGCGAATGTCGTGGAGCCAGGCCGAGCATTCGACGATCTCAGCGTCGGCTCCCACAAGGGGAGCGAGCCAGCGGGCTAGCTTCACCACACCGAGCGTGTGTTCAAAGCGATAGTCAAAGAGCGCCCGAGGGCCGTCTTCCGTCGCGTGGGAAATCTTCCAAAAGCGGATGGCATCCGCCTCGGAATGGGCCCGCACGGCCGCTTCGCAAACTGCGCGCCAGGGATTCAGGGATCCATCCACGTTCAGTCGACCTCCACGGCTACCTGGGACATTGTAGGACAGGCATCGAGGATCGCTTTTATCAAACCGTGCGAAAGCAGGGGTGCGATTTCGGGACAAATTGGATAAGGTGCTCAGCCCCAAATGGGTTTTTTCGAGATTTTTCGAAGGGTCTCCTGGTCCCCGTTTCGGGGCGCTTCGAGGACAGCCTGGGCCAGGCACGCCGCAGCTTCGGGCGTACCGATGGCCATCAAGGCTTTGGCGGCGGCTTCCCGAACACTCGCGGCTTCGCGGGTCTTGAAGATTCGCCCCTTCTGTTCAAGAAACTTTCCCAGAGCAGGGATAGCGTCGGGGTGGCCGAGTTGCCCCAGGGTCTCGATGCATTTGATCCGGAGCGTCTCCTCGACCTGAGGGGCGAGCTCGGCGATGGGCCCTGTCGCTGACGAGGCTCCGATCTGGGTGAGACCCACCAGGATTTCGCTCTGCGTTTCCGGATCGCAACGGGGCAGGAGATCCAGCAGGTAGGATTCGGTGCGGAGGCCCCCCGTCTTCCAGAAGGCCCTCACGGCGGCACGCTGGATGCGGAGGTCCGGGTGTTCTAGAAAGCGGCTGGCGGCTTCGAAGGAATCAGGATCGCCCAGCTCGCCCAGAAGGTTCAGGGCATTGCGGACTACATACCAGGCCTCGGCCTTCAGGGATTCCTTCACCGGTTCGAAGCTCAAGGGTGCCAGGGCCTTAAGGAGTTCCAGGATGCGACTTCGTCGGTGGCGGTTTTCCTCTTCCTCCAGATGCCGAATCAGGCCGCGGGCACCGTCCGGCCCCGCCATCCGGAACAGGGGCAGTACCCGGCTCTCCAGGACCGAACGGCCTTCGCGGAAAAAGAGGCGCAAGGGGGCAAGGCTCAGACTCATCGAGGAAAGCAGACGCGCCCGCAACTCGGGACCTGAATCCCCCACATCGTGAAGGATCCGCGCCAGATGGCTGCGCGCGCCCTCCAGGTCTCCCGAGGTTGCTACGGATCCCACCAGCAGCGCCGTGCATTCCACGGCGAGGTCCCGAAGGGAGTCATCGGATTCCTTAATCAGGCAGCACCCGACACCTCCCAGGAACAGGGGCAGTGTGCCGAGGGGGATGAGGGCCTGGTCCTCATCGGCGGCCAGAGCCTGAATAGTCTCCAGGGACCACCGGCGCGTATCGATCTGATCGGATTCCAGGGCAACCATCAATTCCTGGGCACCCTGCGTGAAGACCGACACCCGCCCCAGATGTAGGAGCTTGACAAGAAGGCGCTGGCACTCCTCCGGGGACCCTTCCTGAAGCCTGCCTTCCTCTACTTCCCTGGACAAATACTCATCGTAGGGAACCACCACTTCCGGGGGTGTTTCCTTGGGAGGTGGTGGAGGCACGCCCCGGAGCTTCAATTCCGGATAGCTCTCGCCGGAGAGCACCCCCGCCTCGCGTCGAGGTGCCCCACCACGAAGCGTCGGCGAAATGGGTGGTGAGGAATTCGGGTCTGCCATGGTCTGCTCTCCTGAATCATTCCGAACCCCACATGATTCTGGGGAAATTTTGTTCGTGTTATGAAATTTGTATTCAAAGGGGGCTTTTCGCGAGCCATGGAACTACAATCTTCCCCAACTCCCATTCTCAGTTCCACCTCTAACTCGGAGATGACCATGACCGTTGTTCTGAACGGCTCCAACCTCACCCTCGAAAAGCTCGTCGCGATCGCCCGTCAGGGCGAGAAAGTGGAACTGGCCCCCGAGGCTCGCGCGCGCATCAAGGCTTGCCGCATCATGGTCGAGGAGAAGGTGAAGGCCCACGAGATCATGTACGGCGTGAATACCGGCATCGGGGAATTCAGCGAGAAGGTGCTCAACGATGATGAGGTGGAGCAGTTCCAGCGCTATCTGATCTACAACCACGCGGCCGGCATCGGCGAGCCCGTGCCCATCGAGCAGGTAAGGGGCGCCATGGTGGGTCGCATCAACGTGCACGCCCACGGCAACTCCGGCTGCCGACCCGAGATCACCCAGACCTTCGTGGAGATGCTCAACAAAGGTGTCACACCCGTGGTCTGCCAGAAGGGTTCCGTGGGGGCCTGTGGTGATCTCGCGCCCATGAGTCAGATCGCCCTGCTGCTCATGGGTGAGGGTGAGGCCTTCTATCAGGGCGAGCGTCTGCCGGGCAAGGTGGCCCTGGACAGGGCGGGCATTCCTGTTCCTGGCCTGCAGGCCCGGGATGGTCTGGCGGCCATCAACGGCTCGAACCTGCTCACGGCCATGTCCGGGCTCTGTCTCTACGACATGAACCGCTGGCTGAAACAGGCCGAAATCGCCTGCGCCATGAGCCTGGAGAGCCTGCTGGCCAACTTGAAGCCCTACGACAGCCGCATCCACACCATCCGCGGTTTCAAGGGCGCCGTGCGCAGCGCCGCCGCCATCCTGAAGTGCATCGCAGGCAGTGATCTCCAGACCGGCAAGATCAAGACCAAGGTGCAGGACGCCTACTCCATGCGCAGCACGCCCCAGGTCATCGGCGCGGCTCACGATGCCATCGCCTTTGCCCGCAGCCAGGTGGAGATCGAGCTGAACGGTGTGGGCGACAACCCCATCTTCCTGCCCGAGTTCAAGCTCACCCTCACGGGGGCCAACTTCCAGGGCAGCCCCGTGAGCCTGCCCATGGACATGGCAGGCGCGGCCATCACCATGGTTTGCGTGCTCAGCGAGCGTCGCCTGAATCGCCTGACGAACCCTGCGCTCAGCGTGGGCCTTCCGGAATTTCTCACCAAGGGCGCGGGCATGTTCAGCGGCATGATGCTGAGCCAGTACACCGCCGACATGATGATCGTGGAAAACCGCATCCTCTCGATGCCCGCCAGCATCCAGAGCATTCCCGCCGCGGCGGACCAGGAGGACTTCGTCTCCATGGGCATGAACACCGCCCTCAAGAACAACCAGATCATGGACAACGCCTTCGGCATCCTGGGCATCGAGTTCATGGCCGCCGCCCAGGCCCTGGACTTCCGCGACTTCACCTTCGGCAAGGGGGTCACCAAGGCCCGCGCGGTGATCCGCCAGCATGTCACGCACCTCGATGTGGACCGCCCTCTCTACGCCGATCACAACACCATGAAGGCACTGGTGAAGTCAGGCGATATTCTGGAGGGTGTCGAGGCGGAGGTTGGGAGCCTGGAGTGCGGTTTGGATTAGCCGCTCGGCTTTGCCATTGGTTCTCGGGTGATAGGGTCTCGTGCGGCTGTGTTTGAGGCCGAAGGCTTCCCGCATGGCTTTTAAATCTGTCTGCCAAGATTTCCGGCGGACTCTACCAGAACGCTTCGGACTTCCGGTTTGAGGGGCTTTCGGGTTCCTTTGTGCTCATAGCCTTGCCCCCTAATCTTTTCTATCCCTGCTCGGGTTATCGGGGAGCATGGGACCATTGGCGGCGACCTGGTTGCCGGGCGTCGCCAAGCGTGACCAGAGGTATTTACCAACACTAAAGAGGCCCATGATTGGGCCGATAACCAACATGGCCACAACGAACAGAATGATCGGCATCAGCAGGCCGCTGGCGCCACTCAGGACATTGTTGAGCACCAGCGTCCAAGTCGCCTTGGCGCCCAGGGCCAGCAGGAACAGATAGAGAATAATAAGCATCCTGGAAGTGCCTCCTTTCAGCTCAGCATGCGCTTCACCCAGTCCCAGCGCCACCTCGAGATAATGAAGGGGGATGGGGCCACATGACGCCGACCCCGGCGGAGAGACCCGCTTGCCCTAAAACCCACCAAGGCAGGGGCTCACGGCAAGGGCGTTGCGGTGGTACCATCTCCGTACACTATAATCTTGAGGCACCCGATGTTTCAGTCCTTCAAGCAGCTGCTTGCTGACCGCACGCTGAACAGGCAGATGCTCCGTCGGGGGGTTCTCTGGACCTTGGTCGTGGCCGTCATCCTTGGGCTTGGGGCCTTCTTCTCGCATCGGGAGAAACGGGAAATCGCCTTGGCTCGGGCGCGAGACAGTTTCCAGAAGGATGTGACCACCCGACTTTGGGTTACCCAGCGCGGGGGGGTCTACGTGCCCCTGGACGAGAGGACCCAAGCGAATCCTTACCTGAAGGACTTTCCCAATCGTGAGATCACGACCACCACAGGCAAGGTCTACACCCTGGTCAATCCGGCCTACATGACCCGGATGCTCCATGAACTTGGCAAAGCTGAATACGGACTTCAGGGGCACATCACCAGCTTGAAACCCATACGTCCTGAAAACGCAGCGGACGCCTGGGAGCAGAAGGCGCTGCACAACTTCGAAGCTGGCTCCCGGGATTACTGGGAGGAATTGTCCCTGGCGGGTCGCCCCCACCTCCGCTTCATGGGTGCCCTCATGACCGTGGAGGGTTGCCTACGCTGCCACGCGTCCCAGGGCTACAAAGTCGGCGACGTTCGGGGTGGGATCAGCGTGACGGTCCCAGTTGAGCAAAGTTCAGGCTTGATCGGGCGCATTGGCAATTGGGGAGCCTTCCTTGTCGGGGGTCTTCTTTGGGTCCTCGGGCTTTGGCTGATCCGGCTGGCGGGCCGATGGAAGCAGATCCGGATCATTGAACGCAAGCGGCTTGAAGCCGAGAATGCCCGCCTCGTAACCGAAACGTACCAGATCCAGAAAGTCGAAAGCCTAGCCACCATGGCAGGGTCCATCGCCCATCACTTCAACAACAAGTTGCAAACCGTAATGGCCAATCTGGAGGTAATGGGCGAACTACCGAAGGGTGCCGATCCGACACGCTTCCTGGCCTTGGCCAAGCAGGGCGTCGAGAAAACTGCGGAAGTCAGCCGCTTGATGCTTGTCTACCTGGGGCAAACCACGCTCAAACAGGAACTCTGTCGGCTGGCTGAATGCTGCCAGGCCGCGTTGCCTATCCTCCAGAACAAAATGCCCAGCACCTTCACCCTGGAGACCGAATTACCCGACCCCGGCCCCGTGGTGAGCGCAAATGCCGACCAGCTCCAACAGCTCCTGAGTTGCCTGCTGAACAATGCCTGGGAGGCCATGGGCGATCGCGCGGGCATCGTGCGACTGAGCCTCCGAACCTGCGTGGCGACTGAAATTGCCACCGCCCATCGCTTCCCCTTCGCCTGGCAATCCACGCAGCCGGACTATGCCTGCTTGACTGTGAGTGATACCGGTTGCGGGATTGCCGAAGCCGATATCGAAAAGCTCTTCGATCCCTTCTTTTCCACCAAGTTCATAGGGCGCGGCTTGGGCCTGTCTGTGGTTTTGGGCATCGTCCAGGCCTACGGCGGAGCCATCACCGTCGAGAGCAGCTTGGGCGAGGGCAGTGTCTTCCGGCTCTATTTCCCGGTAGCGGCCGAAGCCTTGGCAAACCGCTCAGAGCCGGTTTTTCAGGCTCCAAAACCCGAAGCCCTTGACACGGACTCTAGGACTGCCACCGGCGGCACGATCCTGATGGTCGATGATGACGAGATACTGCTCGAAGCCACCTGTGCCCTGATCGAAAGGCTGGGCTTCACCGTGCTTCCCGCCCGAGATGGCATCGAGGCTCTGGATGTGTTCCGCCAGCACCAGGCCGAAATCCGCTGCGTGATAACCGATTTGACCATGCCGCGCCTGGATGGCTGGGGCACGCTCACCGCCCTGCGCCAGCTCGACCCCAACCTGCCCGTGGTTCTGGCCAGTGGCTACGACAAGGGCCAGGCTCTGTCAGGTAATCACCCCGATCGCCCGCAGGCCTTTTTGGGCAAGCCTTTCAGTCTCCAGGAACTGCGAAACGCCCTGGGCCAAGCCATGGTGGAGCGGAAAGGATAGGGCCCCGGGCGAGGGCCTTCGCTGTTCATGCGTGTGGTGAACAACCCACCATTGGGACCGTTCGACTAGACTTGTCCCCAGAGATCCAACAGTCCGCCAGGGGGCCGTATGAAGCGAGTGATTGTATTTCCGATGGTGCTATTTCTTGGCATCCTCGGCTGTGTCTCCCCGCGCACCGTTTCGCCGTCCTCGACCGAAGTTGTGCAGACCGAAATCCGACAGGCCCTCGAGAAGTTCAGCGGCCTTGCCAGTCGCGGAGACATGGCGGCGTTCATGTCTCAGTTCGACGACAGGGCCGACATCCTGCTCGTCGGATCGGACAAGGGCGAGGTATTCAAGGGCCGTGCAGCCATGGAGGGTTGGCTGAGGCTTCTGTTGAAAGGAAATCGTTTCAGCTGGCAGATGGACCGGGTGGACATCAGTCACCACGGTGAGACCGCCTGGGCCTTTGTAGAGGGCAAGATGGTGGTGAAGGATACTGTCGGCAAACTCCGCTTCAGCGCTCCCTACCGCTTTTCAGCCGTGATGGTGAAACGGGGTGATGGATGGGTCTGGCGCCTCTTTCATGGCTCGACACCTGCCAAAGAGTGAGGGGTTCATTCGCTTCTGCCGGTCATTGCCCAGCGTCCCAACGATGCCACCTAGTCCCGCCCGGATCCATGCCAGTTCTGCTTGGGATCTTGGTCCTGAAAGTCCTAAGATATTTCACCGGGGACCAACGCCTGCCCTGCACTGAAGGTGCTCCATGTATCGGCTCCTGATTCTCGACCCTCCGGCCGGAACGCCAGCCTTCCTCGCCCTGAAAGGCGAGGTTCTGCGCGTGGGCCGCGAACCAGAGAGTGATCTGGTCTTGGACCGCCCGGCCGTTTCGCGCAAACACGCGGTACTGCACGCGGAAGCCGGAGCTTGGTGGGTGGAAGATCTCGGCGGCGGCAACGGCACCTATCTCAACGGCCTGCGCATCGACAAGGCCTGGCTCAAGCCCGGGGACCGCCTGCACATCGGCGAGATTGAACTCGTGTTCGAGGTTTTGCCAGCGTCTGCGCCACCGCTCTCGCCACCGCCTCTGCCAGCCCCGCCCCCACCGCCACTGCCAACCACCTCGCCTCTGCCGCCTCCGCTCCCCAGGCTGATGCTGACCCCGCCACCCGTCCCGCCCCCGTTGCCCACCAGACTCCGGGCAAAATCGAAATCTCGAACGGGGCTCTGGGTCGCCCTGAGTGTCTGCCTCCTGCTGCTCCTCGCGGGAGGCTGGCTCCTGCGGGACCGCTTCATGCCCGGCAGCGGCATGGCCGGCTTCCTGTCCTTCCGGGAGGATGCAGGCAAGGCTCCCAGAGAGGCCTTTGCCAAGGCCCTGGCACCGGGGCGACTGACGGAACTCAACCAGGTGCTTTGGCCCACGGTGGAGCCAGAGGCGGGCTGGACCTTCTTTTTCCGCACCTGCCTCGTGACCGGAGGAACGCGCAAAGGGGATCGTCAGGCGGTGCTCTTCTACCACCCCTGGTCCGACACGGCCCTGCTGACCCAATGGAAGAACCAGGAACGGCTGATCGAGCTGGAAATGGTGCCCGGCGAAGCCCTGCGCAAGGGGGGCGCACCTCCTTACGGCGGCACCCTGGGCTGGACGCGCCTCCAGGCCTACGCTCCGCCGGCGGTGGGAATGGTGACCGCCCAGACCCTCAAGGCTTTCGAACACGCTTTCTCCGCCGAGACCGGATTGTATGTAGCCCTGCCCTGGCTGGCCCAGGCCCAGGCCCGAGAGGCCTGTCGCCTGGCCTCCAGCCTCCAGTTCGCTCAGATCGTCAAGTCGCTGACCATCCTTAGCGACTCCTACGACCAGCCTGCGCGCCTCGCCTTCATTCGCCTGCTCGCCCTCGGTGGCGAGGCTCCCGCGACGGCACCGGGCACACCGCCGGATTCCGCGAACGCTCTGAGAGCCCTGCCCAGCGCAGCCTGGTCCGGCTTTCAACCCACGGCCCTGGTAGACACCAATGCCCGGGTGCTGATCCTGGCCCATCATCGGGGAAGCCCGGATCTCTTCCTGGGAGTCGTTTTCAGGCGTGAGGGCGTCGAACTCGTTCCCGAACGCATGGATCTCCTGAGTTTCAACGCCTGCTACGGAGCGCTGAAATGAGACGGCCGAATGCTGTTCTATTGTGGGTTGCCGCCTGCATCCTCCCGGTATGGTGGCTCGTGGCCCAGGGCAATGCCGCGGACACCACCCGCCTGGATGCGACTTTGAATGTCACCCCTTTTGATGGCAGCAAGGCCCTGTGGGACGCGATGGAAACCGTGGGCACCACCGCGACGACCGTCAAGACCGAAGGCGTGGACAAGACGGCTGAAATCGCCCAGAAGACCTTCGATGCCGCCGCCCAGGGCAACCGCCGCGCGGCCAAGCAGATGTCGGGCCTCACCAAGGGCGCGGACGCCCGAGCCTGGCAGGCCGGGCAGGCGGGGAAAGCGAATACGCTGCGCAAAATGCGTCTGGTGGGGGACTTGATCGAAATCGTGGACGCCTTCGGTTCTGCGGGCGGCTACCTGGCTGAGGGCGACACCACGGGGGCTGCGGCGATCTTCATCAACGCCCTGGGCAAGAAGGGGGCTGCAGCCTTGGGAGCCGCTGGGGGCAGCCTTGCCGGCCCGGCCGGAGCCATTGTGGGCGCCGAAGGCGGGGGCCAGGGCTACGACGCCTATGTGGCGGACAAAGTGACCAAGCTGGCCGATGACAAGCGGAACCGGGACGCCCTGAACGCCAATCTGGGGTTCAGCCAGACCGGGCGCTATGCGGGCCAGGTCAGCTGGGTCACCACTCCCCCGTTCGATCCCAGCACCGGGGCACCGCCCATGACCTTCCGCTTCCAGGGCCCCATGACCGCAGACCTCGACCGGGAGGGCAACCTGAAGCTCCATTACGAGCTCAAGGGCGGCATGGAGGGCCTGGGCGTGGCGGGTGCCACGATGGGCATCGGCATGACCATGCAGATGACCGTCAGCGCGGACCTGGTGGGCAAGGCCAAGGACGGCGTCTTCCAGGCCAAGGGCACCTCCACTGGCACCTCCCGCTTCAATGTGGACTATCAAGGGCGTGCCGGGGCCCCAGCCAACCAGAGCCAGAACAGCACAGGCGGTGGCCCGGCGGAAGCCAGCGGGGTCTTCACCCGGGAAACCCTCAGCGGCACCATCACCTCGCCTGGCGTGAAGGCCAAGCCCATCACCTTCACGCTGACCAAGCAGCGCTGAGCGAGCAGTCGAGGATGGAGGCAGTGGCTCTTAGCGGTTGAACAAGGCCGCGCCCGCAAAGACGAGCACACCGACCAAGACGAGGATGTAGAGGATCATCACCACCAGGGTGAAGATACCCACATATTTCCAAAAGGATTTCTGGGCACGGAGGGCGTCCTCCAGGTCGCTGGGAGCGCCACTGGCGGCAAGTTTCGCGATCCGACCCGCATAGCGGTGGAGGAAAAAGACGGGTGGAAACTGCACGAGCCCGATCAGGAGATAGGCGAAGGCGGCCCCAACGCGAGGTCCCATGGGCATGGACGCCATGGGGCCGAACGGGAAGAGGAGCAACACCAGGCATCCAAGTCCCAGTAGGCCGAGGCCAAGGAAGCCCAGCACCGAGAGGAAGCGCACCCAGGGCTTGGTCTTCCGTAAAAGCGCCACCGCTGCTTCCGAAACGCCTCCCTGGGCGGGCTGCTGGGCATAGATTGGCGCAAAGGCTGGCGCAGGTGCCACATAAGCCGCCGCAGGGGGAGGTGCATAGGCCGGAGCAGGGGGAGGCGTGTAGGCCGGGGCCACGATCAGCCCAGGCACCTGGTTGGCGGGCGCCCAGGCGGGAAGGCCTTCGGACCAGACGAGATCCGTGGGGCTAACTGCGCCGGAGGCGAGCAAGTTCCGCAGCTGATCGCTGGTCAAGGGACCGATCTGCTGACCGTTCTGAGCGTAGTACCACTGCGTGGCCATGGAGTCTCCGGGGTGTGCCCAAGTATGGAACGATCTGGGCCGCCTGGGGCAGATATTAGGGGGATTCGCGATTGCGCATCGCGGACATGAAAGCCCTTGCCGCCGCCATGCTCCTCTGGCTCCAATGTTATCTTGCGGCGCGTTCGGCCTCCGCTTTCCACGGGGCGAATTTCACGCGCAGCAGCAGATCTTTCGCCAGGGCTTCCTCCAGCAGCCGAAGAGCCTCCTGGGCCTGCTTCGGCCGGGAACCCGCAGGCAGTTCCGAAAGGCCAGCGAGGATCAAGGCGCCCTGGAAGGCCCGACACCGGGGCAAGTCCGGCTGCTTGCGCATGACCTCGCGAAGCGCCGTTTCACCTTGCCTGCGGAGGACGGCGCCGGATGGTCCCAGGGCCAAGGCACCTGCCTCGGTGATTCCAAGGAGTGGGTCCACCTGATCGGGAGCCAGGCGGGAGGCTTCCCCGAAGGCCTTGGCGGCCGCACCCAGGCTGGCAAGGTCATTACGGCCCGCCCGCAGGGCCGCGCGGGCCCGGATCAGGCCCAACTCGCCCAGTTCCTGGTGGGCTTCCCTGAAACGGGACTCCACGGCCAGGGCCTTCCGCAGATGTTCTTCGGACAACCACGATGCCGGGGAGGGATCACGCCCTTGGGCCAAGGCCCACGCCGCCGCGAAGCGGTCCATGCGGCCTAGATCGGTCAGCAGATTGGGATGATCAGGCATGGCCTTCTGGGTCAGGTCGCCAGCCCGAGCGCCTTCCACCAAGCGAGCACCCGGATCGGTGGCAAAGGCAAGGTCGGCTTCGATCAGGGTGTTTTGCAGGGACAGCACCGCACCCCAGGGAACCAGGGACTCCTTGTCGGCCTGCGCGACCAGGCGAGCCGTATCGAGGGCCACGATATAGGCAGGGCGAGGATCCTGGCCCTGCCGGGCCAGGATCTGGCCACGCATGTATTGAACATACACCAGGAGATTACGGGTGTTTTCGTTGTTTGGATGCAGCGCCAGGAGTTTGTCGAGCACCCCCAAGGCGCGCGTGAGGTCGGGGCCAGTATCGCTCCCTGCCTGAAAATCCCATTCCAGGCGGGTCAACAGGTATCGGCCCAGGGACGACACAACTCGGAAGCCAGTCGGATTCAAAGCCACGCCCTTCTCAGCGCTCGTGATGGCCTGCTCCAGCAGCACCCTTTCTGGCTGACCTGCCTCTTTCGCCGCCAAGGCCTGCCGGTAAAACCACTCGGCCTGACCGAGCAACAAGTTCGCGTTTTCAGGATTGATTTGAAGTCCCGCTTCCAAGGCAACCTTGATCCTCGGATTCGAAAAGCTGCCGCGCTTGCCGTGGTCCGCTTCGTAATTCGCGATGTTCAACAGAAGCTGGACGCGCTGCTCATGGATGTCGGGATTGCTGCGGGCAAGGTCCAGTGCGCGTTCCATGGCCTTGTCAGCCTCGCCCCAGGCCAACCGAGCGCCCTCCGGATCGTCGGCAGCCGTCTTGCGCCAAGCGATGCTCTTCCAGCAAAGGACCCGCTGAAGGGCCACATCCGATCTCCAGGGGGATTCAGCCAGGAGGCGCTCCAAGAGGGGCAGAGCTTCCTCGGACCGTCCAGCAAGGTCGAGCAGCTTGGCTTCCGTGAAGCGTTCCTCCGCGGGAGATTTCCCTAAGGCAAGCATCTCCTGGGCGGGCTGACGGAACTCACGCTCCAGACGCTCCAGAGCGGCCGGAGTCG
>CAIPUA010000014.1 GCA_903868115.1 uncultured Holophagaceae bacterium
GTCACGACTGGAACGCCGAATCCGCTTTTCGGGGTTGAGGATCTCCGTGTTCCCCCGGGAGACGGCGGATGCAGTCTCCGACACCTGTTGCATGAACTGGCAGCCAAAGGCGTGGGTCGGGTGCTCTTCGAGGGTGGCCCCACACTTGCTGCCCGCCTCCTTGGGCAAGGATTTGTGGATGAATACCACCGATTCACCGTGGATCGGCCCATGGATGGACCCTCCCTAGCCTTGGATCTGGGCGCTTTGCCTACGTTGCGGGCCCACCTCCCATTCCAAGGGGGCATCTGGGAAGTCTTGACCCGCAGGTGATAGCACGGGCTCTGGCTTGTCTACCCCCAAGTTTCATGCGGGTTTCATGGCGGCCTGGAGTCCTCGCTCCAAGTCAGCGACCAAATCTGGCTCGTCCTCGATACCGACTGAGAACCGCAGGAGGCCATCCGTGATTCCCAGCCGAGCCTTTACCTCGGGAGGTGTGCGCAAGTGACTCATGGAAGCGGGGTGCTGGATGAGACTCTCGATCCCGCCAAGACTTACGGCTCGGGTGATGATCTTCACGGCTTCGCAGAAGCGGCGGCCCGCGGCCAGACCGCCCCGCAACTCAAAGCTCAGCATCCCCCCGAAGCCTCCTTGCATTTGCTTGGCGGCTACGGCATGGCCCGGATGGGTCGCCAACCCCGGATAGTCCACTCGGGCGACCTGGGGTTGCCAAAGCAACCATTGGGCGAGGGATTGGGCATTGTCGGAGGCGCGCCGAACCCGCATGTATAGGGTTTTTAATCCGCGGTGAAGCAGCCAGGCCGCCATGGGATCCGGTGTAGGACCCATCAATTTGGCGACTTCCCAGCACATTACTACATCGGCTTCATTTCCCGTGATGACCCCCAGCACGATATCAGAATGCCCACCCAGATACTTGGTGGCACTGGAAACACTGAGGCTGAAGCCCAGTTCACATGGGCGCGTGAGGACCGGTGTGGCGAAGGTGTTGTCGGCCACAGTCCGAATTCCCCGCTTTCGCCCCAGTGCCGCCACACCTTCCAAATCGGTTAACGCTAGAGTCGGATTGGAAGGGCTCTCCACCCACACGAGCGCGGTGCCTTCCTCCAACGCGGATTCCCATTCGCCAAGATCCAAGGTGTTGTGGACCCAACTGATTCGCAGACCCTTCGTGGATTCCCAGCGCCGCAGCAACTGTTCGGTGCCAAGGTAGATGGCAGCAGGAGCCACCACATGGTCCCCGGGTCTCAGGAAAGCCTCGAAAAGAGTGGCAAAAGCGCTCATCCCGGAACTGGTGAGCAGCGCCCGATCCGCACCCTCAAGGGCCGCGATGACTGTCTGGACTTCGCTGAAATTAGGATTCCCCCAGCGAGTGTAAAAGGTAGGCGGCTCCACGGAGCTTGCGAATTCCGCACCTTCTGCGTTCTCCCTCAGTTCGAAAACCGAGGTCTGGAAGATCGGGGTGGTGACAGCCCGGGTGCCATTGAATTGACGACCGGCGTGAATCGCGGTGGTAGTAGGACCCCAGTGCCTAGTATTCATAGACTCGACTCCCTGGAAGAATCAAGGCATTCCAGCCTTGTGGCGCACGATACATCACCCTGGAACGAAGCTAATCCTACCGGAACCACCAGAACACCACAGTCAGGGCGCCCACAGCGCAGACAAGAAGCGTAATGAAACGCCAGAAGGTGGGCTCAGGATGGGCCACCTGTACCATGCCTGCGGCAGGGTCCTCCATGGCGGCCCGGGTGAGTTCGTCCTCCGAGGACACGGGCGTCCCAGGATGCGGGGGGAACAGGGGGTCTGCGACTTCCCCGAACATGACCTTGCGGTAGCAGTCCTGATGCAGGATGGCCTGCTCAGGATCCGTTGGGTCTGCTTGCCTTTCAGCAGTGGAATCGACCATGAATACTCCTTCAGCCTCAGGCTAGGGCTTGCCCAGGGTTTCGTCCAGGATCTCGTTCACTATTTGGGGATTAACCTTCCCTTTCCCGGCCTTCATCACCTGCCCGACAAAGAACCCGCGGAGCGAGATCTTTCCCGCTCGGAACTGGGCCAGTGGCTCTGGGTGAACCGCAAGAACCTCGCGCACCAAGGCCTCGATGACACTTTGGTCCATCACCTGGGTTAGTCCCTTTTGCGCGACGATCTGCCGAGGAGTTCCCTCGCCGGCCAGCAGTGCCGGGAAGACCGCTTCCTTGGCTGTGTTCAGGTTGATCGCATGGGTCTCCACGAGATGGATCAGTTCGCCGAGATTTTGGGGATCCAGGTCGAGTTGGCCTAGTCCCTGGCCCCTCTCATTCAAGGTACGACTCACTTCACCCAGCATCCAATGGGCGGCCTGTTTCCCGTTCTCGCAGGCCACGGCAGTGGCCTCAAAGAAATCCGCAAAGGCACGGCTCTGCAGCAGCATGTCGGCCTCGTAATCCGTCAACGAGTACGACCCAATTATTCGCTTCTTCCGGATTTCTGGAAGTTCAGGCAGGCGGGCAATGGCAATTGCCATTTCCTTGTGCTCGATAACTAACATTGGAAGATCCGGCTCTGGAAAGGAGCGGTAGTCCATGACCGCCTCCTTGCTACGCAGGGTCCGGGTCGTGCCGACTGCGGCATCCCACCCTCGGGTTTCTTGCTCGAAGGGTTCACCCTTTTCAATAAGGCCAATATGGCGCTCGATTTCGTAATCCAAGGCTTGGCGGACAAAACGGAACGAGTTCAGATTCTTCACCTCCACCCGAGTCCCAAAGGCTGTTTGGCCCACACGCCGCACAGAGACATTCGCATCACAGCGGAGACTGCCCTCTTCCATGTTTCCATCGCTGATCCCAAGATAAGTGACCAAGTGATGCAGGGCTTTGAGATAGCCAGAGGCTTCCTGCGCGCTGCGCAGGTCGGGTGCGCCCACGATTTCCAACAGGGGTACGCCTGCCCGGTTCAGATCGACATAGGTGTGTTCGGGATCCATCTCGTGACTGGATTTGCCCGCGTCCTCCTCAAGGTGGACCCTCTGAATCCGTACGCGCACAGAGTCATGAGTTGTCCGGACCTCCGGATCTCCCGGAATGTCCAACCATCCATCCTCGACCAAGGCGATCGGTCCCTGGGTAATTTGGAATCCCTTAGGTAGATCCGGGTAGAAATATTGCTTTCGATAGAAGGCGCTGACTTCTCGGATGGAACCGTGAATGGCGTGCCCCAGCATGAGTGCCATTATTACGGCTTCAGCGTTCAACACAGGCAGGGCACCTGGAAGCCCCAGACAGACCGGGCAGGTGCGGGAATTGGGCTCACTACCATAGCGGTTTTCACAGCCGCAAAACATTTTTGACTGCGTTAGCAACTGGACATGAATCTCCAGGCCGATCACAGCTTCGAAGCCGACCTTGACCTTCCCGTCCATCGGCCCCCCCTAAGGTCTATCTTAGCCCGGCCCTACTTACCCAGGCAAAAGCCGCTGAAAACTTGGTCCAAGGTACTCTCAACTCGATCCTCACCTGTCAGGCGCGCCAGCAGTGCCCACATTCCCTGGAGGGCGGAGGCCACAAGTTCTGGGGGGCATGATTCCGAAAGCCCAAGGACTAGGTCCGACTGGAAGACAAGTTCGTCCAACACCTCTCGTTGACGCAGGGTAGCCAGAGCCCCCAAACAGGCATCCGGAGAATGAGGGCCCAGGAAGCGGTCCTGGAGCGCCACCTTTAGGGCTTGGAGATCCCCAGTCATGGCCGAGACCACGATACCCCCAGCGCCCCGTCCCTGATCCCCAAAGGTTCTGACCTCAAGCACTTTTCCCTGAAATGGGGCCAACCGGTTGAGAATCTCCAGATCTGATCCTTGGTCCATCAAAGGCAAGAGATGCAGGATAAGGTCCACTTTTTCAAGAACACCCGCCACCCGAGCAACTCCAAGGCGCTCCACAGGGTCATTCGAATTCCTTAGGCCAGCGGTATCAAACAGGTATAGAGGCAACCCGGACCACTCGGTTCTGATCTCCAGCACGTCCCGAGTGGTGCCAGGAATCTCAGTAACGATGGCGCGGTCCTCCCCCGCCAAGGCGTTGAAGAGGGTGCTCTTCCCTGAATTGGGTCTCCCCACGAGGGCAACCCGAATGCCATCTCGAAGCCATCGTGCTGCAGAACTCCGCATTTGTTCCACGTGGAACGTTTCGCGGATTAGTGCGATCTCGGCTTGTAAAGTATTGAAATCAAGTTGAATTATTTCATCATCTCCATAATCCAGCACGGCTTCGGCCCGGGCGATCCAGGGCGCAAGCCGGGTCTTGGCCTTTTCGATCCACTCAGGCCAGGCGCCCAGGCATGCCTGGGCCATGCGTAATTGCGTGTCTGTAGCAGCGGAGACGAGATCCTTCAAGGCCTCAACTGCCAGAAGGGATTGTTTACCGTTCAAGAGGGCTCGCTGCGTGAATTCACCGGGTTTCGCAAGGCGGACCCCCATACGGCCGAGCTGTTCCAGAAACCGATGTACCAGGAGGGGATTCCCATGGAGTTGAAATTCAACAAGGTCCTCGCCTGTATAACTGGCTGGCGCAGGGAAGAATATTACAAGCGCCCGCTCACGGTAATTATCCCATGCGAGCCAACGCAGCTCTGCGTACCGGGGCCGAGGTAGGCGCAGCAGGGGTTCGAGTCTTTTTGACAGCGAATGTCCAGAAACCTTGACGATGGCTACCGCGCTAGGAAGAAGAGCTGTAGCAGGCGCACAAATGGAATCGTTCACGGGTCGTCCGAACGGATCTCAATTTTTCTTCAACACCTTCAGGGACTTCATGATTCCTGTCCCTTCACTTTCGGTGCTCAACCCGTCTTCCCGAGCTACGGTGAGATGCATCCATCGTCGTTCACGAGGACTTAGGGACGCAAACATGTAGCTGCCTGTTTGCCGTGCTTTTTGGGCGGCCATGGCAGCCATGGCCTGGACTTCCTTCATCCGGAATAGCCGCACAGCCTGGACATCCAAATAGGCGAGGCGAACTTCCTCTCGCTCGCCCTGGGCCTCGTGCACCAAGAACTGAAGGGCATCCAGGGCCAGTCCCCGGTTTGTAAGCAACCATTGTGCGTCTGCGCCCTCGATCACCATCCGGTTCGGGAAGAGTTCCTCGTCCCCGGATGGCTGGTTTCGGACGTTTACTTTGAAACCAAGCTGCTCGCACCAGTTCTTCGTAAGTTCTGGCAGGGTTTCAAGGGAAACGGCCTCTCGCATGAGTCCTCCAAGGGATTTCAGATCACCACGGGTTGGGGCTTGTAGTTTCGCATTACCCACCAGGTCTGACCCATGCCAATGAGGTTGAAGATGAAGTAATAGAGGCAAAGGCCCGCTGGGGTGGTGGCAAAGAAAAAGACCATCATCGCTGGCATAAGGAACATCATCATTTTTCGCTGGGCAGGATCTCCCGTCGCGGGGGTCATGGCTTGCTGGGCAATCATGGAGACGCCCAGCAGAATCGGAAGCACATAGAACCGGTCTGGACCCGCAAGATTGTGAATCCAGAGAATCCAGGGAGCCTGTCTCAACTCGAAAACCGCGCCCAACATGGACCAAAGGGCGAAAAATACTGGCATTTGGAGCAACATGGGGAGGCAAC
>CAIPUA010000015.1 GCA_903868115.1 uncultured Holophagaceae bacterium
CATGCGCTGGGGAACCTGCTCGTAGTACACCGCGTAGCTGGCAAAAAGCTTGGAGCGCCCCTCGCCCAGCACATCGTAGGTCAGGCCGAGACGGGGCTGGATGTGGCCCCCGAACCCGAAGTCGAGGAAGCTGCGCCCCCGGGCGTCCTTCTGGACTTGGCGCTCGGAGCGGAAGCCGAAAAAGACTCGAAGTTTGGGATCCAGTTCCCAGGCGTCCTGGACATAGAAGGCCTGGTAGAGGGCTTTGACCTCGCTGTCGTTGTGGACCACGCGCTCCCGCAGCCGCGGCAGTCCCTCGCCATCGAGATCGATGGTGTAGTAGGCACCGCCCGTGGCGTACAGATTCAGCGCATAGTCCGCCTGCAAATGGCTGAAGCCGGTCTTGAGAACATGGCTGCCCAGGGTCCACTGGAAGTCGGCAGAGGCTTGGCGGGTGCGGCTGGTTTCGTTGTTCACCGAGCCGTAGCCGCCTCGGCTGTACTGGAAGTCAAGGGTCTGGGGTCCTTGCAGAAACAGGCGGTCGCCCACCCGGGGGGCTTGGGAATCCGGCTCGACCTCGTTGGCGATTCGGGAGATCCCTGCCTTCAGCGAGCCCGTGAGCGTTGGGGACAGGACTGCGTCGTAGACGAGGCTCAGGTTCGCAGTGCTGTCCGAGTAAGTGGCACCGGTCGCGGCGCTGCCATATCCATCCGCGAATTCCAGGTGCGTGCCGGGACCGCGCTGGCGCCGGGTGCTGGGGGTTCCGAAATAGCTGGCGGTCAGTTGGTGGTCGGGCAGGGGGAAATACTGGAGCTTGGCGAAGAGCTGGGTGGTGGTGGTGCGGGTGCCTCCGATGGGGCTGTTCCCATTGTTGGTCGCACCGGGAAGGCTTGACGCGTCCAGGTTCACCCCGAGCGAGTAGAAGAGGCGGTCCTTGAGGAGGGCGCCGCCCACCCACATGCCTGCATCGAAGAGGGTGGGAGCAGCGGGTTCCTTGGCCGCCATGCCGCGCTTGGGCGCAGGGCGCAGTTCCTCGGGGGTCCAGGTGGCCCAGGCGGTTCCTGCGAACTCGTTGGTGCCGGACTTGGTGAGGACATTGAAGACGCCCCCCAGCGCGCTATATTCCGGTTTCAGGCCGCCCGTTTGGAGGTCCACCTGGTCCACGAATTCGCTGACCAGGTTCACGCCATGGCCGCCGTAGCGCATATCGTTGGTGCGCAGTCCGTCGATACCGTAGCTCGTTTCCGCCCCCGACGTGCCTGCGACCGAGAAATCCATGCCGCCGAGGCCGGAAAACCCGGCGTCGGAGACCCCAGGGGCGAGGCGTGCGAGTTCCGTGATCTCCCGTCCCTTCGGCACGGCCGCCATGCGCTCCAGGCTGAACGCGATGCCCGTGGACGTGCTGGCGGCGTCGATGAGGGCCGAGGTGGCAATCACTTCCACCGTGGCGGCGGCAGCCGTGGCCATCCTGAAATTCACGGTGCAAGTCTGGTTCACGGGCAGGAAAACGGTCTGTGTCTGGGTGGCGAAGCCGACCTTGGCCGCCGAAATCTGCCAACTCCCGGGATTGAGCAGGCCCAGGCGATAGCCACCTTGAGCATCCGTGGTGACCGTGCGGGCGACCTGGCCCGAGACGGCCCGGAGCAGCAGGCCCGGCAGCGGAGCGCCAGTGGTGTCCTTCGCCGTGCCGACGAGAGCGCCGGTGGTGGCACTCTGGGCCAGGAGTCCGGTCGGACTGGCCACGAGGGTCAGGGCCGTCATCCTGAGAAACAAGGCGCCTCGCCACATTTGAGAATCCCTTTTCCAAAATTTTGAAATATTCAAACCGTGGAGACGAAAACAGTTCATGTCGCAGGGTGAGTCTTGCAGTACACAAATAAAAATTCATTTTTTTTTCCTAGTGGATCCCTTCGGGCGGCGCTCACCAACCTCGGGTCTGTCTCAGGGCTTCGTAGAGCACCACGGCGGCCGCCTGGGCTTGGTTCAGGCTGCGATGAAAATCCCCATGCATGGGAATTTTTACAAGCTGCTGCGGATGGGCTGCGAGGATCTCCGGAGGCAAGCCCTTCGTCTCCTGGCCCAGGACGATGCCATCGCCGTCTTCGTACTTCGCCTGAGTGTGCAGGCGCTCGCCCTTGGTGCTTGTGAACCAGAGCCGTTTCGCGGGGTTCCGCTCCAGGAAGTCCTTCCAGTCCTCGTAGTGGGTGGGCGCCAGCCGTTCCCAGTAGTCCAGGCCGGCCCTGCGCACGTAGTAGTTCGAGGTGTCGAAGCCAAGGGGGTGGATCAGGTGCAGCTTGGAGTCCGTGCAAACGCAAAGCCGGCCGATGCTGCCGGTGTTCTGCGGGATTTCGGGCTGATGCAGGATGATGTGGAAGGGCATGGCTTCAGCCTTTGAAAATCAATTTGGTTCTGCAAGGCAGAGGAACTGCTCTACCCATGATGCGCTGCAAGGGAGAAGAAGTATGCTTGGCCCGGAGGCTTCCATGCGGCTGCCGATTTTCCAGATTGATGCCTTCGCCGATCGTCCCTTCGCGGGCAATCCCGCGGCCGTGGTGATTCTTCAGGAGTGGCTGGCCGTCCCCTTGCTGCAGGCCATCGCGGCTGAGAACAACCTTGCCGAGACAGCCTTCCTGGTCAGGGAACCCGCGGGCTGGCGCATCCGCTGGTTCACGCCGGAGCTGGAAATGGATCTTTGCGGGCACGCCACGTTGGCCTCGGCCTTCGTCCTGTTCGAGGAACTGCAGGAGCCCGGCGAACGGGTCCTCTTCAATTCCGTGAGCGGCCCGTTGAGTGTGGAACGACGGGGAGAGGCCCTGGTGCTGGACTTTCCCAGCCGGCCGCCCGTGCCCTGCGAGGCACCCAAGGGGCTCTTTGAGGCGCTGGGAGTCGGCCCGCGAGCCGTTGCCAAGGCACGAGATCACTTCCTGGTGATGGCTTCCGAGATTGAGGTCGCCGCCTTGCGCCCGGATTTCGCGGCCCTGGAGCGGGTGGATTCCTTCGGTGTGATCGTCACCGCTCCGGGTGATGCGGTGGATTTCGTGAGCCGCTTCTTCACTCCTGCCGCCGGCATTCCCGAGGACCCAGTCACCGGCAGCGCGCACTGCACGCTGATTCCATACTGGGCCGAGCGACTGGGGCAGACTCGGCTTTCGGCACGGCAGATCAGTCGCCGGGGTGGGGCTCTGGACTGCGAACTGTGTGGGGACCGGGTGCGGATCGGAGGCAGGGCCGTGAAGGTACTCCAAGGCGAATTCCTTCTGCCTGATTGATACAAGGCCCCGGCCCAGCCATTCTGGAGCGTCTGAGCAAACGAAAGCCTGTCGGCAGCCAGGCTCTGCAAAAACCTGAAGCCCGCTATTCATCCTTGGGTCCATTTTTATGCGCTTGATTCGCCTGGCTCTCGTGGATTCGACCCAGTCTTTCCTGGTTCGTCACCCGGAGTTGAGCCATTGTGCTGTCCTAGCGGATGCGCAGAGCGAAGGCCGGGGCAGGGGCGCGAACCGCTGGGAGAGCGCACCCGGTGCGGGGCTTTGGCTTTCGGCGGCCCTGCCCAGGCCGGAGGTCGCGCCGGGGCTGCTGCTGCAGCGGGCCATGGGCGCCGTGATGGCAGTGCTGGAACCCTGCGGTCTGAAGCTGGGGCTGAAGTGGCCGAACGACCTCGTGGCCTGGCGCGGCCAGCGGCTGGTGAAGCTGGGCGGCATCATCGGCGAGCAGAAGGGCGACCGGGTGATCCTGGGGCTCGGCCTGAACCTCCGCGCTGCGCCTGAGCTGCCCGATCGTCCCATACCGCCCGCGTGCCTGTTGGCACTGGGCGCCCGCGAACTGCCGGATGCCCTGACTCTGGCGCGATCCATCCTGGATGCCTGGCAGGACCTGAGCCTCCTTCGGGAGCCCGGATTCTGGTGGCCGATCCAGGGCGATGCCATCCAGTGGGAGGATGGCCGGGGCATTTGTGAGGGATGGCTGCCGGATGGCCAGCTTGCCGTGAACACCGATGAAGGGCCGCGCACGCTGTGTGCCGGGGATGTCTCGGGGCTTTCCGCCACATGCAAGGACGGGTTCAACTCCCCATGAACCTGTCCGGGTCGAAATCCTGTTCCATTCTCATCACACCGATGATCCGCAATTCCTTTCCGGCAATCCGATAGATCAGCCGAAAGGGCCGAACAGCGAGGAGTTCGCGGTAGGACCGCCCCAGTTCAGGGATGAAGCGGGCCGACTCCGGGAAGCGCGCTGCATGCTCGATGGCCTCCATAACCTTGGCAAAAAGATGCCGGGCGGCCTCTGGGCTTTCGAAGGCGATGTAGGAGAGCAAGGCGTCGAAGTCCCGTTCGGCGGGTTCGGCCCACCGGATGCGTAGGGCCTTCAGGCCCATCGCTTGGTCATCCTGGTCTTCACGGCTGCGTGGGAACTGATGCGTCCTTCCGTGAAGGCCTGCTCACCTTTGGCAATGACTTCCAGGAGTGCCATCCGCTGGAGCATGCCCTTGTAGGTGGCCACATCCAGCAGCACAGCGGCCTCCTTGCCGTGCTCCGTGATGAGCACGGGCACACGGTCCGCGCGGAGTTGGTCGATGATTTCGGTCGCGTGGCGCTTGATCTCGGTGACGGGCTTCAGGGCGGGCAACATGGCGGTCTCCGTGGCTCAGAATGATACTTTAGTGCCATTTTTGCAAGGGGAGGCCTGAAGTGAAGAACCGGCCGTTTCCGTGAGAACGAATCCCAAAGACCTTTGGGGCGGCCGCAGGGTCGTGCGAAGCTAGACGAGGCCCTTTGCTGCCGCTCGCCCCTGACCCCCTTCGAGGACTCCATGGACCAAACCGAAACCAAGCTCCGATTCCCCTCCAGCTTCTGGAGCGCCAACGTCACGGAGCTGTTCGAGCGGGCGGCGTACTACGCCATGGCCAGCTTCGTGGTGATCTACCTCGGGCAGCTGGGCTTCGGTGACTACTGGCCCAGCTTCATCAACTCCTCGGTGCTGTGGTTCCTGGTTTATTTCCTGCCACTCCTTTCCGGCACCATCGCCGACCAGATCGGTTTCAAGCGGGCGCTGCTGCTGGCCTTTGTGGTCCTGGCCTCGGGGTATTTCCTGATGGGCTACCCCGTGTGGTTCGGCGGGGCAACCCTTAGTCCCATCATTTCGTCCCAGGTGACAGTGGGAACCTCCGTGGTGGTTCCCATCGCCGTGGCCGTACTCCTGATCGGCATTGGTGGTTCCTTCGTGAAGCCCTGCATCGCCGGCACGGTCCAGAAGACGGCCGGAGCCCGGAAGACGCTCGGGTTTGCGATCTTCTACATGATCATCAACATCGGCAGTCTGGTGGGGCGCTTCATCAGCTACAACGTGCGCAAGACCCCCGGGTTCGATCTCAGCATCATCTTCGCGGTGAGTCTGGTCGCGGCGGTCGTGGCCTTCTTCGTGGTGGCCTTCGCCTACAAAGATCCCGACCTGGAGATGGGCATCACCGAGAAGAAACCCACCAAGTCCATCGGCGAAATCCTGGTGGGCATGGTGAAGGTCCTCGGCAACGCCCGCTTCGCCATGTTCCTGCTGGTGAGCAGCGGCTTCTACTTCATCTACAACCAAGTCTATAACCTGCTGCCGCTCTATACGAAGAAGACGGTGGAACTCTCGCCAGCCATGGACATCTACACGGCGGCGAATCCGTTCGTGATCGTGACCTGCCAACTCCTGATCACGAAGGCCTTCGGAAAGCTGCCCCCCATCAAGAGCATCTTCATCGGGATTGGCATCATCGGCGCCTCCATGCTCATCAACATCGTGCCCCTGTACCTGAGCGGTGGGGTCACCGCCATGGTAGGCAACCTCCTGCCCCTGGGCAGCCTCTTCATCATGCTCAGCGTGGCGATGATCGCCTTTGGTGAACTCTTCAACAGCAGTCGGCTCTACGAGTACATTGGTTCGCTCAGTCCGAAGGGGCAGGAGGGGCTCTTCCAGGGCTACGCCAACCTGCCCATGGCCATCGGCAGCATCATCGGCGGTCCGGCCGGAGCTTGGCTGTTCAACGCCGTCATGTGCAAAGGCGCGACCAAGCTGCCCAGCGGCCTCCTGCGGCTGGATCCCCACCAGGCAACTCTTGGCTGGGTGGTCCTGGCCCTGTTCGGCTTCGCGTCCGCCTTCAGCATGTTCCTTTACAACCGCTGGCTGAAGCGGCAAGAAGCCTGAGGGGGAGGTCCGTTCCAGGGTCCTCGACGCGGTTCTCGCCCAATAATCCAAGGGGCCCGGCGTGGCCGGGCCCCTTGGATTATTGATGGATGGAATTAGAAGTTGTAGCGGGCGGAGACAGCTACGATATCGATGCTGCTCTTGTAGGTGCCGCTCAAATTGCCGCGGAAGAAGTTCTGGTTTCCGTAGGCGCCGGCCTGGAGCGCTAGGAGGCCGTCCTTGACCGTGATGTGCGTGAAAGCAAAGTCCACGCCTATGGATTTGGAGAAGGCGTAGCTCAAGCCTGCGGAGTACCAGGTGCGATCACCATCGGGAATACGGGGGGTACGGTTCGATTGAAGATAGACATTCCACGGGGCGCCGAAGGTGCTTGCGCCAGCGGGAATAGTGGGAGTGAGATAGCTGTCCTCGACGGCTCCCTGATCCATGGCGAGACCCGCGCGAAGGGTCAGGGCATTCGTGGCCTTCCAGGTGGCGCCCAGGGCGTAATACATGGTGTTCCGCCAGTTCTCATCGGTCACAGAGTCAGCCTGACCGGAGCCGAACTTCACGCGGAGTTCTTTGAACTTGCTCCAGCCCGTCCGAGAGGCCTCGAAGGCCAGGTTCACGGTGGGCGTCACATCCCAGGAAAGGCCCAGCGAGGTGGTGTCGGGCAGTTCCACTTCGGCCGTGGCGCTGCCGTCCACCAGCTTGCCGCCGGTGGCGACTGCGGTCAGAGCGCCAGTCAGGGCAGTATCAATGCTGGGGGTGCCTGTGGAGATGACCGGGTAGTCGTAATCTACGGTGCCATCGACCTTCACGGTGGTGGCACCGTGATAGGACAATCCGGCGCGAAAGGTGGTCGTGGGCTCGAAGACGATGCCCAACTTGTAGCCGATGACATTGGCACCGCCTTTGATGGTGGCCTTACCGTCAAAGAGGGCAGCTGTCGAACTGGGGACGAAGCTCGTGTATGCGGCGTTTCCGAGCTGGGCTAAGCCCAGGAAGGCGATCTGTCCGAAATCCACGGCATTGGTCAACTCGGTATCCACCTTTCGGTAGATGACACTGCCGCCCACCGAAAACGCGGGATGCAACCGATAGGCAGCGTTTAGGGCCACATCCACGGTCTTCAGGTCGGACTTCAGAGCGTGGTAGCGGCCGATGAAATTGGCATCGTACTCTGTCACTAAGCCGAAGGGGGCGTTCACGGAGAGGCCCAGCTTGAAGTCCTTGGTGACAGACCACATGGCATAGAGATTGGGCAACAGCGCATTGTTGGCGGCATCCGGGTGGGAGGCCGAGCCAGTGATGGACCTTCCCCCGTAGGGGGCGAAGGCCGCGAGCGGGCCGGCATAGGATGCCCGCGTGGCCGAAGCCCCGCTCAACTCAGCCTTGGGGGCCACAGAGGTGA
>CAIPUA010000016.1 GCA_903868115.1 uncultured Holophagaceae bacterium
ACTCATTATTGGAGGTATTATGATTTTCAGAATAGCGACCATCCTTGCCCTAGTAGGTTTTACGGGAGGGGCTTTACAGGCCGGCACATTCGCATGCGCCAATTTTGTCACGGGGAGGTCCGCCTACGATCAAACGTGGTACGGGGGGAACAAGTTGTGTTACATTTACCGCCCCGATGGCACCCTCGAACAAACTCGGGCAGGCTTGTGTGCAGCAATCTGCGACTCGTGGAAGGATGCTGAGGGTGGGAGCGAGTGGTGTGCTGGTTGGGACGAAAATGGAAATCCCATCTTCCAATTCCCACAGGAAACCAAACCCACTCCCCCAACCCCACCGGAATGATTGGGCGCGCCTCGAGTTTTGGCCACTCCCTTCAATATTTAGGCATGTTTGGAGTCAAGTAATGCGATTTCATATCCTCACGCGGATGACTGTGTTTCTTGGGACCTGCTTGGCGGCAGGCGGAATCCTGCTGGCCCAGTCCTTTCCCTTTCTTTCCAGTATTAATCAGTGGAGTACCAAATACCTGGCAACCATGGCTGCTGATGGAAGTACCCTTCTATTGGAATCCTTGGATCAAGAGAAAACAGTGGTCCGGATTCAAGGTCCTGCAAAGGCCCGTGGAATCTATTGGCTTGATGATCAGGGATGGTGCTTGGTGCCGAAGCAACAACCCGAAGGGGACAAAGTCCGCCGCACTCTGGAAGTGATGTGTTGTGGCATCGATGGCAAATGGAAGCGGATTGGAATGTTCGATCCTCAGGCGGCTCCATGGCCCGGAAAGTCTCCGGAATACCTCCTCCCTCTGGACAAGCAGGATCGTTTCATTGGTTTCCTATCTGGAGGGAGTGCCTTTGAGATGGACGGCAAGATGTCCACCACCGCTATTTTTCGGAATATCGACGGTTTCATGACCTGCGAGCAGGTCCTGGAATACCCGTTGCAGGAACCTTTTTTTCAGCTCAAAAAAGTTTCATTAGGACCCAATAAGGTCGTCAGCGTTCCGCGAGACAACGTTAAGTATTCGGTTGTTCACTCTTCGCTCAGTTCTATGCCAATTGTAGTGGGGAATTTTTATGCCATCATTTGGCGAAGGGCGGGGTACATCTGGTTGTTCGACAGAAAAAGCGGAGTCATTCGCAGGAATATCAAAATTTACGACGGAGTGACTGAAAACAGCTTGGGAAAATCGGATGAAATTGATTGCGCCATTCTGGGTATTCAAGCGACTCGAGATGGGGAATTGCTGGTTGCGGCCAGAGAAGAATTCGCAGTCCTTCACGCCATGAAACACTTCGATGCTGTCCACACTCTCGAAAAGGCCAACCGTCCCGGAGGGATGGAAAAAATCTTCGAAAATCAGCAAAAGGCCCTTATGGCCAATCCTCTGGTGATTTGGCTCACGGTTGACCCCGTAACCGCTACCGTCGGCCCAGTTCCAACCCCAATCGGCGGGCCCAGTCAGCTTCTTTCCCTGCAACTCTTGCAGACGTTTAATTTTCGTTTTCGTCCCAATAATAGTCTGGCTTTCAATTTTAGCGAAGATCTACTGTTCCGAGAGGAATCCAAGGGAACCCAAGGCAACTAATCAACAGATGCTGTCATTGTTCAACAATGCCGTTTCGGCTTCCCATTTGAATGCCTTTCAGATCGACAACCTTATTCAGACCAGTGGATAGCGCGCAGCATGCTCGGGTGGTCGAATTCCATTGGCGCGTCTTCCCTATCCTCCTGGCAGACAGCGAATAAGCTTCTCCGGCGATTCACTGCGACGGTGAGGTTGGTGGAGGGCCACTCACTCCCAAGGCCGCCTTCCGAGCCCTCGGCATCGCCTTGATGGCCCGCTCCCGCACCAAGGCCGCACCCTTGGAACCGCACGCTTCGCTGTACACCAACTCCAGGGGACTGCGGCCCCGGGTGTACTTGGCGCCCGTGCCTGCCCGATGGGCCTGGAGCCGGGCCTGGACGTCCAGGGCGATGCCGCAGTAAAGCGTGCCGTCACCGCAGCGCAAGAGGTAGACATACCAGGACTGGGCGCTCACGGAAGCCGTTCTCCCCGCGCCTCGGGACCGAAGGCCGCGGCGAGAATCCCTTCGTCCTTCAGACCTTGGCGCGCCTGCCAAACCGCGGTGGCGAGGCACAGACCCA
>CAIPUA010000017.1 GCA_903868115.1 uncultured Holophagaceae bacterium
CCGGAACACACGATGACCTGCTGCAGTCGCTGAAGAAGCAGTGGCCGGACAAACAGCAGGGCCTCGTGGTCTGCAACATGCAGGCGAGCGCGGAGACCGCCCAGGCCTTAACCGCCGCTGCGGGCAAAGTAGGTATCGCCCTGCAGGTCTTCAACGTCGCAAACGATCAGGATATAGACGCCGCCAGCGGCGTGGTGAAAGGCTCGCGCCCAGACTTCGTGCTGCTGGTAGACCAGGATCCCGTGCTTGGGGCTTCCGGGAAACTGACGAAGAAATTCATTCAGCGCGCCTCCTCCGCCGGCATTCCCACCGCCACCACGGGGGAGGCCTTGCTGAAGATCGGCGCTGTCCTCAGCCCGGCAAGTTCCAGGAAGGGCTGAACTACCGTTGAGGATGGAGCAGAGGGGGCCTCGGCCCCCTCTGCTGCCTGTCCATCCGGGGCATGGGCCTACCGCAGCCGCAGGCTCACCTTCATCCGCCCCGCGTCATCCACGGCGAGCACTTCCCAGCTCAGCGGCCCATCGGAGCCTCTGGGGTTCTCGCCCTTTCCGAGGTTGAAGGCCGCATCGTCCAGTTCCCAACGGCCGCAGGGAAAGCGCGGCATGGGGGGCTCCGGTGTCCCGGGATGGGCATCGAGGACACGCACCGCGCCCCGGGGCTGGCCCTCGGTGAGCATTGAAGGATCGATCTGCGAGACAACCAGCCCCTCGCAGCCAGGCCCCCAGCGATTCCCGATCCGCCCGCGATCGAAGCCCCAGGGGCGCCGCACTTCCAGGTTCCAGAAGCGCCCCTTCCTCCGAGCATCGGGCACGACCAGCCGCTGGTCGAAATTACCCGTCGCCCGCAGCAGGGGCTCCAGCCAGCCCGTCCAGGCCCGGTCCGTGACCTTCAGGGTCCGGGTGGTGCTCTTGAAACGCCCTCGGTACCAGAGATCGGTGCGCACCCAGCCTCCGGGATGCGAGGGGCTATAGCCGACATCTTCCTGCCATCTGGACGACACGCGATCCCAGCCCCGGTACTGGCCCGCATCCATGAGGTCCCAGATGCCCGCGGTCAGGGGATGGCCGCAGTCCAGGTAGAGATCGTCCACCCGGTGCTCGCCCATGGCGTGGAAGAGTTCGTGGACGATGTTGCCGAGCGGTGTCTCCTCCGTAAAGAACACCACACCCCAGCGCGAGGTGCGCTGCCAGGGGAGCGGCAGCAGGAAGCTGCTGGCGGACAGGTGCCCCGGATCGGTAGTGGCGTTCCGGGCAAGGCCGGGCGGAATGATCCACAGGTGATCGGGCTTCCCGTCCGGCTGCAGAGCGCCGCTGCGGTTATCGACCAGGTCGAAGTCCGTCAGGTCCTCGCCCTTCAGCTGTGCGAGCACCCACTCGGCGATTCCGTCCCGCTGTGCATCGCTGCGGGGCTTCAGATGTTGCGGATCCGTGACATGCCGGAGGGCACCCTCTGCCAACTCCAGGCTGCCCTTGGACACCTCGTAGACATAGTTCGCGGCGCTGGCGAAACCCGGCTGGCGCCCGAAGAGCAGGGAACGCAGTTCCTCGTCGCTCAGGCGCCCTTTCTCGTCGGGGAAATCGAGGCGCACTACCAGGGCCTTCTCCACCCTGAATTCGGGCGCGGCATGCAGCACGACGGGCTGAGCGAGCTCGGCCAGAGGCACGAGATCCCGCTGCCAGCCGCGCTTCTCCACCGCGAGCACCGTGTCGGAGGCCTCGAGTTCGAGCGTGAAACGCCCCTCGGCATCCGTGAGAACGACGGGCACCGGGGGGACGGGCCGCACGCTGCGGAGCCGATCCGGATAGACGCGAACCCCCGGAATGCCCTTGCTGCCATCGGTGATCCGTCCCTGCACTGGGCCCGCCCACGCGAGCACCGGAACAATGAGGAGCGCCCATAGCCTCACAGCGCGGCCGTCGGCCCAACCCGACCAGTCCTGCCTGCAGGCAGCGCTGAGCATGGAGAAGAAGCCGCATTTACTGGAGAGTCCGGCCAGTTTGCCTTTATCACCGTTCATCACCGTGTATCACCGGTTCCCTTTTCCTGGCGAAGCCTCTCCCCAACGAAAAGAACGCTTAACCAGTGATGAACAGAGATGCACGGTGATGAAGATAACTGCCAATTGGTCACCCGTTTCGCATCACTTTCTTCGCAGAGTTCACAGGAGTTGAAGGTCAGTAGTTCCAGGGTTTCAAACCGGACCAAGGGTGCGCCATCCCAGTTCCAGCAGGTAGCGCAGCCGGTGCCGATTGACCTGCGCATTCAGTGGTTTCCAGAGCACATCATCCACCATGAATTCAATGGCGGTGAGCTCTTCCAAGTGTTCCTTGCCGCACAGCAGCAGGATGGGCAGTCCCGCCGTGGCGGGATCCATGCGGAGCTCGGCCAGGACCTGGTGCATTTCATCCATCCCCAGATCCATGTCCAACACCAGCAGGCGATCCTGGGCCGTCACGCCGGAGGCAATCTCCGCGGCCTTCTCGACCACCCGGGTGCTGTGGCCATCCTGCAAGAACTGGGCGGGCAGTTGGGCCTGCAGGCTGGAGGAGGACGTGGCCAGGAGAATGGAGGAGGGACCGATCTGAACCGGAAGGCCATCAACTTTCTTCCGAAGATCCGTCAGATGCAGGTGGAGCTGGACCCGAATGCGCATCACCGCATCATCGATCCGCTTGGGCATGTAGTCGTCGGCCCATGCCTCCAGGCTGCGGTCATTGGCGTTGGCCTTGAGGTCCGTGAGCATGATCACGGGAATCTCGCGGGTACGGGCGTCCGCCTTCAGTTCCCGGCAGTACACGAAGCCATCCACGCCCGGCATGATCACATCCAGCAGAATGAGCCCCGGACGACGGCGAGCCAGGTAGCTGCGCGCCTCTTCCACATTGGGTACCGACTCCACCGCGCGCCCCAGGGCGCCAAGGCGTACGGGCAGCAGGCGGCGAAAAAGGGCCAGATCGTCGACCAGGAGAATCCGACCTGACTCGTGAGTGGACTCCACGGATCAATCCTCGCTGCAAGGGGCCCGAACTTTCGGGCTGAGGCACCACGATACAACACAACCCGCCGATTCCACAGAGTTCCACTTCGCCCGGGTTGGGTCGAGACTCTGCGGAAGACCCGAGGCCACGGCCCGGGTAGAATGATGGGTTCGAGGTTTTTCGTGACGGATCCCCGCCTTATCAGGAATTTTTCCATCATCGCCCACATCGACCATGGCAAGTCGACGCTGGCCGACCGCCTGCTCGAGCTGACCCATACCATCAGCATGCGGGACATGCAGGCCCAGATCCTGGATGACATGGAGTTGGAGCGGGAGCGCGGTATCACGATCAAGGCGCACGCGGTCACGCTGAAATATCCGGCCCAGGACGGCGAAATTTACACCCTGAACCTGATCGACACGCCGGGCCATGTGGACTTCACCTACGAGGTGAGCCGCAGCCTTGCCGCCTGCGAAGGCGCCATCCTGGTGGTGGACAGCACCCAGGGCGTGGAAGCCCAGACCCTGGCCAACACCTACCTGGCGCTCGAGAATGATCTGGCCGTGTTCCCGGTCCTCAACAAGACCGACCTGCCCTCCTCCGAACCTGAGCGGGTGCTGGAGGAAATCGAGACGGTCATCGGACTGGTGGACATCGCCCACGCGGTGAACATCTCCGCCAAGACCGGCGAAAATTGCGAGCAGGTGCTGGAGCAGATCATCAAATGCATCCCACCGCCCACTGGCGACCCCAATGCCCCTCTGCAGGCGCTCATCTTCGACAGCTACTACGACCAGTACCGGGGCATCGTCAGCCTCATCCGCATCATGAACGGCACGCTTCACCCCGGCGAAACCATTCACTTCATGGCCACGGGCTCCGATCACCGAGTGGATGAAATCGGCGTCTTCAGCCCCAAGATGCAAAAGCTGGACGAGCTGAGCGTCGGCGAGGTGGGCTATCTCACGGGCAGCATCAAGCAACTGGCCGATGTGAAGGTCGGCGACACCATCACCCACGCACTCACCCTCAACACGAAGCCTTCGACCGTCATGCTCAAGGGCTTCAAGGAGCTTCAGCCCGTCGTCTTCGCGGGGATCTTCCCCACCAACAGCGATGACTACGAGAATCTGCGGAACGCCATGGACAAGCTGCGCCTCAACGACAGCTCGTTCCATTACGAGCCCGAAACCAGTCAGGCCCTGGGTTTCGGCTTCCGCTGCGGCTTCCTCGGTCTGCTCCATATGGAGATCGTCCAGGAGCGCCTGGAGCGCGAATACGATCTGGACCTGATCACCACCGCGCCCTCCGTGCGGTACCACGTCTTCCTCACCGACGACACCGAGATGGACGTGGACAACCCCGCCAAGTTGCCGCCCCTCCCGAAGATCTCGCGCATCGAGGAGCCAATGATCGAGGCGACGATCCTCACGCGCCCGGACTTCGTGGGTGGGCTGCTCAAGCTCTGCGAGGAACGGCGTGGCGTCCAGCAGCGCCTGGAATATGTGGGCAAGGATCGCGTGATGCTGGTCTACGAACTGCCGCTCAACGAAGTGGTACTGGACTTCTACGACAAGCTGAAGTCCATCTCCAAGGGCTACGCCAGCTTCGATTACCACATGAAGGAATACCGCGAATCCGATCTGGTGAAGATGGACATTCTCGTGAACGGCGAGCCCATCGATGCGCTTTCCATCCTGATCCACCGTTCCAAGAGCCAGATGATGGGCCACCAGCTCACCGTGAAGATGAAGGAAGTGATCCACTCCCAGATGTTCGATGTGGCGATCCAGGCCGCCATCGGGGTCAAGATCATTGCCCGCACCAATGTGAAGGCCCGCCGCAAGGATGTGCTCGCCAAGTGCTATGGCGGTGACGTCAGCCGCAAGAAGAAGCTGCTCAACAAGCAGAAGGAAGGCAAGAAGCGGATGAAGTCGATCGGCAGCGTCGAGATCCCCCAGGAAGCCTTCCTGGCGATCCTCAGGGTCGGAGACGACTGATGCAGCCCACGGTCCAGCTCCAGACCCAGGCCCCCAAGGAGACCGTCAAGAGCCCCACCGGCTTCGTGCTGGGCGGAACGCAAAAGATGCTCCTGCTCGTGCTGCTGGGTTCGCTGCTTTACTTCCGCCTCTACCTGCGCCGCCGCAAAATGGATCGGATCTGCGCCCACTGCGGCGAGCGCAACCCGCCCCATCGCCAGAACTGCAGCAACTGCAGCGCCCCCCTGATGCGGGTATCGTTTTAACATTTATCATGAATTTTGCATCTCGGTTCTTGAAAAACTGCTGAACCACAGAGGGCACAGAGGAAGACAGAGCACGCAGAGAAAAGACACCGACAAGGGTGGACATTCCCTCTCGGTGTCCTCTCGTCTTTTCCTCTGTGACCTCTGTGGTTCCTCTTTTCCCCCTGAAGCAAACGCACGATCCGGGTTGATTCATTGCGAAGGATGATCGCTCGGGCGCCTTTGGGTCGATTCCGATGAAAGGAATCCCCGACCCCCGGCATTCCCTCTCTGAGACCCGCCATTCCGGCGTGACTGGTCCAGGAGGATATCCCCATGCGACTGCCCATTTCATCGACCCTGCTCGCCTGCGGCACGCTGCTCTGCACGCTGCCGGGAACTTCCCTCGGCGTTCCGCGCCCGGCCCCGGCGGGCCAGGGTGAGCGGACCGACGCCACCCTCTCGCCCTATTTCTGGGTCAAGAGCGAGGATGCCAGCCTGGACCAGCTGCCCCTGAAATCGACCACGACGAAGGTGGCCATCGCGGGCGTCATCGCCGATGTGAAGGTGACCCAGGTCTATACGAACACAGGCAAGAAGCCGCTGGAAGCCGTCTATGTCTTTCCGGGATCGACCCGGGCGGCGGTGTATGGCATGAAGATGACCCTCGGCGAGCGCACCGTAATCGCCAAGATCCGCACCAAGGAACAGGCGCGCCAGGATTACGAAGAGGCCCGCCAGCAGGGCAAGAGCGCCTCGCTGCTCGAACAGCATCGGCCCAATGTCTTCCAGATGAATGTCGCCAACATCATGCCCGGCGATGAGATCCGGGTGGAGCTGTCCTACACCGAACTGCTCGTGCCCACGGAGGGCACCTATGCATTCAGCTACCCCACCGTGGTGGGCCCGCGCTACTCCAGCACACCCGTATCCCAGGCCACGGCTTCGGAGAAGTGGGTGGCCAATCCCTACACCAAAGAAGGTGCGGCGCCCCTCAGCACCTTCGATATCGAGGTGCGTCTGGCCGCCGGCATGCCCATCGCACGGATGGGGTGCGAGACCCACAAGACGGGCATTTCGTACGACAGTGGCAAGGACGCGGTGCTGAAGCTGGACGCCTCCGAAAAGCAGGGCGGCAACCGGGACTTCATCCTGAAATACCAGCTGGCGGGCGGCCTGATCCAGTCCGGCCTGCTGCTCACCAAGGGGCGGGAGGAGAACTTCTTCCTGCTCATGGTGCAGCCGCCCAAGCAGGTGAAGGCCGCCCAGATCCCGCCCCGGGAGTATGTCTTCATCATGGATGTCTCGGGCTCCATGCACGGCTATCCCCTGGAGACCTCGAAGACCCTGATGAAGAACCTGGTGAGCAA
>CAIPUA010000018.1 GCA_903868115.1 uncultured Holophagaceae bacterium
CCCCTCACCTACCTGGATTTCAAGTTCTGGAAGCTCGGATTCAGGCAGACCTTTGATTTTGCCCATCCCCCCACCTCCGGCTTCTATCGCCGCAGCGTCACCAAGGGTGTCCTCAGCGCAGACCCCTACGAGGGAACCCCAGAGCCCGGAACCCCGCCCTCCTCCGGGAGCCTGACGCTCAAGTTGAGGGACCCGTAAGGAAAAGAGAAGCGCCCGAGCCTGTTTCCGGGCAAAATGGAAGGCTGGAATCGAGCCGCCCATGAGTTTTCTTTCCAAATTTTTCACGCATGCCGAGGCGACTCCCCTCCCGAGCCTCGAGGAACTCCTCGCAGAGCGGAACCTGCCGCAGGAAATTCCAGGTATCGAGCCGTTCCTGGAGGTTTTCGAGCATCTCCACGCCGAGGAGCGGGTGCGCTGGGCCGATGCCGTCGCCGAGCTGCACCGCAAGGACTGGGCCTTCCCACCATCCTGGACCGATGCCCAGTTCGAGGTCATGCCGGAAATCGTCCCCACCTGGCGAGCCGACCGGGAACAGCGTTTCTATCGGCCGGTAATCGAAGGCCTCAGTGAGCGCATTCGGATTGGCGAGGAGGCCCTTTCCGAGGCCTGGCTGGCGCTTTGGGATGTAAGCCTTGAAAACGTCATGGAACGGGCACTGGACCACCTCCGTGAACGCTCCAAGGGGAAGAGTTTCGAGCGCCTGCCGAGCGGTATCTACCGAGGCGCGTTCGGAGATGGCTTCGATGCCGCCCGGATCCTTCTGCCGGAACTCTGGGCCAACCTCTTCCCGGGGCAGAACACCTTCGTCGCGATTCCCTGCGAGGGCGACTTCCTGGCGGCTCCCCAGGTGCTGCTGCCTCAACTGGTCGAGGCCATCGGCCAGTCTCTGGCCACACTGAACGGGCCGCGCGTCCAAGGCGTCATCTTGCAGTATGTGAACGGGAAGCTCTTGCCCGCGAATCTTCAGGACCCCCATCCCATCGCCCAGCCGCAGCGAGACCTTCGGCAAGGCGATCTCCTCGAGGCCTATCGCGCCCAGGATGGGGATCTCGATCCCGGGCTTGGCGTGCCCACTCCGCTTACGCTTCTGAAGACGAGCCAGGGCCGATCGGTGAGCATGGCCTTGTGGGCGGAAGGCCGACCCGCTCTGCTTCCTGAATGCGACAGCATCGGCTTCGTCTCCAAGGGCGGTCAGCCTCTGGGGATCTTCTTCCGCCAGACCTTGCCCCGGATTCCCGAATTGAAGGGCAGCGTCGTGGAGCTCTGGGGGCCCCGGCGCATGCGTTATGTGGGCTTTCCGACTGCCGAGCAGTTGGAGCGCCTGGAGGTTTTCGCCACCCCTGACCAGATGGCGAAAATTTTCAAAGGAGACGCGCAGGCTCGCCCCGCCGCGCCTCACCCTAACGCTGCCATAGCCCCACCGCCGGTTTCCTCCACCTCCAGCCCAGTGCCCCAGCACCTCCGAGGGCAGAGCCTGGGTGTGCAAGGGGGGGACTAGGCCTAATGAGAGTCGTGGTTGGAACCCGAGGATCCGAACTGGCCGTCCGCCAGGCTGAGGCCATGGTGCAGTTCCTCATCGGCCAGGGGCTTGAAGTTACCTGGAAGCGCTTCACCACCCGTGGCGATGCGTGGCTGGCCGGGCCCCTGGACAAGCAGGTGGGCACCGGCTTCTTTACCCGGGAACTGGAAGAATCCCTGTTGGCGAGGGATGTGGATCTGCTGATCCACTCCTTCAAGGATGTGGCCCTGGAGCGTCCCGAGGGCATCATCCAGGCCTGTGTGCCCCGGCGCGAGAACCCCGTGGACTGGCTGGTGATGCGACCGGACGCGCCTGATCGGCCCGTCATTGGCACCAGTTCCGAGCGCCGGCGCCGATTCCTGGAGGTGGCCCTTCCGAATGCCAGCTTCACCTGGATCCGGGGCAATGTTCCCACGCGGCTCCAGCGGGTACGAGACGGTAGGCTGCGCGAGGAGCCGCTCCACGGCACCGTGCTGGCCGCGGCCGGTCTCGAACGCCTAGGTCTGGACCTGTCCGGTCTCGAGGTTCGCGCCCTGCGCCCGGAAGAAATCCTGCCCGCCCCCGCCCAGGGCGCCCTGTTGGCGGAAACCCGCTATGATCGCGGGGACCTCGTCGAAATCCTGCGCGCCTTTCACGACTCCGCGGCCGAACGCTGCGCCCACCTGGAACGGCGTGTCCTGGCAGGCATCGGCGGGGGCTGTCAGCAGCCTCTCGGCGCCTTCGCGGAACTCCAGCAGGAGGGTTCGCTGCGGCTCCGGGCCGCCTTCGCCGCCGAGGAAGGGCTCCGGTGGGCCGCAAGCGAAGGCACCGATGATGACCGTCTGCTGGCGGATGTCGTGAAAGGTCTTGGATGGTGATTCGCCTGGGTTTGGCCCGAGGCCCCGAGGACGCGCTGAGCCGAGGTGTTCGCAAGAGTGGCTGGGAGAC
>CAIPUA010000019.1 GCA_903868115.1 uncultured Holophagaceae bacterium
CGAAAAGGGAGCGCTGATCCACGATTATTCGAGCTTCGTGCGATGATGGTGCCTTGGAGAAACCACGCATGGCCCCTCGCAAACGAACGCTGACCGAGAAGCCCGAACCCCCCTCGGACATCACCCCGAAGATGGCAGCGAAGCCCAAGGCCACCAAACCCGCCGCCAAGAAACCCGCCAAGGCGGAGCCGAAAGCGCTGGAGACTCCGGCCAAGAGAGTGGAGCCCGCCAAGAAAAAAGTCGGCCGCCCCACGAAGGTTGCCGCTGCCCCCGAAGGGGCGCCCGAGCCTCGGATCACCCCGAAGGCGATCTCGAAAAAGAAGCTGCCTTTCGAACCCGTGGTCGAATCCAGAGCGTCGGCTCCGGCGAAGAAAATTGAGTTACCAAGGCCTTTGCCCACCTTCACCTCTCATGCCAAAAAGGTCATGGAAGCCATCGCGGAAGGTCAAGCCATCGAGTTGATCTTTCTCGATGGAGATGCCTATCCGCCCCGCACCTTCGAGGCCCGGCAGTTGCTTTTCGATGTCTTCACCGGCAGTTGGTTCGCCTGGGGCTGGGACCGCCGGTACAACGCCGAGCGACACCATCGCCTCGATCTGCTCGCCGAAATCAATCCGGTCGAAAGCCCAGGCCGCTCCGCCCAGGGCCCTTTCCCCGAGGGCACACCTGCGAACCAGATCGGCGGCTGGCGTGGGGGAGAGCCCATTCCCGTGAAAGCCGTACTCCAAAAACAGTGGATCTTCGCGGTCAAACAGGCGCCCGCCCCCTTCCCTGATTTCTGCCTTGAGGACCTTGATGATGGCAAGGCCCAGGTCACCTTCACAGGCACGGATCTCAGGGCCATTGCCAGGTGGTGCATGCAGTTCGGCGATGGCATACAGGTCCAGGAACCTCAGCGCCTCGTGGATCGCATCAAGCAGGTCGGTCTTGGCTGGGCCGGCAAGGCCGTGGCATCGCCCATGCCCCCCCCAGCGCCCAGGGCCCACTCGAAGCCTGAACCGCGCCCGGAACCGAAGCCCGAAGCACGGCCCGAGCCCCGGCGGCACGAGGTGAACCGGAAGGAATCCCGCGAACCGCGTGAAACCAAAGAGCCCGAGACGCCCAAGGGCAAACCCGCCCGCGTCGAGATCCGGATCGAGAGACTCTGAACGAACCGATGCCTGGTGAAAATTTTCTATAAAAACAGTCCATTTGCCGCACACTAGCCCATTCCTTTTCGGATGCCTGTATCCTCTATAGGACGGAGTAAGCAATATGCTCATGTTCTCGCTACGAAGTACCGTATTCGCCCTGCTCGCAGCCGTGTCGCTGTCCGCCCAAGGACTTTCCCCCGAGGACAGTGCCTGTCTGGCCTGTCACGGCCAGAAGGAAATGACTACGAAAGGGCCAGGGGGCGAAGTGCTCGCCCTCCATGTGGACAAGGGCGTGTTCGCCACTTCGGTTCATGCCTCCATGGGCTGCACCAGTTGTCATGCGGATCTGGCCGGTGCCTCCCATCCCGGGAAGCAGAAGCCACAACCGGTTTCCTGCGAAGGCTGCCACGCAGAGGCCGTCAAGACCTTCAACGGCAGTGCCCATGCCCTGGCGCATCGGGCTGGCCGCTTCGCGGCCACCTGCACGGACTGTCACGGCAAGCACGACATCGTCAAATCGACGGACGGTAGCTCACCCATTTCTCGCAAAAATCTGCCCGCCACCTGTGGCAAATGCCATGACGCCGTGGTGAAGGAAGTCATGGAAAGTACTCACGGCCAAGCCATGACGCGAGGCGTGAAAGAGGCCCCAACCTGCACGGACTGCCACTCGGATCACAAGATCGAGACCCTGCATGGCGCCGGGCCAATGAAACTGGCGGCAGAAGTGTGCAGCCGCTGCCACGCTTCCCAGCGCATGAATTCGAAGTTCAACTTGCCCGGGAACCGCGTCTCCACCTTTTTCGAAAGCTATCACGGGCTTGCCGCCAAGCTGGGCTCATCCGCCGCCAACTGCGCAAGCTGTCACGGCTTTCACAAGATCCTGCCTTCCAGTGATCCCCAGTCCTCGGTGAACCCCGCCCACCTTGTGCAGACCTGCCGGAAGTGTCATCCGGGCGCTAACGAGAAATTCTCGACGGGGCGCATCCACCAGGAAGGCAATGAAGTCACCACGCTGGGGGACCGGGTCAATACCTGGGTGAAACGCAGTTACATCGGCATGATTCTGGTCGTGGTCGGCGGCATGGCCGCGCACAATCTTCTGGCTCTCTGGCGCAAGGCGCGTAACGCCTACCGCGATCCTGAACGCACTGTGATCCGCATGAACGTCCTGGCCCGCATCCAGCACATCCTGCTCGCCAGCAGTTTCATTTACTTGGTGCTCACCGGCTTTGCCCTGAAGTACCCCGATTCCTGGGTGGGCTCCATCTTCGGCGCCAGCGAACCCATCCGACGCATTGGGCATCGTGCTGCGGCCATCGTGATGATCGCCCTCTCCTTCTTCCACGTCTTCTTCATGATCTTCACGCGCGATGGCCGCAAGTTCGTCAAGGATATGTGGCCCGAAAAGAAAGACCTTTTCGATGTCTTCGTGAACATCCGCCATTTCCAGGATGCCAAGCAGCCGCGACCCCAGTTCCGACGGTTTGGCTACGCGGAAAAGGCTGAGTATTGGGCCCTGGTCTGGGGCACCATCATCATGGGCGCAACGGGCCTCATGCTCTGGGCCAAGATGTGGGTCACCCAGTGGTTGCCACGCTGGGCGATCGATGTGGCCACCACCGTACATCTCTACGAAGCGATCCTGGCCACGCTCGCCATCATCGTCTGGCACTTCTACTTCGTGATCTTTGATCCCGACATCTATCCGCTGAACTGGGCCTGGTTCGATGGCCGCGTCAACCGGGAACACTACCGCGAGGAGCATCCCCTCGATACGCCAGAAGAAATTGAGTTCGACGACCAGGCGAAGGACGAAAAAGAAGCGGAGTAGCCGCTCACTCAGATTCTACTGAACAAATGGCCCGCACTGTGGGCCATTTGTTCAATTCTTGACCAATTCAATCAAGAACTCTAGACTGAGTTCCACATGTTGCTGGAAGGCTGCCCTTGAAAATCTCGGCCCGCGGACGGTACTCGATGCAAGCCCTTTTCGACTTGGCCCACCACAGCCATGGTCAGCCGGTTCCTTTGCACCTCATCGCCCAGCGTCAGGACCTTAGCCTGCCCTTCCTGGAACAGATCTTCAACAAGCTCAAGAAGGCGGGCCTCGTCACCAGTGTGCGAGGCCCCAAGGGGGGCTACATCATCACCCGTCCCTGCAACGAAGTCAGCGTGGGGGATGTGCTGCGCCTCACGGACAGCAGCTTCTACGCTAGTGCCAAGGACGATCCCACTGGTGCCAAATCGGCCATCCAGGCAGACGAAAAGATGAACCGGCTCCTCTGGAAGCAGCTCTCCGACCATGTCACCCACTTCATGGACACGGTCTCCCTGGCTGATCTCTGCGTGGAAAGCGGCAGCAATGCCTGTCCCGAATGCACCTGCCCCACCTATACCCATGAAGTGGAAGACCAGATCAAGCGCGGCGTGCGAAAACCCTGCGGGCTCTGAACGCCCCATGTCCAACCCCTGCGCGCTGCCCACACTATCTCTGCCCCCCACCGAAAAAGATCTGGAAGGTTTGCCCAAGCTGGAGGAGCGTCTCCGGCGCAAGGTGGGCGTGTGCGTCACGGAATATGGACTCATTCAGGAGGGGGACCGCATCCTGGTGGGCCTCTCCGGCGGCAAGGATTCGTGGGCCTGCCTGGATCTGCTTATCTCCCTTCGGAAACGAGCACCCGTCAAATTCGAAGTGCACGGCATCACGGTCGATCCCGGCTTTCCCGCCTATAACCCAGACCGCATCGCGGAAGTCTGTGAGCGCCTCGGCGTGGTCCATGTGATCCTGCCGGCTCCCATCGACCTGATGGTTCGAAAGAGGCCGGAAATCACGCCCTGCGCCATGTGTTCGCGTCTGCGGCGAGGCGTGCTGTACACCCACGCCAAAGCCCACGGCTACACGAAAATCGCCCTGGGCCATCACCTGGACGATCTCATCGAGACCTTGCTCCTCAACCAGTTCTTCGAGGGGCGCCTCGCCACGATGCCCCTCAAGCTCCACAGCGATGACGGCGCCAACACCGTGATCCGTCCGCTCGGCACCTGTGAAGAGGATGACCTCCGCCGCTTCGCCTGGCTCAAGGGCTACCCCATCGTCCCCTGCGGTTGCCCCCTCTGCGGCGCCTCGGTCCTCGAGTCCCGACGCGCTCAGGTGAAGGCCCTTGTCGGCACCCTGCGCGAGAGCATCCCCGATTTGAAGTACTGCCTGCTGGCCGCCATGAAAAATGTCAAGACGACCCACCTATTAGACAAGGAGCTCTTGGCTCTCCCGAAGGATTTTGCCAAGTAGCGGACACCTGACGTTCCTGGGCCTGATAAAATGAGCGGACTTTCCCCAAGTGGAGCCAGCCATGCAGACCCTCACCGCAGCGTGGGCCCAGAAGGCCGAGGCCGATCTGGATACGGCCCGCCGGGAAATTCGGGTCGAGGAAGGGCCCAACTACGATGCCGTCTGCTTTCACGCCCAGCAGAGCGCGCTCAAATACCTCAAAGCCAGGCTCCTCAAGGCCGATATCCCGTTTCCGTCAACCTCCCATTTGGTGGTATTACTCGAATTATGTATGGATCTGGAACCCGAGTGGGAGGTGTTCCGCCCCCATCTCCGTTCGCTCAATCATCTGGCCGCCCAACTCGAGGACCCTGAATGTAACCCTGATGGCCCCATGGCGGCCGAAGCCTACAGCCTCGCCCGCGCCTTTCAGGACAAGGCCCGTGCCGCATTGGAACACGATGCAGAATCGGTGAATTGACTATCTTAGGCGCAGCCACAAGCCCTTGAGGTAGAAGCCCTCGGGGTGGTTCAGTCCGTAGGGATGGTCTCCGGGTTGCCCTAGGTGAGCCAGGACCTGAGCCTCGCGCCGAGCCTCCAGCATGGCTGTCCAAACGGCTTCCTGGAAACGAGAGCGCTCAAGATGCTGACTGCAGGAAAAGCACCAGAGCATCCCGCCCGGCGCCGTCGCCAGGGCACCGAGCCTAAACACATCCTTGTAGGCCTTGAAGGCAGCGTCCACATCCTTGCGCTGCTTGGCGAAGGCGGGTGGATCCACGATCACGCGATCCCATGCCCCCGGTTCCAGGGAACGCATCAGCTCGAAGGCATCGCCCTGCATCCGGGTATGCCGCCCTGGATCCAGACCGTTCAATACCCAATCACGATCGGCCTGATCCAAGGCGGGAATGGAGATATCAAGGGTCGCCACCTCCCGGGCGCCCCCGAGCCCAGCATGAATCGAGAATCCGCCGGTGTAGCCGAAGGCGTTGAGCACACGGCATTCCTGGGACACGCGCCCCAGGCTCAGGCGGTGCTCCCGCTGATCCAGGAAAAAGCCCGTCTTCTGCCCCTTGAGCAGTTCCACGGAGAGCTGGGCAGCGCCTTCGCGAATGATGATCGGCCCGGCCAGGCTCCCCTTCAACAGGCGATTCACAGGCTCGAGTCCCTCCTCCTTGCGCCCGGATTGGCTGCGCTCCACAAAAATCGAACAGCCTTCGGCCTTCGCCAGTTCGAACAGCACGGGCCACCAGATATCCCGCAAGGTCTCCAGGCCCGCCGTACCTACCTGCATCACCAAAGCCTGGCCATAGCGGTCGATGACGAGCCCGGGCAGGAAATCCCCCTCGCCGAACACCCAGCGGAAGCCAGCCTCCGGTCCAATCAGTCCGAGCTGTTTCCGGAGGTGAAGGGCCGCCAGAAAACGCTCCCGGAACCATTCCGCATCCAGGGGCCGATCCTCGAAACGGAAGATCCGCACGGCCAAAGGGTTGCTGGGCGATGCGGTGCCCACACCAAGTACATTTCCGCTGGCATCCGCCAACCGCACCAGATGGACTGAGGGGGTTCCGGCCAGGGCGCCGGAAAAAACCCAGGGATGGTGCTTGGCAAGGACGGTCTCCTTGCCCGGTTTCAAGCGAAGTAAGGGATAGGGCCAGTGGGATGTTGCCATGTCCTCAAACCCTCAGTGGGTGAGGCGGGAACTCATGGCGAAGATGATCAGCACCAGCAGGATCAGCCCCAAGCCAAAGAAGACATAGCCGAACGAACGCGCAATGCCCTTCCAGCTTTGCCATTCGTCCTTCACGGCGAAGTCGCCCAGCTTACCCTCGGCCAGCAGACGGTCATACCAGCGTTTCCGTTCGTGCAGCATCTCGCTCTTGGAAATGCGGCCCGAGAAGATCACGGTATCCATGGGGAACTTTTCAAGCCGGAAATGGGTGTTGAAGAAGTGCACCGTGAAAATGAAGCCGGCCGCCAGGAGGGCCTCGTCCGAGTGGACGATGAGGGCCACATTGATGCCCCAGCCCGGCATGAACCGACTGAAGAAGACCGGGAACCACATGATCAGGCCCGACACGCCGATGGCGAAGATGCCCCAGAAGACGGCCAGGTAATCGAATTTCTCCCAGTAGGTCCAGCGGTCGAATTGAGGCTTTTCGCCTTTCCCAAAGAACCATTTGTTGTGGGCTACGAGGTCCCTCCAATCCTGGATTGTAGGCACCATGGAATCCGGGTCCGCGATGGCCAGCCAGATGCGGCCCAGGCGGATTCGGCCGGTGCCAGGGTCCCTCAGGAATCCGCGGTTTATCCACACATGCTTGAGCAGCGAACCCACATGCAGGATGAAATAGAGGAAGGTGATCACGGCACCAAAATGATGCAGGCTGCGGGCGACATCGGCGCCCCCGAAAATGTTGAAGATGGCCCTGGCCCAATCGGTGTAGTAGAACTTCAGCGGCATGCCCGTGATGGTCAGCAGCAGGAAGCTGGTGACCACGAGGAAGTGCAGGAAACGCTCGAAGGGCTGGAAGCGCGTGAACTGTTCCTCATCTTCCTGGGTCTTGACCTTGGCCTCACGGAACTGCTTGGAGTCATGGCGGTAGAGCCAGATCGAGCGGAAGAGCCACAACAGCGTATGACCGCCGAATAGCGTGAAGACGGAAATGAGCATGCCCGTCATGCCCAGGAAGACAATGTTCAGCACCGGATAGTTCTTGCGGTCCAGCGGGTTGGCGTGGGGCGCGAATTTCGCAAAGCTTTCCGTGGCGCCGGAGTGGCACTGGCGGCAGGTCTGGACGATGTTGCCCGGTGCCAGACGGGACTTTGGATTGGAGGTCCGCAGCACATCGTGATGCCCGTGGCAGTCGTAGCAAGCGGCCACGGCGCTGGCGGCGTTTGCCTTGCCGAGGGCCATGGCCTTGCCGTGGTAGGTGTCTCGGTAATGGGTGAGGCGGTCCTGATGGCAGCCGCCGCAGGTCTGGTCAGCGAGAACCTTGAAATTTCCTGTCACACCCGGAGGCTGAATCTGATGGGCCGAGTGACACTGGATGCAGACCGGGCCCCGAGGGTCGCCCTTGGCCAGCAACTCCCCGTGGATGCTCGTGTTGTAGACCTCCTCCACCTTCACGTGGCACTTGCCGCAGGTCTTGGCCACATTGGCGTGGTTGATGGGTGAACTGCGATCCACGCTGCGCTTGATGTCATGCACGCCGTGGCAGTCGTTGCAACTGGGCGCCACGATGAGGCCCATCTTCAGCAGGGCCTTGCCGTGGATGGAATCGACATATTGGGCCCCGACCGTGGGGTACTTCATCTTGTATTCCGCGGTCACATTGGTGTTGGCGTGGCACCGGGAGCAGGTCAGGGGCAGATTCATCTTGTAAACGGGCGAATCGGCATGTTTCACGGGAATGATGTCGTGGTGGCCGTGGCAGTCCTTGCAGGTGGCCGCCGCCGAGGCCCCCATGGCCTTGCTCATGCCATGGATGCTGCCCTGATACACCTTGTCCTGGTCCGGGTGGCAGGCAGCGCAGCTCACAGGCTTGGGCGCCACGCCATCATCGGGGTGCTTCTGAGAGAGATCCGTATGGCAGTCCCGGCAGGCCATGGCCTTGTGAACGGAGCCCCCGAATTTTTGTTCGTGGACGAAGAGGGACACCTGCTTGCCGTTGCGCTCGGTGGTGAAGTCCGAACTGCTGTGACAGCCAAAGCAGGTCTCGTTCGCCTTGGGAGGCGCCGCTTGGAGAAGCAGGCTCGTGAACCCGAGCAGGAAGACGGACAGGACGACCCGCCATGGGCGCATCGAGCGGATTCCAAGCTGTTGAGTCATGGGGCACCTTCAGGAATGCGGGGCAGATCTGGAGCACTGGGAGGCGCGGCGGCAGACCCGTTCCAGCTCATTCAACGCTGCGGCACGAGAGGTGTCAAGGTTTCCCGGGTCAACATCAGCAGAAGGACTGGATTCCTGACCCCAAATTCGAGAAGCTGGGCTATGTCCAACTCTCTGCATCCCCAGAATGTCATCGCCCTGGTCTGGGATTTCGACAAGACCCTGATCCCGGGCTACATGCAGGACCCGATCTTCGAGGAATACCACATCGACGGTTCCACCTTCTGGCAGGAGACCAACGCCCTGCCCCATTACCTGGAGCGGGCCGGGATCCATGTCCATCCGGACACCTCCTACCTCAACCATCTCCTGACCTATGTCCTGCACGGGCGCATGGCGCACCTCACCAACGCCAAATTAAAGGAACTGGGGGCGCGGATTCTCTTCCACCCCGGACTGCCGGACTTTTTCCAACGCCTCAGACTCGAACTGGCCGCCTACCCGGACGCCGAGCGTTTCGAACTCAAGCTTGAGCACTACATCGTTTCCACCGGGCTGCGGGCCATGATCGAAGGCTCGACCATTCGCCCCTTCGTGGATGGGATCTGGGCGTCGGAATTCATCGAAGCGCCGCCCCCCCCAGGTTTCGATCCCGAAGCGACCCTCAACCTCGATGACCCGGCGCGCGGCATGCCCATGCTTCCGACCCATGGCATCACCCAGATCGCCGTGGCCTACGACAACACGAGCAAGACCCGAGCGCTCTTCGAGATCAACAAGGGCGCCAACAAGACTCCCGGCATCGATGTGAACGCCAAGATGGGGGACGAGGATCGCCGCGTGCCCTTTCAGCACATGATCTACATCGCCGACGGCCCCAGCGACGTGCCCGCCTTTTCGGTCATGCGGCAGAACAAAGGGACGGCTTACGCGGTCTACGACCCGAGCAATCCGCTCAGCCTGGAACAGGTGGATCGCCTGCGCCGGGATGGCCGCATCGATCACTTCGGCCCCACGGATTTCCGGCCCGAGAGCCCCACCAGCCACTGGCTTTCCATGCAGGTGCGCCGAATCGCCGCCGACATTATCGCCGAACGCAAAGCCGCCCTCTCGGAGCGGGTGGGACTCGCGCCAAGACACCTGCCGCACTGAGGCGCTGTGGCCCGCCCTCTGGAATCCCCAGGAAACATGGGCTAGGCTCGAGCCATGGAATTTCGACGCGTGCCATGGATTCTGGGACTCCTGCTTTTCTCCGGTGTGGTGTGGGGACAGGTTCCCCTGAGCGCACTGAGCCCACAGCACCGGGCCTGGGCCCAAATTATCCTGCAAAAGCCGGACTTCAGCTTCGAGACCTGCACCCCGCCCGCCAGGGTCCGCCTCGCGACCATGGAGAAGCTCTTCGATCACCCGCGCGTCGCAGCTGCCATGTGGCGGCACTGTCAGTTCGTGCCCAACCTCTTCGCCTTCGAATTTCCCGGCAACCAGCTGACGGTGGACGATAGCCGCGGTCTCCGAGGCACCCTCACCCTGGCCCACAGGCAGCCCGGACTGCGGGTCTACCTGATCGAAGGACGGGTCGAGAAGGGCCGGATGAACAATCCTTTCCCCGTCGGGGCGAAGATGGTAGTCGTCTATCGCTACTGGGAAGGCGCCAAAGGCTTCGAGAGCCACCTCCAGACCTGGACCACGCTGGATTCCGCCCTGCTTAGTTTCGTCTCCAGACCCTTCCGAGGCTACATTCGCCACCGGCAGCAGGAATTCATCGCCTACATCAGCGGCAATATCGCCCTGGGGGGAGAGTTTGCCCAGCTCGACCCCCTGGAATTCGGCCTGCCCATCCACCAGGAAGGGGATCCCATCGCGACCCGCCAGTTCAAGGCGATCTTTCCGGGCTAAGGCTCTTCAGCAGCGGATCCTTCAGGGCCACCTTCCGTTTCCCGGGATGCAGTTTCTCGGCCTCGTCGAGCAGGCTCCGCGCCGCAGCCGGATCGCCGTGCCGCCCGAGCACCTCCGCCATGTGGTAGAGATTCACGGACGTCGTGCGGCGCTCGCCAAGGGTTTTCAGAGACCAATCCACGCGCTTGCAGTCGTCCAAAAAAGCTAGGAACCGCACCTTGGCGGCGGGAGATTTTCCACTGAGATCTTCGTGCAACCCCGTCAACAGAATGCGGACCGGATGATGCTCCGTCCAGGCGGTTCGGAGCCGGGCGTAGAGCGGATCAAAAGCGAGCTGATCGCCTTGACGATGAGCCAGGATGGCCCTTGCCACCTGGAGCAGCTTGGCCTCGGGATTGAGCTTCTGCCCTTCCTGAATCCGAAGGCCCGCCTCCTTTTCTCGCCCAAGCCAGAGGAGTGAAATGGCCGCCGTCAGGTGGGGATACTCGGCCGCGGGCTGGAGACGCCGTGCTTCGTCCGCATGCTGGACCGCATCCTCCAACTCGCCGTCGTTCTGGAGGAGCACGGCCAGACGGTAATGGGCAAACCAGTCGGTAGGGCGCAGTTCGAGGGCGCGGAGGTAGTGTTTCCGAGCTTCGGCTCGCTCCGAGGCATCGTCCTGGTAGGCGTGGGCATCTCCCAGGGCCACGAGGGCCCGGAAATCCGCCGGGTCCAGTTCCACCGCGCGCAGGGCTTCCGAGTGAGCCCCGCTGATATCGCCTCGACGGTGGAGGGCTTCGGCAAGAATCCGGCGGGCAAAGGCCAACCCCGGGTCAAGGGCCACGGCTTTGCGGCCCTCGAGGATGGCACGCTCCCCGAAGGCCCTGGATTCCTCCCGTCCCAGATGCACGCCCGTGGCCCCCAGTTCCAGCAGGGCCCAGCCCAGGCCAGCATGGGCCGGAGCATAATCCGGCTCGGTCTGCAGGGCTTCCTCAAAGAGCCGCTTGGCCAGCTCGAAGGCCTGCAGGTTGCCCTGAACGACTAGGTCCGCGCCCTTGGTATAGAGTTCCCGGGTGCGGGCGAACTTGGCCCGCTGCACGGGACCCGAGGCCGAGCTACCTTGGTGCGCACCGAGAATGGCAGGAAGTCGGCGGGACAACTCATCCTCGATGTCCAGGACCCCGGGTGCATCCCCCTCAATCTGGAATTGTTCGAGCACCTCACCAGCTTCGCCCCGGATCACCCGGACCGAAAGGCGCAGGCGATTCCCCCCGCCGCGAAGGCTTGACATCACTAGGTATTCGGCTCCCAAGGCTCTTTGCAGACGCCCGAGGCTCCGCTGGCCGGCCGTCGCAACCGCTTCTGCCACGCGGATCCGGTCCAGGACCAGGAGATCCCCCCGGCGGACCAGTCCCATGGCCATAGCGTCCTGGAAGCTCGAACCCGCCCAGGCCATTTCGGCTGGAAGTCCTTCCAGTTCTACCGGCAGCACTGCGACGACCTTGCGCCCCTGGCCCAACCCAGCGGTGGGAGAGTCGATGCCTGGGCTCCAATCCCTCAGGCGCCATACTCCGAAACCCACCACAGCCAGCATCCCGCCGATCCCGAGGCCCCAGACAAGGCGCTGCCCGGGTCTCCAAAACGGGAAGCGGCCGGGCGCAGGCATCCTGCCCGTGGCCAGTTCGAAGGCAATGCCTTCCAGGATCGTCTGGGCGTCTTGGAGCGATGGGAAGCGCTTCTCGGCCTCCTTCGCGAGCATCCGGTCAATGACTAACACAAAGGCCTTCGGAAGATCCCGCCTGGCCTTTCCAAGATGGGGATGGGGCTCCTTCCCGATCGCGTGGAGCGTTTCGACCAGCGTGTTCTTCCGAAAGGGATGTATCGCTGTGGCGAGTTCAAAGAGCACCGTGCCCAGGCTGAACTGATCCGCAGCCGCGCCCTGGGGAAATCCGAAGACCTGCTCAGGGCTCATGTAGGAGGGCGTACCAACCGAAATGCCGGCTTCTGTCTCTCGCGTCAGTGTGAAGCCCTGGGCGGTGACACCTGCTGAGGGCAGAGGATTGTGTTTGGCTACGCCGAAATCCAGGACCTTCAGCGTCCCATCCCGTGCCACTACGAGATTGTCAGGCTTGATATCGCGGTGGACGACGCCTTTCACATGGGCATGGTGGAGGGCCTTGCAGGCTTGGATCGCGAGGTCCAGCAGCGCAGAATGCGCCATGGACTTGCCGATTTCACTGGAGAGGTTCGCCCCTTCGACATATTCCATGGCGATGAAGGGGGTGCCTTCTACATCGCCCGCATCGAAAACGACGGCGATGTTCGGATGCTGAAGTTGGCAGGCGGTTTTCGCCTCGGCAACGAGGGCCCGGCGTCGTTCCTCATCCTCGCCCTTGAGGATCTTCAGGGGCCACCACGCGCTCGAGGCGGACATCCACCGCCTTCCACACCCGCCCCATTCCCCCTTCACCGATCAACTGGAGGAGGCGGTACGATCCGAAAAGGGAGTTCGTGGGTTCCATGGGCAAGGTCGCCTCAAGGCCATTGTATGGCACGCTGGGTGAATGCGTTGCCTGACTGGGCCCTGCAGCTACAAGCTGCGAGAGAAGGCTTCGGTCTTCCTGACGGAGTTGCACCCGGCGGACACGCCCGAAGCACGCGCCGCAATCCTGATGAAGCTGCGCAAGCGGGACTTCGATGCCACCCACCACTGCTCGGCCTGGCGCGAGGGCGCCCCTGTCCGTGCCCAGGGTTCTGAGGACGATGGCGAGCCTTCCGGCACGGCTGGGCCACCCATGCTGCGCGTTTTGGAGGGCGAGGCTCTGACCGATCTCCTGGCCGTCTGTATTCGGTGGTACGGGGGTACCAAGCTGGGGACCGGCGGCCTGGTACGCGCTTACACCGAAGGGCTCCAGGGTGCCATCGCTGAAGCCCAGCGTCAGGGCCTTTTTCAAACAATTCGGATCCTACGCACCGGGCACATCCGCGTCGCCGCCGATCAGGCCCACCTACCCTTCAGTGTCTTGGGCCTTTTCCCCGATGCCGAGATCCTGGGCCAGGATTTCGATGGAAGTAACGCCATCCTGCACGTTCGCCTTGCCCCGGAGCGCACGGCCGCATTGGATCACGCTTGGCGTGAGCGCAGCCGCGGTGGGAAAGTGGTGTGGGAGTGATCTCCATATTCCCTATGCCTTCAGATTCCAATCCAGCGCGCTGGAATCCGGGAGCGAGGTCGCCACTGTGATCTCCCCGGAATCCAGCAGCGCCTGAATTTCCACGGGCAGACCCGCCTTGATGCGGATCGCATCACCTCCCTCGCGGGGAAAGAGCCCTACCCAGGCGTCCCGTCCGCCCCGCTTCGCTGCGAAGAGACAGTGATCCGCAATGTCGAGGACCTGTTCCCAGGGCAGGAAATTCGGGTTTTCGGGTACGAAGGGAAAGAAGGTGAACCCAACGGAACAGGTCCGGTGCAGGGTCGTTCCATCCTCCAGCAGGAAGACATGTTCCGCCATCTGCGCACGAATGCGCTCGGCCAGAATCCCCGATTCTCGTCTCGCCGCATTGCGCGCCACGACCAGAAATTCTTCGCCCCCCCAGCGCACCACCGTGTCCGAATCCCGCGAGGCTTTCCGAAGGATTTCCGCCACCTGTTGAAGGACTTGATCCCCGGCGGCATGCCCGTAATGATCGTTCACGAACTTGAAGTGGTCGATGTCCACCATCAGAAAAACCAGATCGATGTTGAGCAGGACTCGTTCGCTCCGACTGGCGACCACATCGCGGTGGACCCGCTGCACCTGCGCCACATCTTCCGGCATGCAGACACCGAGGTATCGACGGTTGCGCAATCCCGTCAAGGGGTCCGTGAGGCTCTGGTTTCTCAGTGCCTCAATCATCTGTTCGAGTTCCTTGGCCTTGGCTTCCACTTCGCGCGTGCGTGCGCCAACCATCTCTTCGAGGATGCGGTTGCGGTGGTGGAGCGCATCCACGCGCCAACGAATGATGAGCACAATGGCACCCGCACCACCCAGCAGCCCAAGTACTCGGAACCACCAGGTCTGCCACCACGCCGGAAGGACTTCGAACTCGAAAGAGGCGATGGGCCCCCATTCGCCTAGGCCGATCCTGGAACGGGCATCAAAGCGGTAGCTACCATGCGGAAGGGCCGGGTAGCGCTCTTCGCGGGTTTCTGAGAAATGCCATTCGGTCTCCAGACCCTCGAGGCGGACCTGGTGCTGGACTGCGCCTTCGCGGATGAAGCTGAGGCCCGCGAACTTGGCCATGAATGTGTTCGAGCCGTGAGAGACCCGAAGCCGTTCGGCAGCAAAGACCGGAACTCTGTCTTTACCGAGACGACAATCCAGAATGACCGTGGCAGGCTGACCGGGCGCTCCCTTGTAAGCAGACGCGTCGAAGCGGGCCAGACCGCTGCCGGTGCCAAACCAAACATCACCATTGGCCTCCGGCAGGATGGCCATCGCATTGGTGTCCTCGCTGATCAGCCCTTCGCCCCGCCCAAAATGCTCGACCCGCCCATTCCGGGCCACCATGTCCAGCCCCTGCCCCGTGCCAGCCCAAAGGTTCCCCTTGAAATCTTCCCCGAATGAGTAGATCTGCTTTTCCCGAGGGAAGGTCTGATCGAGGTGTTCCTGGACCTTGAAAACTCCCTGGGAGAACACCGCGCGGCAAAGGCCAAAGGGATCGAAATAGGAGACAAGGAGATCCCCGCTGCGAGTGCCGTGGACATAGGACACATGATCGTTCCGCAGACCATCCTGCGTTGTGAAACGACGCCAGATCGCGCCATCCCACATGGCAAGGCCCTTCTCGCCCGTAGTCCACAGCCTGCCGCCCGCGTCCTCAAAGAGATCGTCAAAGCGCTCTGTGGGACTTCCACCCGGCACCGACTGGCGCTCGAAACACCAGCGACCACCCCGGCCCATTCCCTTCAAAAGCCCTCCCCCATCGGTCGCAACCCATAAGTCGCCCTTGTGATCGAAGAGCAACCGGAAAATGCGACCGGAAGTCACCACACCCTGGCCGCTTCCGAAACGCCGGACACCTGTCCGGGGTTCCACACGCAAGACCTCCGGTCCGCCTCCCAGGTAGAGCGCACCATCCGGCCCCTGGACGATGCTGCGCACCTGGAAGTTGCCGGTGCCGGGAACCAGTTTCCAGCCTCTGGCATCCGCCTTCGCAAGACCACTATCCGTTCCCGCAAACAGAGCTCCGGCCTTGTCTCTGAAAATGCACCACACGACCTCGTTGGGAAGCCCGTCAGCCGCCGTGTAGGCCTTCAGGATACCGCCGCCCTGCAAACGGAACACACCCCCGCCCGCAGCCCAGAGCGAACCTTCCCGATCCTCCATCACGGCCTGCAGGGTGTTCGTCGGAAGCCCCTCGGCCATTCCAAGCCGCGTCCATCGGCCATCGATACAATGAAAGAGGCCCTGGTCCGTGGTCACCCAGAGTCGGCCGCGGGGGTCAACGTAGAGGTGCCCCTTTTGGCGGGCGGAGGGGAGTCCAGGATTGGAGAGATCAAATCCCACGCGGTCTGTGGTCAGGCACCAGAGCCGTTTGAGAGAGCGGGCCCAGACGCTGCCGCGTCCATCCACCGCCAGAGCATCTACCCTTTCCTGACTGAAGCCTTTGCCTCCCTGGAAGGATCGCCACCCGCTGGCGTCCAGCCGCCAAAGCCCAGCCCTGGAATCAAGCCACGAGGCAGCCCAAACCACCCGACTTCCGGGACGGCTCCATAAGGCGGTAACTGCGCCCCCCGGCCAGCCCGGAGCCGGCTGGAAACTCCCATTCGGGAGGCGCTCGGATAACCCTTCTGTCGTCCCGACCCAAAGATGGCCATCCGGTCCGCTGGCGATACCAGTTACCTGTGCCTGGGAGAGGCCTGCGCTTCCACCTGCTGCATGGAAACGACCTTGCCGGAGGCAACTCAGCCCCTTGTAGGTGCCGACCCAAAGTGTCCCTTCTGCGTCCACATGAAGATTGTTTACAAACGCCGAAGGCAGGCCATCGCTCAGACCGAAAACCTGAAATCGCTGACCGTCAAAACGGTAGAGGCCATCCTCTGTTCCCACCCAGATGAATCCGAGACCATCCTGCGCGAGTGCCCACGGGGCAAGATTCCCAAGACCCTGGTCCGCCCCGTAGGTTTTGAAGGAAAGCCGCCCCGGGGGAAGGTCGGCCCCTGCAAGGCAAACCCCCGCTGCCGTCAGCGACACCATCGCGGCCAGCATCAGGGACTTGATTAGATCGCGGAGACTTGAGATCATTGAATTCCATGCTAAGTGACAAGAGTGAACTTGGCTGCAAGGCTATCGTCCAATGCGGAAAAATGCAGGATGTTTTATCGATTCGTGAATTCTTGTCGACAGATGCGCGTTCCGGGCTTGGATGAAGCGCGTTCCGTCGGTAGGCTTGAAGCTTGGGCACGAAGGTGCCCCACAAGGAGAAGTGACCACCCATGAGTAAACGCGGCCTCGGAAGCCTAGCGGACCTGGCAAAGATCCTGGAGGAAGCCTCCAACCCTGAATCCGTAGTCCGAGAGGACCGCAGAGAGAACAAGCCCAAGGTGATCGCCTCTCGCAAGGTCGGTGGCTTGGCCGTGGCAAGGTCTATCGATCCCAAGCGAAAGGCCTGGTACCAAAAACGCCTTCTTGAACAGACCGAAAAAGGCGACCCGGTGCGAGTTGAAATGCCCGTTCCGGAACCCGCCGTGAAACCCACCATGACCAAGGCCGTTGCGATACGGGCCGGGGTTGGGCTCCTTGAGACCCTCGCGACCGTGAAGGACACCAAACTCAAGACTGAAGGCAAAGGCAAGGTTGAAGCTTGGCGTCGCAAGCCCGGGGATCCCATCTTCTAACCGTGTGCATTCGGGTTCCTTCTCCCGATCTGCCGCATCCACCCCACACGCGAAAGGCCCTTCCATGGAAGGGCCTTTTTTGGGATTTTCGGTGGATCACGCTGGAATCGGTTGCGCGGAGTGGCCCCGATGACCGAAGACCGGTCGTGGACGGATTGCTTCCCCCCCCTCGCTCCAGGTCCAGGCATCGGTGTCTGCTAGCAGGGCCTTCACCAGCGACACATGCAGGGCGTGTCCGGCAGCATGCGCCTCTACGAGGCCCAGGAGAGGTGCTCCCAGCAGGGCCAGATCTCCCATGAGATCGAGCATCTTGTGTCGCACGGCTTCGTCCTCGTAGCGCAAGGCTTCGTTGAGCGGTCCCTTGGCTGCAAAGACGACAGCATTCTCGAGACTCCCACCCAGCGCCAAGCCACGGGAACGCATGAACTCGACATCCTGTTCCATACAGAAGGTTCGCGCGTTTGAGAGTTCGCGGCGAAATTTTTCAGGATCCAGGCTCAATTCTCGGCTCTGGCGACCGATCGCGGGATGATCGAAGTCGATGGTGTAGCGAATGCGTAGCCCTGCGTGAGGGGATACCCGCATCCACCTGCCGTCCTCGGTCACCTCGACGGGCCGGAGAACCTTGATGAAGCGCCGTGCTCCAGGGAGGTTCCTGGCGCCTGCAGCCAGAATGGCCTCAACCCAGGGCGCTGCACTCCCATCCAAAATGGGAAGTTCATCGCTATCCACCTCGATGAGGGCATGCTCGATTTCCAACCCGGCAAGCGCCGCAAGGAGATGCTCCACAGTGCCAAAGCGCAGGCCGTCCTTCACCAGCGTTGTCGAGAGGCTGAGGTCCCCCACCAAGTCAGCCTTGGCCGGTATCTCGATGCCGGAAGGTTCGTGCAGGAAACGTAGACCCGATGCCTTTTCGACGGGGCGGATGACGACACGACAGGGCCGATTGAAATGCAATCCACGTCCGGTCACAGTAACCGGCTGACGCAATGTCCTTGGGTGGGTTCGGGGCATAAGGGCCTCAGACCAACCTCAACAAAATTTATGCCAATTCATAACTATAATTTCCACAATATTTACGTCAAGCACCTACAGGCATCGTGTAGGCAAACCGACCACGGGTGTGGTCAGTGGGGCGAGGATCGGTACCAGTCTTCCGGGGTGGTCAGCTTTAGGTTGGAAGCCGGTGAATCGATCACCCTTATCTGCAATCCCATGGCCTCAAGGAGCGCTGCGTCATCCGTACCGATGAATCCGTTCTCGGAAGCCCATGAAAAAGCGCGACGCCAGGTGGAAAGGCGGGCAATTTGAGGGGTCTGGGCACGAACAATGAATTCTCTGGGCTCGGTCGCCACTACCCACCCTGCAGCATCTACGCGCTTGAGCGTGTCTGTGGAAGCCTCCACCAGAAGGCAACCATCCGCGTGTTCCAGGCACGCCAGGGCAGCATGAATGGGAGCCGCCGGGGGGAATGGCCTAACCGCATCGTGAATCATGACGGGTGCATCGGGATGGGGGGGGAGGAGCGCCAGGACGGCGGCCACGGACGCCTGGCGTGTGGCGCCCCCCACGGCCACCCAGATTGGGAGGCCCAAGTCCCAACTTGCCACCTCGGGCACTCGGTCTTCGGGTACGGACAGGGCAATACCGGCAAGGGGTGGCATGTCCGGAGCGAGAAAGGCCTGGACCGTCGCCCGCAGGAGCGGCACCCCCCCCCAGTCCCTGAACTGTTTGGGGACACCGCCCCCCATCCGAAGCCCTTGGCCCCCGGCAGGAATCAAAAGATACGGCCTAGCGTCGCCGTGTAATGAAGGGTTCGACACCGCGGTCTCCGAAGCGCTTGGCGATCTCATCGGCCGCCTTCTGGGCATCCTCCAAGCGGGTAAAGGATCCCACCCGGACCCGTTTCACCTCTCGCCCGTCTCGGGTTCGGCCGGATTGTAGCGTGACAGGCCCGAAGGCTTCCTCAAGATCGCGGCTGAGACGTTCGATATTGCCCGACCCAGTGAGGGCTGCGACCTGGACGGTGAAAGGATCATCCTGATCGACCGATGAGCCAATCGTGGCTGGGCTGCCATCGAGATGGACTGCCCGCAGTTTGACCCGCGCAACACCCTGCCCAAGGAACCCGAGGTCCTTTGCTCCTTGCCGGGACACATCGAGTATCCGGCCTTTAGAGAACGGACCACGGTCATTGACCCGAAAGGTGCCCTTCTTGCCGTTATCGAGGTTTTCAACTTCGACATAGCTGCCCAACGGCAGCGTGCGATGGGCACAGGTCAACCGATTCGGGTCGAAAATTTCTCCGCTGGCCGTTGGCTTACCCTCGAAGCCATCGCCCCCGCCGCCGTACCAACTGGCTTCTCCGAGTTCGGCATACCCAGCCGAACTGAAACCACCCACAGGAATTGGGCTGGGAGCCGCAGTTCGGGTCAACACCCTGGCCTTGGTGCAGTGAAGGGTGAAGAAAACCGTCAGCAGGGCGGCCAAAAAGCGCGTAAGACTGCGAATCCTCCTTAGCAGTCCACCCCGAACTAGGGCCCGTTCCAGTTCCATCACCGGTTGGAATCGAACCTGGATGTCTTCAATCCAGATGTTGAAGGCACGGCTCCAGTTTTGGGTGAAGAGAGGATTGCACTCCATGACGCTCCAGCGAGACCGGGGTCAACTTGACCCTATCCAGCCAATATAGTCAAATTTTCCAGAATGTAAACAAAAATACCCCATATACCCTCAAGTCGAAGGGTATTGAACCCAAAAGACTTTCATCCTCTTTGACCGTTTGCAAGGGGAACGGACATCACTGCTTGAGCGTTATGTCTCCGATTTTGAAAGGTTTGGGGCGGTTTCCTTCCGCGCGGAAGGCAGCCGGCAGCTTCCGGATCGTCTGCTCCGCCAAGGCTTGGCTGGGATAGTGCCCATGGAACACCTGGAAACAGCCCCTTCCATTCCGAAGCGCCAGGGGAAGCACCCAAAGATCCGGCTTGGGGTCCGCAAATAGGTCCACCGCTCTGCGCAGGGTGCCGGACTCGCAGGCGATCTCGAGCCGGAGCGTCCAATGGCCCTTTGGCAGGTCCTTGACGAGCCTTTTACCCTGACGCACTGCCAAGTCAATATCTCCCTTGCGCAACGCCTCGACTCGTTCCCCCACCGAAGTTCCGATTTCCCTGGGAGGAGGTGGCTTGGGCTCAGCCCTGGGTTCGGGTTTCTCGGCCGGCTTGGGTTCGGGTTTGGGAACGGCAATTTGGGCCTTCGGGAGGTCTGCGGGAGCAGGAGCAGTTGCCGCCTTGGGAAGCATGGGCAGCTTCACAGGTGCCGGCTGGGGAGCGACCGGCCGGGGGATGCGATGTCGCAGCCTGAACCAACCGAAGGCACCCACCGCCGCCATGGCCAGGAGCCCGAGGATGGCCAGCAGAGGGACCTTCCAGCGCCGAGGCTTATCCTCCTCAAAGTCAGGGACCGACTCGATCGAAGTTGGATCGGGGCTGGTGAGCGTGGAAGGCAGAATGGTAACGGGGGGTTCCACCTGCGGAATCGCTTCCTCGGGCTCGAAATTCGGTGGGACCGGAACCTTCACCGCCGGCGACTCGGTGGGCGTGGGAAGGATGGCTTGACCGCTTTCCAGGGAGAACCCGAAGCCATCCGTGACGGGGCCAGGAAGTGGCTGCAGTTCCGGAGGGGCATCAAAGGCCTGGGAAAGATGCTCCAGGTTGGTGGTGGGCTTCGCGGCCGCCTGAATAGAGGCAAAAAGTGAGGGCACCGTTTCGATTCCAGGCAGCGGTGCCGATAGAGCTGCCGGCTCTGCGGACAGGGCCATGTCCAGCACGCTCCGATCCAAGGGAGGCATCTCGTGGAGGCGTGCCCATCCCATTTCCCGGAGAAAGAGCGCAAAGGTACCGAGGCGCAGAGGCTCCGCGAGGGATTCACGGCTCAGTTCCAGCAAGGTATGGGTGCCATCAAGTAGCGGTGGCAGCTTGGCCAGGTCCGGAGGCAGGGTCATTTCCATGAGTCGCCGGCCCTGCAGGACCACCACCTGATTGAGAGGCCCGAGCAGTTCGAGTAGGCCTTCCCGATTCTTAAGGCCCAGGAGCCCGTTCAGGAGGAGTTCAGGCGTATCAAAGGGCAGCCGAACGACCGTGGCATCCAGTTCCTTCGCGTCGAAGACCGGCTCCAGATCCAGCGTGGCCAAGGAACCACAAACCACCCGTTCCACCTGGGCCCGTGCCACCTCAAGGAGATCCCGTTGCGTGATGAATCCCATCTCGATCAGGTTCTTGCCGATGCTGATGCCCTGACGAAGGTTGGCCAGGGCGTAGTCGAGCTGGGTCTGCGTGAGCTTGCCCCGCTCCACCAGCAGATGGGTGAGGCGATCCATGGGGTGGGTGCTCTGCGCGAACACGATATCACCGGAATCAAAATAGACGGTGCGGTTGGGTTCCTGGCCCAGCCTCCACAGGCCCGTGGCCTTTTCTCGGTGGCACCGGAAGAGGTCCTGGAGGGCCTTTGCGCTCATTTCACCACCCACCGTTCAAGTTTCAGCTTCCCCACTCGGACCAGGACCTGCCCACAAGGGCGGAGATCGACCTTGTGCTGCGAGTCGGCAACCTTGTGGCCATCGAGGCTCACGGCACCTTGCGAGATGAGTCGCTCGGCCTCCTTGCGCGAGACGGCCATGCCCCGCGCCACCAGCAGCCGACTCAAGGGAACTTCGCCACCCGTGGCGGGCACCGGAACCTCTGGAGCGTCATCGACCTGCCGCTCCGAAAAGCGGCGCACCCAGCGCGCCTCGGCTTCTCCGGCCTCGACTAGGCCGTGGAATTGGGTCACGATCTCTCGGGCCAGACCTTTCTTGGCATCCATGGGATGCCCAGCCTTCATGGCCTCGATCTCAGCGGGGAGTTTGTCCGTGAGGAGCAGATACCACTCCCACATCAGGGCGTCCGAGACACTCATGGCTTTGCCGAACTGGTCATCGGCACTCTCGAAGAACCCGATGTAATTGCCCAGAGACTTGGACATCTTCTCCACGCCATCCAAACCCAGCAACAAGGGAACCGTCAGCACGATCTGGGGGGGCTGTCCCAGAGATTCCTGAAGATCCCTGCCCCGCATGAGATTGAAGAGCTGATCGTTGCCACCCAGTTCTACATCGGCCAGGAGGGCCACGGAATCGTAGGCCTGCACCAGCGGGTAGAGCAGTTCGTGAAAGCTGATGGGCTCACTGGCCGCCATGCGCTTCTGGAAATCATTGCGCTCCAGCATCTGGGCCACAGTGAACTTGGAGGCCAAGCGAATCCAGTCGGGGCCGTGCAGGGGATCCAACCATTCGCTATTGAAGCGGATCTCGGTCTTCTCGGGATCCAGGATCTTGAAAACCTGGGCCTTGTAGGTTTCGGCATTGGCATTGATCTCAGCCCGGGTGAGGGGCGGACGGGTGGCCTTCTTCCCCGTGGGATCGCCAATCATCCCCGTGAAATCACCGATAAGGAAGATCACCGTATGGCCCAATTTCTGGAACTGGGCCATCTTCCGCAGCAGCACGCCATGGCCCAGGTGGAGATCGGGAGCCGTGGGATCGAAGCCGGCCTTGACCCGGAGCGGGCGGCCCGTTTTTAAACGCGCCTCGAGCATTGCTTGTGTGTGGCAAGTGATCGTGCCCTTGAGCAGAAGCTCGAGGGCCTCCGGAACGGATACGGTAGTCATGTGAGCATCTTCTCCTGAAAACGCCCCCCCTTGCTACTCCACTCGGAGATCTACCAATCTGTCCGACTCCAGTTGGAGGAAGAGCCGCCCCCCCTTGGGCATCTGGTAATCAATCCGGGTGGTGCTGTTTTGAGTGTTGATGCTGAAATGCCCCGCGCCCTTCCCCTTCTGGAACAAGTCGCGAAGGGCTGGCCGCTGGGTGGGAAAGCCCCCTAGATTGGGTCGCCACTCCTCGGCGGCCTTCAGAAAATCTTCTTCCGTCGGGTAGTTCTCAGCTAAGCCTGGATTGGCCCGATACAGCGCCTTGGCGCCTTCTTCGGTCTGCAACCCGCGCACGGCGCGGTCCATCTCGCCCCAGGCCTTGTCCAGGAAGGCCGATCCCACGGCCTTGTCAAAGATTTCGGGAACACCATTTTTGGAGACCCAGTGAGCGCCTCCGATGCAAGTGGCCATCAAAAGGACGAACAGCAGCGCGCACCCGCTGCAGCACCCCAGGGTGATCTTGCCCCAGAGAGGCATCCCCTTCTTCGGAAGATGAACACCTGCGTCGTCCCAACTGCCCTCAGCCATCCCAGTCGTTCCTCAGAGAAGATTGCTGGCGAGTTCGGCCATGGGGGAACGCTCCCCCTTCATCAGCATGACGTGCCCCGAAAGTTCCAGGTGCTTGAAGTGCTCAGCCAGGTAGCTGAGGCCGTTGGTGCTTGCATCCACGTATGGATTATCGATCTGGTGGGGATCGCCGGTGAGCACGACCTTCGTGCCTTCCCCCGCGCGGGTAAGGATGGTCTTGATCTCGTGGGGCGTGAGATTTTGCGCCTCGTCCACGATGAGATACTGGTTTGGAATGGTGCGACCGCGGATGTAGGTCAAGGGTTCGACGCTGAGATAGCCGCCTTCCTCCAACTGGCCCACGGTCATGCTCGAGCGCCGCCGCATCTCCGTATTGGCCGCCACGATGTAATCCAGGTTGTCGTAGATGGGCTGCATGTAGGGCCGAAGCTTTTCCTCGATGTCCCCGGGGAGAAATCCAATGTCGCGGCCCATCGGCATCACGGGGCGGCTGACCAGAAGCTTGTTGTAGCGCTCGTCGTCCACCACCTGCTGGAGTCCTGCGGCGATGGCGAGAAGCGTCTTGCCGGTGCCGGCCTTGCCCAGCAGCGTGACGACCTGGATCGAATCGTCCAGGAGAAGTTCCAGCGCGAACTGCTGCTCGCGGTTTCGGGCCTTGATGCCCCAAGGCGGCTGTTCCGTGCGCTTGAGCGGGTGAATATGGCCATCGGCTGCGTAGAAACGCCCCAGCGCAGTGTGGCTTTCATTGGCGCGATCCACCAAGGTGACGAACTGATTGGGGTAGAGCGGGTGTTCCGCATCCGGGACCAGCCCGCCTTCGTAAACGAGATCAACTTGCACCCCATCCACATCCCACTGGGCCGTGCCGCTGTAGAGACCATCCATCTCGACCCGGTCCGTGGTGTAGTCGTCGGCCAGCAAGCCTGCGGCATCGGCCTTGATACGCAGGTTCGTGTCCTTGCTGACCAGGACCACCTTCTCCTTGCGCTCCTTGAGCAACGCCAGGGCACAGGCCAGGATCTGGTTATCGGCCTTGTGCTTGTCCAGGGTAGAGAAGCCCAGATCCTGACGGTACGGCGCCACATCCACCTTCAGGATGCCGCCCCCTTCCATGGTCACACCCTGACTGAGGGTCCCCAGTGTGCGGAGCTTGTCCAACTGGCGGGAAACGGAGCGGGCGTTGCGTCCAATTTCGGTCTGGTCCTTCTTGAACGTATCGATTTCCTCGATCACCACGATGGGGATGACGATGTCGTGCTCCTGGAAGCGAAAGATCGCCTGGGGATCGTGGAGCAAAACATTAGTGTCAAGGACGAACACCTTCTTGGCGGATGCGACCATGGGGCTCCCCATTGAAGTGGTGATGGGACGAAGCCTAGCACCAGAGCGGCAGATGCGTTAACCTCGCAACACGATGCTATGCTTTCCTCTTCCTTGGGAGATCCCGATGAAATACCTCGCTGCATCCCTGTTCCTTTCCACCTGCCTCGCGGCCAAGCCCCGCTGCAATACCCCACAAGCAGAAAAGCGGATGTGGTGGATGACTATTTCGGCGCCAAGATAGCCGAGCCTTACCGGTGGCTGGAGGATGACAACAGCACTGAGACGAAGGCCTGGGTAGAGGCCCAGAACAAGACCACCTTCGCCTACCTCGCGCAGATCCCCGAGCGCGAGAGGATCAAAGCCCGCCTGACCAAGCTCTGGAATTACGAAAAATTCAGTGCGCCCTCCAAGAAGGGCAAGCGCTACTTCTACAGTCACAATTCCGGCCTTCAGAACCAGTTCGTGCTCCATGTCACGGAAGACCTGAACAACCCCGGCAGGGTCCTGCTCGATCCCAACGCGCTCAGCAAGGACGGCACGGTGGCCCTTTCCGGCACCACCATCAGCGAGAACGGGAAATACCTCGCATACGCCATCTCCGTGGCGGGCAGCGACTGGCAGACCTGGAAGGTGCGCGATATCGACAACGGCCAGGATCTCGCCGACGACATCAAGTGGTCGAAATTCAGTGGTGCCGCCTGGACCAAGGACGCCACGGGATTCTATTACAGCCGCTACGATGCCCCCAAGGAAGGCGACGCCATGAAGGGCGTGAACAAATTCCAGAAGGTCTACTTCCACAAAGTCGGCACCCCCCAGGAACAGGACATGCTGGTATACGAACGGAAGGATCAGCCGGACTGGGGCTTCGGGGCCAGTGTCACCGACGATGGCCGCTGGCTGCTCATCTCCCAGTCCGAAGGCACCGAGCGCAAGAACCGCCTCTTCATCCAGGATCTCGCCAAGCCCGGCAGCCCCATCGAGCCCTTCCTGGACCGCTTCGACGCCTCCTACAACGTGGTGGATAACCAGGGTGACATTTTCTTCGTCCAGACCGACCAGAGTGCCCCTCGCTACCGTCTCGTGGCCATCCGCAAGGGCCAGACCGACCCCAAGCAGTGGCAGGAACTCATCGCCGAAGACAAGGGCAAGAAGGTCCTCCAGAATGTGAATCTCGTGGGCGAGCGCATCGTGGCCTTCTGGATGCAGGATGCCCACACCGCCATCACCTTCCACGACTTGAAGGGCCGCTTCCAGAAGGAACTCGCCCTGCCCGCCCTTGGCACCGCTGGCGGCTTCGGCGGCAAGCGCAAGGACCTGGAGGCCTTCTACACCTTCGCCTCCTTCACCTATCCCTCCACCATCTACCGCTACGATTTCAAGGCCGGGAAAAGCCAGATCCACAAGGCTCCCAAGGTGGACTTCGATCCAAGCGCCTACGAGGTCAATCAGGTCTTCTACCCCAGCAAGGACGGTACGATGATCCCCATGTTCCTCGTGCACAAGAAGGGCCTGAAGCGCGATGGCCAGAACCCCACACTGCTCTACGGCTACGGCGGTTTCAACGCCAGCATGACGCCCTCCTTCTCGCCCACGCGTCTTGTTTGGCTGGAGATGGGTGGCATATACGCCATCGCCAACCTCCGGGGCGGCGCCGAGTACGGCAAGGACTGGTGGGAGGCGGGGAAGCGCGAAAAGAAGCAGAACGTCTTCGATGATTTCATCGCCGCCGGCGAGTGGCTTATCGCGAACAACTACACCAGCACCCCGAAGCTCGCCATCAACGGGGCTTCCAACGGTGGCCTGCTGGTGGGCGCCTGCCTGACCCAACGGCCGGAGCTCTTCGGCGCAGCCATCCCCGAGGTGGGCGTGATGGACATGCTCCGCTATCACAAGTTCACCATCGGCTGGGCCTGGAAGAGCGACTACATGTCCAGCGAGACGAAGGATGGCTTCACCAACCTGATGACCTACAGTCCCCTGCACAACCTAAAGCCCGGTGTGAAATACCCCGCCACCCTGGTCACCACCGGCGACCACGATGACCGCGTGGTGCCCGCCCACAGCTTCAAGTTCGCCGCCACCCTCCAAGCCGCCCAGGCCGGCAGCGCTCCTGTCCTCGTCCGTATCGAGACCAGCGCAGGGCACGGCGCCGGGAAACCCACCGCCAAGGTCATCCAGGAACGCGCCGATGTTTGGGCTTTTCTGGTGAAAAACCTGGGCATGGTCCTGCCTCCCAGTTTCCGCTGACCCTTACCCCGCCCAGACCAGCTATTGAGCCCCAGCACTCTCGCTGGCATACTGTCGAGTCCTGGCCAACGTAGCTCAGTCGGTAGAGCAGCTGATTCGTAATTAGCAGGTCGCAGGTTCGATTCCTGTCGTTGGCTCCAATGAAAACAGCACTTACGGCCACTCTCACGGGTGGCCGTTTTTGTCATTACCACACCTTTACCACATCCTGGAGAAGCGGCGGGCGCCCATTACCGCACTTCAGACTTCCTCACTGGCGCCCTTCTCAATCTCTGCCACCACATTTCTGAGCACCGCGTGGATTTCCTTCTTCAGCACATCCTCACGCTCGGCTAGGCACATCCCGGGTTCGATCCGATCGGCCATCCTTGTGCAGGATGTCGTCGATGTTCTTGAAGGTCTGTTCAAACATGAAGGGTCCTATGTCCAGGGCTGATGGGCGTGGGCAGCGAGAATCGGGGCGAGGTCGCGGAAATCGGAATGAACCCCGGACTATGAATGGCAGCTTTCACTCTACTCCCCAAGGGACTGGGGTTTAGCACCAGATGGGATTCGACCTCTCGTCATCCTCTCAGGCAGAGAGATTCAATCATCTTCTGGGCGATCCTGGCTTCCACCCACCGCCCAGTCTGGCGCCGTTCCTCAACCTAATACCCACTTACCCACCCTCTTCCTCCTTATGAATTTGGAAACAACGTCTGCAACCTCGGCAAAAGTGACTTAAACCCTCACCAGTAGCCAATCTATAGTGCAGAGGTTAGGCGCGGCGTGATATCCACACCTATCCGACTGCGCTAGCGTTCATACACTCCAACCTGCCCAAATGTTCGTCACCCCGCCGCGTAGCGGCTTGGTTCACCTAGGCCAGGGATTGTTTGTCGAGGTAGGGAGAAGTTTCATCCCTTGGCTTCGATCTTGGCCCAGCTGTCCTTCAGGGCGACGGTGCGGTTGAACACCAGTGCGTCTGGTTGCGAATCCGGGTCCACGGTGAAGTAGCCGGTGCGCTCGAACTGGAAGCGCTCGCCGGGTTGGGCCTGGGCGAGGCTGGGTTCGAGTTTGGCGGTGACGATCTCCAGGCTGGCGGCGTTGATGCCCTGGTGCCAGTCCTGGCCTTCGGGCACATCCATGGGGTCATCGGCCAGGAAGAGCTGCTCGTAGACTCGCACTTCGGCGTCAAGGGCGTGCTTCGCGCTGACCCAGTGGATGGTGCCCTTCACCTTGCGGCCATCCGGCGCGTTGCCACCCTTGGAGGCAGGATCCCAGGTGCAGCGAAGTTCCAGGATGGTGCCATCGGCATCCTGCACGATCTCCTGGCAGGTGACGAGCGCCGCCCCGCGTAGGCGCACCTCGGCACCGGGGGCGAGGCGGAACCATTTCTTGGGGGCCTCTTC
>CAIPUA010000020.1 GCA_903868115.1 uncultured Holophagaceae bacterium
CTCCTTTTCGTCGCGCACGTTCACTACCAACTTCACGCCCTTCTCCTTGAGAGCGCGGAGTGTTTCCAGATTGGGTTGGCCAGCCACGAATACGCCGCCGTGCTGGAAGACGTCCTTCATGCCCTCCAGCTTCACCACCGGAAGGGATTTGGCCTGGGCTCCCAGAGGGCTGCCGAAGGGGAGGCAGTACAGAAACACGGAAAGAAACAGACCACGATTCAAGGGACCTCCGGGAAGAAAGGGCGGTTCGGTTGCGATTGCACGATGGCTCTTTCACATGGCTTTTTCGAAACAGAGGGCGCCGGGCAGTGGGTTATGCCGGTAGGGCGGGATCTCCTTAAAGCCCAGGCTTCGGTATAGGGCGATGGCGGCCTCCATGGAGGGCACCGTGTCCAGACGCACGACACCGAGGCCGAGCTCTGCAGCACGCACCAGGATCCCTTCGGCCAGGGCGCGCCCCAATCCGGAGCCTCGATGTGGTGGCCGGACATACAGGCGTTTCACCTCGCCGATGCCCGGTTCCAGGCTTCGCAGGGCCACGCAGCCCGCCAGCTTTCCACCCTGTTCGGCCAGCAGGAAGGCTCCCCTGGGCTCGTAATAGACGCTTGACAGTTCCTGCAGCTCCCCGGCGAAGTCCTGGAAGCAGAGGGAGAAGTCCAAAGAGGCACCGTATTCCTGAAGCAAGAAGTGAGCCATGGTGTAATCCATGGCGCTCCGGGCGAGTCGCAAACGCAGGTCGCTTCCGATCGGTGCTGTGCGACGGCGTGGGCCAGGGAAGACCCAATCGTATTCTTCCAGGGCCATGGCAACGGCTGCGCGCAGGTAGGCTCGGCAGCGTTCATTCACCTGGGGGTGCTGTCCGTTCCTGATGGCAGGGTCGCGGAAATCCAGGCCCGTTAGGGTTCGGCATTGGGCGGAACCGAACCGCTCCTGGAAGCGCGTCATCACGCTATCCACAGCTCCATAGACCGCTTCTTTGGCGTCCAGATCATCTGGGTCCCGGCGGTCCCCCAGGAGTCCCAGGGCCATGGCCGAGCCCGTCAGACAACCGCAGGTCAGGCCCCAGCCGGAGTGTCCGGCGCCCAGTCCCGTGGCCATGGTGGACACCTGAGCTAGGGGCCAGCCGGAGGCGCAACCGAGGGCCATGAGCGAGGCCTCGGCGCAGTTGAAGCCCAGATCAAAGATGGCGATGGCCAGCTCCTGAACGCGCTGACTGTTCGGATCCTCGGCTCGATCCATGGTTGCCCGTTGGCCGTTCAGTTCTGTCTCCATAGCTCACCTCCGAACAAAATGGAGACAGCCTTACAGCGAGGCCAGGAAGCCTTGAACCGCCTGCCAATAGGCCTTGTGCTCGGGTGTCGTGCTCCACAGCGCCTGAGCGCCGTGGATGCCGGGCCCGGCGGGCAGGAAGAACCGCTTCTGAGTGCCTGGGATCTTTTCGAAGATGGGCCACCACACCGGTTTTTCTTTTCGAGCCGAAGTGATGAATACGGGCGCGGTGATATGCGCGGCGCTTGCACCGATGAAGTCCTTGCCGGTCTCCTCGAAGTATTCCCCGGGGGCGAAAGCGAGCACGCCTTGGCATAGGCCCGGCTTATCACCGGCGAGCTTCAGCACCAGGGAGGCCGAATACGAACTGCCCCACAGGATCAGCTTGCCTTTGGCATAGCGCTGCTTCACCTGGGCGAGGGCCGCGGTTATATCGGGCAGGGCGGCGAGGTAGTCCTGGGCTTTCTTCTGTTCCTTGGCTCGCTTGGCCGTTTCGTTGACCACACCGTTGGCTTCCTCGCCCGAGCGTTGGTCCAAGGCCAGGCAGTTGAAACCCAGCGCGTTGAGCTGCGGAGCGATATCGCGGTACTCCCCGCGACTGTAGTCCGCTTGGTGGCAGAGCAGGATGAAGGGGGCGCTGGTGGGATGGGCCAGGTACAAATCGGCCGTGACGGTCAGGCCATCGGCCGCCGGGAAGGTGACCTTTTCAGCGGCCTGGAGAATCGAGCCGAGGCACAACAGGAGGGCGGGAATGGGGATCATGCGTTTCATGGGGGGCTCCGAGAAAGGTGAGGTTAAGGTGGTCCGCTTCAGACGTGATGCCATGCGACCCTGGCTATGGGGAATTTCACCGAGTCCCTGGAAGCGCTTCGGCCCCCAATTCCACCTGCTTCCAGTACCGGGTCAGGGTTGTGCGATGAAAGTCCTGGAGCTTCTGCTCGCTGATGCCCTGGCGGGTGACATAGGTGATGGAGGGATCCAGGGGGAAGCCCGCCAAGAAGGCGTCCAGCCCCAAGCCTTCCTGCCGAGCCCGTTTCGCGCCCTCCCAGGCCTTCACGATGTAGTCCCGCCAGAGGGCCAGCTTTCCCCGATCCCACGCATCCTCGCCGTGGGCGGGCAGGACGAGGTGTGGTGGCCGATCGCCATCCAGTAGTTCGTGGAGCACCTGGATGCCACGGGGCACGTCCAGGACCTTCTCGCGGGTCAGGAAGGGTAGCCAAACGCGGTCGAAGAACACGTCTCCGGTGAACAGCATCCGCTCCTCGGGGACATGGATGAAGATGTCGGACTGGGACTGGGCCCGGCCAAAGAAAATCAGGTTCAGGGTCAGGTCTCCCATGTCCAGGCTCAAGCGGTCCGTGAAGGTCAGATTGGCCGGAATAGCCAGCTGTTCCGGGCTGAAGCCGCGCAGCTCGCGCTCGCCGGAGGCGAGACTGGAACGAACCCGGACACTCTCGGGACTGTCCTTGGGCAGGGCATCGAGCTTGGCTCTCTGTCCCGCGATGAAGGCGTGCAGGCGAGCCTGGAACCCCTTGACGCCTGCCTCGTTGAGGTCGGACCGCATCAATGCCGGGGCATTGGTGTGGCTGATGATGGGAACATCCTGGAAGGCGCGGTCCCCCAGGTAGTGGTCCGTGTGCTCGTGGGTGAGGATGAGGTAGGCGAAGCGCTCGGTCTTGAAGTGGGCCGCGACGCGCTTCCGGATCTCCCGCATGGTTTCGCAGGAGAGGCCCGCGTCGATGACGACGATGCCCTTCTGGGTGCGGATGGCGTAAATAGTGTTGGTCTCCCCCGCCTCCCGGAGGGCGATGACGCATTCGCTGATGGGACGCAGGGTCAGAGAGATGGGATCCTGGCCCAGAGCCCAGGGCCCCATCAAGAGGAGGGAGATCGTCAGGATGAATGGCCTCAAGCCGCCTCCTTCAACATGAATCGCAAGGTCATTCGTTCCGCAGCGCCACCACGGGATCCACCCGGGCAGCGCGGAGGGCGGGGACCAGGGAGGCCAGGAAGGCAGCCACGGCCAGGAGCAGCATGGCCAGGAAGAGGCTGCGGGGATCGGTGGGTTGGATCTGGAAGAGCTGGTTCCTCAGCACGTGGCCCATGGCCACGGCTCCTCCCAGGCCAGCCACCAGCCCCAGGGCCACCACGGTCATGCCCTGGCGCACCACCAGGGCGGTGACCCGGGAACCCGACCCGCCCAGGGCGAGGCGGATGCCCATCTCCCGCCGACGGCCGTCCACCTGGCGGCTGAGGACGCCATAGATGCCCGCCACCGTCAGCACGAAAGCCAGGGCTGCCAGCAGCCCCATGAGTGCCACCTGAGTAGAATTTCCGGCGGTGCCCTGCTCCAGGGCAACTTCCAGCGTCTGGACCCGGTCCAGGGAAGTGTCGGGCCACTGGGCCCTGAGGATGCGACGCAGCTCAGGCATCAGGGCCCTGGTGGCACCGGGCGCCTTCACTACCAGATCCACCCGGGGGACGTCCGAGGCTCCCGGCCAGTAGACCGTCTGGTTGTTGCCCCCGGGTTGGCTATTCATCTGGGCATCTCCCACAATGCCTACAACAGTCACGCTCAGGTCATCCACGGGCAGGGATCGGCCGATCAGGCTCTGGCCCGGGAAGTAGTCCCGGGCGAAGGACTGGCTGACGATCACGGTGTCCGCGGTCTCCTTGAGATCCGAGGAACGGAAGGTGCGCCCTTCGATAAGGGGGATGCCCGCGGCCTCGAAGTAGCCGTCCGTGGCGGTGCGCACGAAGCGGAACACGGGTTCCGCTTGGCCTGGGATGGCCATGTTGCCGTTGTGGCCGCCCCCCAGCACGGGCAGCAGGCCGGTGGTGCCCGCGGCCTCCACGCCGGGCAGGGCCCGGATCCGTTCCAGCACCTGGGTCACATCCCGCTCCCGCCGGCCATCCTCCTCCGCGCCACGCACGGGCAGGGACAGGGTCGCCAGGAGGCGGTGCTCCGCGGTGATGCCAATGGGGGCGGCCTTGAGCTGCTGGAGGCTGCGGTAGACCAGGGTGAAGCTGCTGAGGAGGGTCATGGCCAGCGCCACCTGCACCACCACCAGGCCCTTCTGAGTCCACTGCCCGCCGGGGCCGCCGGAGCTGCGGGTGCCACCCAGAAGCCCGAAGGTTCGGATCCTGGGGAGCAAGAACGCTGGAAGGGACGCCCCCGCCAGAGCCAGGATCAGAGCGGTGCCCATGGCCACCGCGAAATCCCCCAGGGATGGCGCATGGAAGGCCTGGAAGTCCCGGGGGATGAAGGCGTCCAGCAGGCCCCCTGCGGCCAGGGTGAAGCCCCAGCCCAGCGCCAGGCCCGGGATGGCCGCCGCCGCGAGATCGCAGAAGAGGGGCGTGAAGAGCTGGGCACGCCCGGCCCCCAACGCCTGGCGGATGCCCAGCTCGTGCAGCCGTGAGGCGCTGCGCCCCAGCACCAGGGTGCAGAGGTTCACGCAGGCCAACACCGTAATGAACACCGACACCCAGGCCAGGAGGGCCTGCCGGTCCCGCATCATGCCGCCGTAGAACCGCTGCAGGAGGGGCTGGGGCACGGCGGTGACGGGCTTCTGGGATGGCTCGCCGGCCTGGAGCTGGCTGCTGAGGGTGCGGAAAGCGGTCTGGATGTCGGCCTCCTTCAGACCAGGCTTGGCCCGTCCTGCCACGTTCAGGAAGCTGCTTCTGGAGGACTTTTCCGCTTCCGTGGGCTCCAGGGGCACGAAGACCTCCGTGCCCATCCACACGGCCCCGGGAGGCAGGACCCCCACCAGGATGCGGGGACGGCCGTCCACCTTGAAGGGCTTGCCCACCACCGCTGGATCCTTCTGGAGGGTGGAGGCCCACAGCTTGTGGGAGGCCACCATCACGCCCTCTTCCTGGGCTTCGGGGAGACGCCCCAGGAGGGGTTTCACCCCCAGCATGGGCCAGAATTCAGCGGTCACACGCATTACCACCGCGGACTGGGGCTCCACGGGCCCCCCGAGGGTGGCCCGCAGTCCCGTGTAGCCCGCCACGGACACCAGCGCCGTCTGGTGCTCCTGCCACAGGCGGTACGTGGCCCACGTGACGTCCAGGGAGGGCGGGAGCTGGGGGAAGCGGGCGTCCTGGCGCCCCACAAACACCAGCTCCTCGGGGCTCTTCCATGCCAGGGGTGGGTTCAGGGCCGTGCGCAGGGCCGAGAAGGCCGCGGTGTTGGCGCCGATGCCCAGGGCTAGGCTCAGGACCGATGCAATCAGGAAGCCTGGGGACTTCCAGATGCTGCGCAGGGACTGGCGGAAATCGAGGAGGAGCGTGTTCATATTCGAACTCCGGAGAGCACTATTCGTTTCGCAGTGCCTGGTTGGGATCGAGGTGCGCAGCCCGGCGAGCGGGGACAAGGGAGGCGAGCAGCGATACGCTGCCGAGCACCATCACGGCCACCGCGATGATGAAGGGATCGGTGGGCGAGACCTCGTAGAGGAGGCTGGCCAG
>CAIPUA010000021.1 GCA_903868115.1 uncultured Holophagaceae bacterium
GCGCCTTGCCCGCCCCTGCCAGTCCCAGCCCCAGGGTGATGAGGCCCACGTTCTCAATGGTGCTGTAGGCCAGAGCGCGCTTGAGGTCCTTCTGGGCCAGGGCGAAGGCCAAGCCCAACACGGCCGAAGCGGCGCCCAGGCCCACCAGGGTGCCACCCCACCAGAGCGGTGGATCGGGAGTCCAGGCGAGGATTCGTGCGAGGCCCAGGAGGCCCATCTTCGTGATGAGGCCCGACAGAAAGGCGCTCACATGACTGGGAGCCGACGCGTGGGCCACCGGGAGCCAGATGTGCAGGGGCACCAGCCCCGTCTTGAAACTGAAGCCCGCCAGGAAGAGCAGGAAGGCCGCCGTGCCGGCTGGGCTCCAGGCCCAGTCAGCGGGGATGGGGCCCAGTTCGAAGCTGCCTCGGGCCGAGGCCAGCAGGGCGAAGGCGGCGAAGAGACAAAGATTTCCCGTGTGGGCCGCCACCAGGTAGATCCAGCTGGCCTCACGCACCTCCGGATCGCGGTCTTCGGAGGCCACCATGAGGAAACAGGTGATGGCCATCACCTCCCAGGCCACCAGGAAGAGCACTGCGTTGGCGGCGAAGCAGAGAAGCGTGATCGAGGCGGTGGCGAGGCCGAAACAGAGGCGCAGGCGCGGCGCGCTTTCATGGTCGCGGTCCGTCCAGTAAGCGGTGCCGTAGTGTGCGAGCACCGCGGGAACCAGGGACACGGGCACCAGGAAGAGGGCGCCGATGGCGTCGCTCCGCAGGGTGAAGGCCGCCCCCGGCAGCGACCAGGCAGCCTGAAGTTCCCAGGAGCAACCGCCCAGCAGAGTGGCTCCGGCCACCCCCAGACCGCAGAGGGCAGAAAGGCACAACAGGCGAGCCGCGCCTTGCCCGTCGGGATCCCGGCCCAGGATGCTGGGCAGGCCGGAAAGCGCGGCGATCGCCACGGCGAGGAGGTAGAGGCTCGCGAGGATCATCCGGGACCTTTGTTTCCAGGCAGCCGCAGGAGGCGTGTGCGGACTCGCAAATCGTGGATGATGGGGCGCAGGGCGAGAAACCCGAGGAAGGCGGAGAGGAAGAGCACGATCTTGAAACCCATGTGTTTGAAACCCACGGCTCCCGCCAGCCCACCTCCGAAAAAGGCCACGAGGATGAGCCCGTGCAGCTTGAGATGATCTCGGTTGGCGGTGATCTCCTTCATTTTCTTGCTGCGGTCCCGGTTGAAGTAGAACAGGCGCCCCAATTCCAGGCCGATATCCGTGGCGATGCCCGTCATGTGGGTGGTGCGCACTTCGGCGCTGGAAACGGTGGTGACGACGGAGTTGTGCATCCCCATGATGAAGGCCAGCAGCACCACGGTCAGGGGCAAGGCGAAGCGGTGCATCTGGTGGAGTTTGTAGCCCATCATGCCCAGCACCACCAGCAGCACGGCTTCGATGGCGAGGCTCAGAGCATAGTGGCTGCGGAACCGGTGACGACGCCCGAAGCTGACCAGCAAGGACGTGAAGAACGCCCCGGCGGCAAAACAGCCCACGGTGCTGATGGCACCCAGGGCCAGAGTCTTATGACCGATGGCGAGTTCGTCCGCGGCCTTTGAAACCGCCCCACTCACATGGGACGTGTAGGTTTGGACCGCCATGAAGCCGCCCGCGTTGACGGCTCCCGCCACGAAGGCCAGGGACCAGGCCAACTGCCGGTTGAGGCGCTGACTGCGCTGCCGATGCTTCATCAGCAACCGCGCGTCCAGGGGCATGAGATCCAGCGTGCCGTGGACCGTCCGTCGCAGGGTTTTCTGGAGCTCCCTGGGCTCCACGGATGACCGAAGCAGTCGCACCGTTTGCCGTCGCGCGATGCGCAGGAGGCTGCGAGGCGGTCGTGGCGTCATTCCAGAGAATCCTTTCCCTTGATCCTACCCGCTCCGATGCGCGGCTCCCGGTTGGGCGGTATGTTATGAATATTGTCCCTGGTTTTTGCGAAGGGGTTCCCGTGAGCAAGGTTCCTTCCAACCCAGCCATCCGACTCCTGAAGGAACACCAGATCCCCTTCACGGAGCATCTCTACCGCTACGAGGAGCACGGAGGCACGAGCGTCAGCGCCCGGGCCCTGGGAGTGGACGAGCACGCTGTGGTAAAGACTCTCATCATGGAGGACGAAGCGGGCAGGCCCCTTTTGGTCCTCATGCACGGCGACCGGGAGGTCAGCACCAAGGCCCTGGCCCGGCAGATCGGCGCGAAGAGCGTCCACATATGCAAGCCCGAGGTGGCGAACCGCCATTCCGGCTATCTGGTGGGCGGCACCAGTCCCTTCGGCACGAAGAAGGCCATGGCCGTCTATGTGGAAAAGGGGATCCTGGACCTGGCGCGGATCTACATCAACGGGGGCGCCCGCGGCTTCCTGGTGGGGCTGGATCCCAAGGCCCTGACGGGGCTGCTGGAAGCGCGTGCGGTGGAGGTGGCTTTTCTGGAGTAGAGCGCCCTGGAACTCGTCAGGGCGGGGCCTTGTGCCTTCCGGGCGGATTGTGCTGCTAAGATATCCAATTCGCGCCTCGCCCTCCGAGGCGCACCTTTTTTTTAGCTACGGGCCTCGCGCCCCACCCATGGATTCCCCATGCCGAAGCACGTTCTCGTCAAGCTCGAAGCCGAGTACAAGGTCCTGAAGCACGCACTTCTGGAAGAAATTCCCAAGGAAATCGGGCAAGCCGCCTCCCAGGGGGATCTGTCGGAAAACGCGGAATATGAGCAGGCCCTATCCAAGCGCGACATGTTCCAAGCCAAGCTGGTGGCCATGGAGAAGCGGATCTCCGAGATCGCGAGCCTGGATGTGGGGCGTCTGCCCCGGGACAAGGCCGCCTACGGCAGCCGCGTCACTCTGCTGGATCTGGATGCGGACAAGGAAGTGACCTACAAGCTGGTGCTTCCCGAAGAGCTGGACACCAACACCGAGTACCTCAGCATCAGCAGCCCCATTGGGTCGGCCCTCGTCGGTCTCAAGGAAGGGGATGAGGTCAAGATTCGCATCCCTGCGGGCACTAGGCGCTTCGAAGTCCTGACCTTGGTCACGATCCACCAGCAGTAGAATTTCGACAAAATCGGCTCTTCCGGGGGGCGCCCGCATGACGACCAGGCAAAGCAAGAAGGACCAGAAGTGCTCCTTCTGCGGCAAGGCGCCGCACGAAGTGGAACAGCTCCTGGCGGGTCCCGGTGCCTTCATCTGCAATGAATGTGTCGAGGCTGGCCAGCTCCAGCTTCGCATGGGCCGCCAGGGCCGCACCACCAGCACCCACACCCCCAAGCTGGCCCGGCCCAGGGAGGTCAAGACCTTCCTGGACGACTACGTCATCGGCCAGGAAGCCGCCAAGAAGCGCCTGGCGGTGGCGGTCTACAACCACTACAAACGCATTCTGGTACCCAAGAAGGGTCTTGGGGCCACGGTCGGCGACATCGAGCTGGCCAAGAGCAACATCCTGCTCATCGGCCCCACGGGCACGGGGAAGACGCTCCTGGCTCAGACCCTGGCGCGCTTCCTGGACGTGCCGTTGGCCATGGCCGATGCCACGACGCTGACCGAGGCGGGCTACGTGGGCGAGGATGTGGAGAACATCCTCACCAAGCTGCTTCAGGTGGCCAACTACGACCTCGAGCGGGCTCAGCGGGGCATCGTCTTCATCGATGAGATCGACAAGATCGGCCGCAAGAGCGAGAACCCCAGCATCACCCGCGATGTGTCGGGCGAAGGCGTGCAGCAGGCGCTCCTCAAGCTCATCGAGGGCACCGTGGCCAATGTGCCGCCCCAGGGTGGCCGGAAACATCCCCACCAGGAATTCATCCAGGTGGACACCTCGAACATCCTCTTCATCTGCGGCGGCGCCTTCGTGGGCATCGACGAGATCATCAAGCAGCGCATTCGGGCCAAGGCCGTGGGCTTCGGCGCCAAGGTGACCTCCAAGATGAGCAAGGAGGCCTTCCTGAAGCACGTGGAGCCCGAGGACATCATCAAGTTCGGCCTCATTCCCGAACTGGTGGGCCGCATGCCCGTAGTGGCCACCCTGGATCCCCTCGACCGTGAGTCCCTGGTGCGCATTCTCACCGAGCCCAAGAACGCCGTCACCAAACAGTTCGCCAAGCTCTTCGACATGGATGAGATCGATCTCACCTTCGAGGCGGGGGCCCTCGACGCCATCGCCGATCAGGCCATGGTGCGCAAGCTCGGCGCCCGGGGCCTGCGTTCCATGCTCGAACTGATCCTCCTGGAGCCCATGTTCGAGATGCCCAGCGAGGAGCGGAAGGGCCGCGGCACCCTGCGCGTCACCCGCGAGCGGGTCGAACAGGTGCTGGAACTGCCCAGCCTGCCGATTTCCGCGGCGGGCTGAGCAGACCTTCCGGTCTTGCCGTTCCGGCGAAACGATCGCGGCCTAGCCTATGTCGGCGAACCCCAGACCCACGGTGTCGTCGAACGTTTTCCGAAGACCCTCAAGAAGCAGGTCCTGGAGGGTCGGATCGACCAGACCCTCGCCGACCTCCGGAAGGCCCTGGTCGATTTCGTGGCCCTTTACAACCGCGCCTAGCGACTCGAAAAGCTAGGCGGACACTCGCCCGACGAGGCCCGGCAAGATTGGATCACCAAGCAGGCTGCCTGATGCTAATCTCTGGTCTAAACAACTGGGCGCGGTACACTTTCTGGCAAGGGATTGGAAGGGCTGGGGGTTGCGATTCATGCGTCTGAGATCATCAAGTCTGCCAAATAGCCAATTCACCCCTGTCTGCATCGCCTTTCGCTCTCCCCTCTCCTCGCTGCCAACACTCACACTATCCCTGTGGCGGAACGTCCTACGCCGATCTCCAAGTCGCTGTAGAGGAAGTTCTCAACCCCGGATCCCCAGGTGCTCATCGCCTTCAACGCCCCCAGCCTCACCAAGTTCGGCCCTGAGGTCCGCAAGGGCGGTACCGTCATCTACGATTGTTTCGTGGTCACCGAAGCGCCCGATCTGGACCCCAGCATCAAGGTGTTCCCCGTCCCCTTCACCGGCATCGCCACCGACCTGGTCCTGGAATACCTTGCCGCGCGGGCCCGTACCCGCCCAGGGCTGAGACCGCAGCGGCCTGAGCCTTAGAAATTCCGTGGCCACCCGACCCCACTCGACGATGCGTGCTCTGTCCCACTTCCTGGCGCTGCATCTGGCCCTACTCCTGCTGTTCTCATGCGGGGGCGGATCGCCGGGAGCGGGCCAGATCCTCCCTGCCCAGGTTCAGTTCTCCAGCAACTTTGAATCCGGCAGCATCGGGTTGGTGACACAACTCGGCTCGGGCGGCTTGTCCTGGGAGCTGGCCCTGCGCAACGACAATGACAACGCCTCCCTGCCCAACAGCTACCGCACCTGGTGGTACGTCCGGGCCGAGAACATCCCGGTCGGCCAGCGACTGCGCCTGGAATTCAGTCGCCTCGGCTTCCCCGACTTCTTCGTCCCGGTGTATTCCTACGACGGCAGGAAGTGGCATTACTTCGACGAGCAGGACTGCGCCCTGCTCACCACCGGCGCTGGCACCGAGCCTGGTTCCTACCGCCTAGTTCTGACTCCGTGCTTCGAGGCCTCGACAGTCTGGATCGCCCGGACCTTTCCTTATACGACCACGGAATTGACCTCCTTCCTGCAAACCGTCGCCGCGAGCCGCTACATCCGCATCGACACGCTGGGATATTCCCCCCGCCTCCGCCTGCCCCTGCCGCTGATCACAGTGCAGGACGCAGCGGGGACGACCCCCAAGGAGACCATCTGGATTCACGCCCGCACCCATGCCGCTGAGACCGGCCCCTCGTACCTCCTGGAAGGGCTGCTGGGAGCAGTGCTGGCGGAGGATGCGGTGGGCCAATCCCTTCGGGAGCGGTTCATCTTCAAGATCGTCCCCATGCACAACGTCGATGGTGTGGCCCTGGGCAACTACCGGACCAACGCGGGCAGCCTGGACCTGGAGAGCA
>CAIPUA010000022.1 GCA_903868115.1 uncultured Holophagaceae bacterium
CTCAAGGCGGATCTGCTGAAGATCTACGATTCCAAGGAGCGCATCCCGGACATTGCCAAGCGGGGAGCCTACTACTACAACTTCTGGAAGGATGCGAAGAACCCACGCGGCCTGTGGCGGCGCACCTCGCTGGAGGAATACCGCAAGGCCGAACCCAAATGGGATGTGGTCCTGGATCTGGATGCCCTCGGAAAGGTCGAGAAGGAGAACTGGGTCTGGGGCGGCGCCCAGATCCTGAAGGCGGGCGGTTTCCGGCATGTCCTGGTAACGTTCTCGCGGGGTGGTGCGGATGCCGCCGTCACGCGTGAATTCGATCTCCAAACCCGCAGCTTCGTGAAAGGCGGCTTCCAGATTCCCGAGGCCAAGGGCGGGCTCACATGGATCGATCTGGATTCCGTCTATGTTTCCACGGACTTCGGTCCCGGCACCATGACGACCTCGGGCTACCCCCGGACCGCCAAGCTTTGGAAGCGAGGGACGCCCCTCGCCGCGGCGACAACGGTCTACGAAGGCCAACCCACGGACATGAGCGTCAACGCCTACTTCGATGACACGAAGGGCTTCGAGCGCCATTTCGTTTCCCGCAGCCTCGCCTTCTACAAAAGCGAGACCTTCCTGCGCGAGAAGGACGGCAAGCTCCGGAAACTCGAGATTCCCCTCGATGCCAACGCGGCCCCCTACCGCGAATGGCTGACAGTGCAGCTCCGCTCCCCCTGGACCGTGGGCGGGAAGACTTATGCCGGTGGTGCCCTGCTCGTGACTCGCTTCGATGACTTCATGGCCGGAAAGCGCGACTTCACGGTGCTCCATGAGCCCACAGCCAGCAATTCCCTGGAGTCCTACACCTGGACGCGCCACCACGTGATCCTCAATGTGCTGGAGGATGTGAGGAGCCGCCTAACGGTGCTGACGCCCGGAAAGGACGGCTGGAAACGCGAAGCCTTCCCGGGCGCGCCCGCCTTCGCCACCGTCTCGGCGTGGGGCATCGACCCGGAGGAATCGGACGACTACTTCCTGAGTGCGACCGACTTCCTGACGCCCCCCACCCTCAGCTTCGGCCGCATCGGCGGGAAGCCCGAGAAGCTCAAGGAGATGCCCACCTTCTTCGACGCCTCGGGCCTGGTGGTAAGCCAGCACTTTGCCACCAGCAAGGACGGCACGAAGGTGCCCTACTTCCAGGTCGCGCCGAAGGGCCTGAAACTCGACGGCACCAACCCCACGCTCCTGAACGGCTACGGCGGTTTCGAAATCTCCGAAGTGCCCTCCTATGGCGGTGGCGTGGGCCGGGCTTGGCTCAGCCAAGGCGGCGTGTATGTCTTGGCCAATATCCGCGGCGGCGGCGAATATGGCCCCCGCTGGCACCAGGCAGCCCTGAAGCAGAACCGCCACCGTGCCTACGAGGACTTCGCGGCCATCGCCCAGGATCTCGTGACCCGCAAGATCACTTCTGTGAAGCACCTGGGTGCCATGGGCGGCAGCAATGGCGGACTGCTCATGGGTAACATGATCACGCTCTACCCCCAGCACTTTGGCGCCATCGTGTGCCAGGTGCCCCTGCTCGACATGAAGCGCTACTCACATCTGCTGGCAGGCGCCTCCTGGATGGCGGAATATGGCGACCCCGACAAGCCCGAGGAATGGGAGTTCATCCGCACCTTTTCGCCCTACCAGAACACGAAGAAGGATGTGAAATACCCGCCCACGCTCTTCTCCACCTCCACCCGGGATGACCGGGTGCATCCCGGCCACGCCCGCAAGATGATGGCCCGAATGATGGAACTGGGCGCGGATGTCCGCTACTACGAAAACATCGAGGGCGGCCACGGCGGTGCGGCCGACAACACCCAACGGGCCCACATGTGGGCGCTCGCCTTCACCTTCCTCTGGCAGAAGCTGAAATAGCCTCCAAGAAGAATGAAAAGGGATCTGGCTGACCTAACAAAACCCGCGCATGGAGCATCCCATGCTGCAAGGGGCTGGTTAGACTGCTGGCCGGACCTGCTGTTCATATCCGAGGAGGATCCATGGCCTACGACGCGAAGAACTATGACCACCTGAAGGGCGGGAAGCTCAAGGGCCTCTCCGACAGCCAGCTCGATCAGCACTTCACCCTATACAAGGGCTACATTGCCAAGCTCAACGAGATCGAGGCCAAGGTCGCTGAGATCGACAACACCAAGCCCAACTATTCGTTCAACGAATACAGCGAGCTGAAGCGCCGGGAGGCTGTGGCCTTCAACGGCTCCTTCCTCCATGAGCTCTACTTCGAGAACCTGGGTGCCGATGGCGACATCAGCCCTGAACTCGCCAAGGCCCTGGAAGCCGCAGGCGGCAAGGACCAGGTGCTTGCCGACCTGAAGGCTGCGGCCCTGGGCGGCCCCGGCTGGGCCATCCTCACCCGCAACCGCCGCGACAACAAGCTGCACACCTACTTCTTCGGCGAGCACCACCTGGGCGTGCCCATCGAGCAGGACATCCTGGTGGTACTGGACAGCTGGGAGCACGCGTTCATGGTGGACTATGGCATCAAGCGCCCCGATTATGTGGCTGCCTTCCTGGAAAACATCAAGTGGAGCGAGGCCAGCA
>CAIPUA010000023.1 GCA_903868115.1 uncultured Holophagaceae bacterium
AGGAAAGGGCGGTGTCCGCTGCGGTCCAGGCCCCCGGGCGGCGCGTCTTGACCTCCAGCAGGCGGAGATCCTCGCCCCGGGCCATGAGGAGATCCATTTCGTACCGCCCCAGCTTGAGATTCCAGGCCACCAAGTCCCAGCCCCGCAGCCACAGCAGCCAGAGCGTGGCCCGCTCGGCCAGGCGGCCAGCGACGCGGGCACGGCGTCCAAGTGCACGGCGGTCGGGCATGGTGGGAACAGCATAGCGGGCCCGTGCCTAGCCGTGGATGTTTCCAGCAGCTTGCTCCTTGTTCATCCGTATTACTAACCTTCAACTTCTGTAAGCACCGTGAAAAAAATGTCACCAATGTGTTGATTAAAAGGCAGTTGTCTATATCACCGTGCATCACCGTTCATCCCCGGTTGAGCATTTTTTCTTTCATCGAGAAGAATCTGAACCAGTTATGAACGGAGATGGACGGTGATAAGAGCAACGCAGCGGGATTCATCAGGAATTAGGGTTTCCATTCTCAGCGCGGCCTCCATACTTTCCGAACGGGTTGCGGCCCCGGCCGCGCTGAATGTATCTGCGAATATTTGTCGTTGTTTAAAACCATCAAACACCGATCCCATCACCCGAAACCCAGCACACCGAAGCACCGCCAACCCGCTACCCTGGTTCCATGAGCGATCAAGAGGCACCTCTCTGTCTGAGTCGATGGGATCTCTTCGCAGCCGGGGCCCTGGCGGCTCTCCTGGTGGCCTGGGTTTTTCTGGAGGCTCGCCTGCCACTGAGGGTGCCCACGCATTTCAATTTCGCCGGCACGGCTGATGGCTGGACGGATCGCAGTGCCATGCCCTGGCTCGTGTTCGGCTTGCCTGTGGGCATCTGGCTGCTGTCCTGGCTCCTGGATCTCGCCATGCAGGGCGGGGACGAAGCAACCCGAGCGAAAATTGTCGGCAACCGCCCCCTGCGGGGCCTGATGACCCTCGGCATCGCCGGATTGGGGCTGGCGATGCTGCTCATCCCGCTCTACGGCCTCTGGATCCTGTGGGTGGCCCTGGGTTTCCTCTTCCTGTGTCTGGGTGTGGGCATCTGGGAATGCGTCCTTTCGATGCGCCGCCTGGGGCCGCAGGATGAGGACAAACACTATGTCTGGGGCCTCTTCTATGTGAACTCCCAGGACGACCGGATCTGGGTTCCCAAGCCCATTGGCATTGGCTGGACCCTGAATTTCGGGCGGCCCGCGGGCTGGTTGATGCTCGTGCTCCTGCTTGCCCCTCTCGCACTGATCCTGGCGCTCCGCTAGCCGTTCCGATGGCTCCGCGCTCCAACGCTGATCGCTCGCCTGCCCTGAAGCGCAAGCTGAGCGATCTGCCGACCCGGCCGGGCGTCTACCTCTACCGCGACAAGGAGGAGAACCTCCTCTATGTGGGCAAGGCCAAGGTGCTGCGGAACCGGGTGAAAAGCTACTTCCAGAACAAGCCCCTGGACGCCAAGACGCGCCGTCTGGTGGGCCGCATCTGGGACCTGGAGTTCATCGTCTGCGAAACGGAACTCGAAGCGCTGGTGTTGGAAAACAACCTCATCAAGGAGCACTTCCCGCCTTTCAACATCCTGCTGCGGGATGACAAGAGCTATCCCTATGTGAAGCTCACCTGGAAGGATCCCTTCCCCCAAGTGTTCGTGACCCGCCGGGTAGTGAAGGACGGCTCCCTCTACTTCGGCCCCTTCTTCCCCGCGTCCACGGCCTACCGCACGGCGGAACTGGCGTACCGCTTTTTCCAGCTCCGGGACTGCGATCTGGTCATCGATGGCCAGCGGGGCCGGGCCTGCATGAAGTACCAGTTGCACCGCTGCACGGCGCCCTGCATCGGCGCGGTGCAGGCCGAGGCCTACCGCGAACAGGTCAAGGAAGCGCGGCTCTTCCTGGAGGGCAAGCGCGAGGAACTGAAGGCGCGCCTGGAACTGGCCATGTGGAAGGCCGCGGAGCATCACGCCTTCGAGCAGGCCGCCCAGCACCGGGACGCGCTCCAGCAGTTGGACGCCTGGTTCACCCGCCAGAAGGCCGCCTCCGTGGATCAGGACGACACGGATCTCTATGGCTCCGCCGTGCTGGATGGGCGGGCCTGCATCCACCGGCTGGTGATGCGGGAGGGCCGCATGGTGGGGCGGAAGGAATACTTGATCGAGGATGTGGAAGCCGTGAACGGCGCCGTGGTCGCCCAGGTCCTCCAGCGGGTCTATGCAGAGGAGCCCGTGCCCCTGCGGATCCTGGTGGAGACAGAACCCGAGGGTGCGGAGGTGCTGCGGGAATGGCTGGGCGGCCTGCGCGGGACCAAGCCCACCATCCATGTGCCTCAGCGGGGCGAGAAGGTGGAGCTTCTGGCCATGGCCCAGGAGAACGCGCGGCTGGCCCTGGAACGGAAGTTCGAGCCCGCCCGCCTCAACCAGGCCGTGCTGGAAGGCCTGCAGGCCTTCCTGGGGCTGGCGCATCTGCCGAGGCGCATCGAGTGTTTCGATATCAGCCACGGTCAGGGCCGTGAGGTGGTGGCGAGCTGCGTGGTGTTCACGGATGGCATTCCCGACAGGGCGAAGTATCGGCGCTTCAAGCTGACCAACGAGCAAAACGACGACTTTGCGAACATGCAGGAGACGGTTACTCGCCGATACCGGCGATTAAGGGATGAGAAACAGGACATGCCTGAATTGGTGTTGATCGATGGCGGGCTCGGGCAACTTCACGCAGCGCAGGAAGCGCTGCGTGAACTGGAGCTGGATCAGCTGGAACTCGCCTCCTTGGCGAAAAAGGAGGAGCTGGTCTTTCGGCCCGGCTCCAGCGAACCCACGCGCATTCCCAAGACCAGCCCCGTGCTGCACCTGCTCCAACGCATCCGCGACGAGGCCCACCGCTTCGCCGTCACCTACCATCGCGCCCTGCGCGCCAAGCGCACGCTGCAGACCGAACTGACGAAGATACCGGGCATCGGCGAGGCTACCGCCAAGAAACTGCTCCAGACCTTCGGCAGCGTGGCCAAGATACGCGAGGCGGAAGCTGTGGCGCTTGCCGAAGCCATCGGTCGCGCCGCCGCGGCGAAGGTGGTGGCATGGCAGGAGGCCTGAACTACTGCGGGAGAACCTTGCCCTCGAGGAGCTTGAGTTCCTTCTGGGCGGCATTGCTGCCGGCATCCGCAGCCTTCCGGTACCACTTCAGGCCTTCCTGCTGGTTCCTGGGCACGTTCAGCCCGTTGTAGTACATGACGCCCAGCATTCGCATGGCCGCCGCATCGCCCTTCTCGGCCTTCTCGAGATAGGGGCGCAGGGCGGGCGGAATCTCCGGTGCGGGATCGTGGGTCTTGGCAAAGGCACGGGGAGACGCGCCTTCCGGGTTGTGGGTATCGCTTGAACCAGAATTTCCCAGGCCCAGAAGGTCCGGTCGAAGGAAATAAAGGCCACCGGCGGTCAGGCCGAGCGCCACGGTGGCGAGTCCCGCCCAACCCCACAGGGGCATCCCCTTGCGTGCCAGGGCGGGCAGTTGATCCGAGGGGATCGCAACGGTTCGCGCCCCCAGGGGCCGGGTCTTGATATTCCCGTCCTGCGGTGCACGGGGGAGTCCTGCGGGCATGACCTGGGTAGCCGCAGGGTTTGGAATGCCGGGAAGGCCCGTGGGAAGCGCCTGGGTCGAATCCGGAGGAGGAGGCGTCGGTTCGCCTGCGCGAAGTGCCTGGGTGGCCTCCCAATCCTCGGGCAGGGCCGCGGCTCCAGCCGTCATGGCCACCGTGGCATCGGGGCCGACCACGATCGCCGGCACCTCGACAGCCTGATCGGTGTCAGGGTCACTGGGGACCTGTGGAAGAGGTTGCGTCAAATCCTCCGCCGACGGAGGCGGAGTCTCAAGCACGGGTTGCCCCGCCGGAATGATCGTTGTGGCCTGTCCTGCGGCCTGCTCGGAGCGGGCCTCCAGGGCTGGATGCAACTCCTCCTGGCCGAGTATCTGCGTCTTCTCCCCGGGGAGGAAGTCTGGTGGGGTGTTCGGGTGCTTTGCCATGATGCATTCCGGGGAAGGAACCCCAGCATAGCGCCCGTCCTTCCCTGGCGCTATTGGACAGTCATCTTCAGGAGCGACTGCCCTGGAGTCTCCCCTGCCCATGGGCCCCCGGGCTTCCCGCCCGAGGTCCGCCAGCATGGCGGTATCCATGGAAGTCGTTTGGGTGCTCATATCGCATCACAAACCTGGACAAACCAGGCCCCTCAGCGCGACAGCAGCCACAAGCAAATCGGAAGGTATCGAGACTCGCGCTGAGATGAGAAGGAAAACTGGAACCGCGAATATGCTGGAGGCGAGGTAGGCATGAGCGTCCCCACCGGTTTCCGAAGCTATGTCCTGGACCAGTTGAGCCAGGTCGTGCCTGTTACGACCCGGCCCATGTTCGGCGGGTTGACCTTCTTCCATGAGGGCCGGGCCTTCGCCCTGGTCGCCGAGGAACGCCTCTACTTCAAGGTGGATGCCACGAACCGAGGGGATTTCGAGGCCAAGGGCATGGGCCCCTTCCTGCCCTTTGGCGATCCCGAAAAGCCCATGGCCTACTGCGAACTGCCCGAGGAGGTGCTGGAAGACCTCGATGAATTGAGACTCTGGATGGGAAAGGCTTTCCAGGTCGCCGCCCAGGCCGCCCGAACCCGGAAGCCCCGGACCAAGAAGGAGCCGCGCTGAACCTGCTCCTGCTGCATCCCGAAGACTTCATCGCACCGGATCGCGTGCGCCTGACGGGGCGACGCCTTGCCCATGTCCGGGAAGTGCATCGCGCGGCCGTGGGTGACCGCCTCAGCGTGGGGCTGCTCGGAGGCCTGCTCGGGTCGGGCCGTGTGACGCAGTTGGACAGCGAATGTCTGGCCATGGACATCACTCTGGACCAATCACCACCCTCCAAACTTCCGCTCACCCTCATGCTCGCCCTGCCCCGGCCCAAGGTGCTAAACCGGGTATTGGCCTCGGCCACGAGCCTCGGCGTGGCGCGCATCTACCTGGTGAACGCCTGGAAAGTGGAGAAAAGCTACTGGAAGAGCCCCCGGATGGAAGGTTCCAATCTTCTGGAACAGCGTATCCTGGGACTGGAACAGGCCAAGGACACGGTGCTGCCCGAGTTGCACCTGCGCCGCCTCTTCCGCCCCTTCGTCGAAGAGGAATTGCCGGGAATCACGGAGGGAAGCCTCGCTCTCGTGGGGCATCCCGGCGCACCGATGCCCTGCCCCAGAGCGGTCCAGGGTCCCGTCACCCTGGCGGTGGGGCCCGAAGGAGGCTGGATCGACGCCGAGCTTCTCAGCCTGCGGGGCGCAGGCTTCCAGGCCGTGGATCTCGGCCCCCGCATCCTGCGCACCGAAACCGCCGTAGCCGCGCTGGTTGGGCGGCTTTGCTGAGAGAATGCGCCCTGCCCGGCAACACCCGTCTGTAAAAATTCAGGCCCCCGAACCGGGGGCCTGAATTTTTAACGATACAAAGCCCCTGAACCGGAGCCTAGAACGTCACCACGTATTCCCCATCCCGCATGAGCGGGAGAATCTCTCCGTCTTCCATGATGAGATCCAGGCACTTCACCTTCACATCGGGCTGGGTCTCGGGGACATAGACGCGGTCGATGTGGATGACGGCGCCGGGGCTGGAGAAATGCTTCGGTCCCACCTGACCGCCGAAGTGTTCGCTGCGGCCGAAGGCGATGTGCAGGCCGAGCTTTTCATCCAGCAGCACCTCACCGATGGGTTTCACACCGAAGGCCGCCAACACGCCCAGGCCCAATTCCGCGAGGTTGCCATAGGCGGGCTCCTGAGCCAGATGCTCGGCCTCGGCGTGTGAGGCCGGACCCTCCGTGAGCACTGCCACGGCCTTGTTGCCTGCGATGCGGTAGCGCACGATTTCGCTGCCGAACTGCACGGGCATCACGCCGGCGCTGCGGCTGGGCTCCGTCTCGCCCTCGAAGGGCACGATGTAGGCCTCGCCCGAAGGCAGGTTGCCCGCGACGCCGGGTTTGGGAAGCAGGCCGCCGGATGCGTGGGCGCTGCGGAAGCGCAGATCCAGATGCAGCGCGGCTTCACCTTGCGGATAGGTGAACAGCAACTCTGCCCCCGTGGCACGATCCAGGAGTCCCTTCAAAAACTCCACGCGGCGGTTCACCTCGGTGTAGTCCAGGCGCAGGGCCGGGATCATGTCCTGGCGGAAACCCGGCATGGTGGCCGCGCGAATGGGATGCTCCTTCGCGGCCATCTTGAGGGGCGCCGTGGCGGAAAACTCCGTGGGGGCGATGAGGATGGGATGGGCGGCGTAGAGATCCACAAAGGGCATCGACGCCGAGGCCTCCAGGCTTTCCGCCGTCTGCGGCAGCAGGCCTCCCCGGTGGATCCAGCAGCGTTCCGGCAGATCGCCGTTGTTGGTGTGGACATTGGGATAGAGCACGAGACGCGCTGCCAGTCCAAGTTCCGTGCGATGAGCCGTGAGCTCCTCCACCCACTGCTGGGCAATCTCGCGACGGGCGGCCCAGTCCTCGTTGTCCGGCACCTGCCTGTCCGGGAGATCCACCAGGATGGCCAGTGCCTGCTCGTTCGCCTGGGGCAGGAAAACCCGTCTCACCAGGGCCACCAGTTCCTCGCCGCTCAACCGCTCTGCCATGTGTGCCTCCGTAGGCCGAGCATGCCCGAGGCGGGAAGGCCTGTCGAGATCCTCATCCTGCGGCCCGTCGCGAGATCTCCCTCGCCACGGTCTGCACCTTCCCCAGTTCCTGGGCGGCCCATCCCCCTCCTGTGCGCGAATCGGCCAGCGCGTTCTGAACTAGGCCAGCCAGATCCGCCCAGAACTTCCGATCCTTCATGACGATATCCACCAGCGCCTGGAGCACCCTCAAACGCGTGGACCAGGGGTTGCGCCCCCCCCAGGCGCCTTGAACCTGGATCATGAGGAGGCGGCCACCCTCGGACCCCTGGACTGCCTCAGCCCGAACAAGGGCCTCGAGGGCCACTGCATGGAGGAGGGGATTCTTGAGTTCCTCCGCCTTCGCACAAAGCGTTTGAGCCACAACGGGATCGCGCATGTCACGCAGCGCCTGAGCCAAGGCAATCTGCATCCGCAGGTTCTGACCGGAATGGAGCAGCTCGGCCAGCGCGGGTGCCACTTCCACCGAAGCACTGCTGCCCAGGGACTCCAAGGCTTCCAGAGCCAATTCCTCCCGGGAGGAATTGCACACCAGTTCCAGCAGTTCCTGGGCGAGGCCCGTGAGCTTGTGGAGCCCGATGAAGTGAATGCCCA
>CAIPUA010000024.1 GCA_903868115.1 uncultured Holophagaceae bacterium
AGTCGCCCGGAGCGCGCTGAACCGACCTGGGCGTTGTGCAATGCGTATCCCGTGAAGGATGCCAAGGGCCAGATCGAGCAGGCGGTCATCACCTTCACTGACATCACCGAGCGCAAGCGAGCCGAGGAAGCGCTGCGGGAAAGCGAGAACCTGTTTTCCCGTTTCATGGACCATCTACCCGCCATCGTCTTTATTAAAGACAGTGAAAACAAGACTCAATTCGTGAACAAGTACATGGATAACGCCCTGGGTGCTTCGAAGTGGCTGGGCAAAACCGTGCTGGATTTTTTACCCACCGAATTCGCTGAGCAACTGATTGCTGATGACCTGAAAACATTTCAACTCGGTTATCAAAAAATTGAAGAAAGTATTCCTCATCTGGATGGGAAGCTGCACGTTTACGAAACACAAAAATTCATTATTCCGAGATCGAACCAGGCGCCTCTGCTGGGGGGGATTTCCTTGGACATCACCGAGCGCAAGCAGGCCGAGGAAGCCATGGTGCGCACGCTGTCTTTGCTGGAATCCACCATGGAGTCCACCGCCGACGGCATCATGGTGGCGGATGGCAAAGGCGCGATCGTCAAGTTCAATGCGAAATTCGGAGAACTGTGGGGCATCACCGAGGCGATGATCGCCGCCAAGGACGAAAATGCCGCCATCAGCTTCGTTTTGGGCCAACTGCAGGAACCGGAAAGCTTCCTGAAAACCATTCGTGATCTGTATGCTGCGCCCGAGCAAATAAGTTTCGATATCCTGGCGTTGAAGGATGGCCGCGTGTTCGAGCGGTACTCGCAGCCCCAGAAGATTGGTGATTCCATCATTGGTCGCGTCTGGAGTTTCCGCGATGTAACTGCCCGCAAGCAGGCTGAGGATGCTCTCCATTTCAGTGAGCAGAAATTCCGCACGCTCTTCGAAAATCTGACGGAAGGCGTGGCCCTGCATGAACTCGTGACGGATGCCGCGGGTCAGGTGGTGGACTACCGCCTGCTGGCGGTGAACACGGCCTTTGAGCGGCACACCGGGCTGGTCGCGGCCACCGCGCCGGGACTTCTCGCCACCGAAATCTACGAGACCGAGGTGCCGCCCTATTTGGCGGAATTCAGCCAGGTGGCTTTGGGCGGCGAGCCCTACGCCTTCGAGACCTTCTTCCCGCCCCTGGACAAGCACTTCCGCATCTCCGTGATCTCGCCCAAACCGGGCCAGTTCGCCACAGTGTTCGAAGACATCACGGACCGCAAGCGCCGCGAGGAGGAACTCAAGCAGAAGAATGCGGAGATGGAACGCTTCACCTACATGATCTCCCACGATCTCAAGAGCCCGCTGGTGACGGTGCGGACCTTCCTGGGCTATCTGGAACAGGATATGGAACAGGGCAAGGCCGACCGCGTGGCCAAGGACATGACCTTCATCCGCGATGCCACGGGCAAGATGGGGCGGTTGCTGGAGGATTTGCTGGAGGTTTCTCGCGTGGGCCGGGTGGTGAATCCTCCGGTGCGGGTGAGCCTCGCCGACCTCATCCGCGAGGCCCTGCAGGCCGTGGCGGGGGCAATCTCCACCCGGGGCGTGGCGATCCAGGTGGAGGTTCCAACCGTCACTCTTTTCGGTGATCGCCCGCGGCTGGAAGAGGTCTGGCAGAACCTGGTGGAGAATGCCGTGAAGTACATGGGCGACCAGCCCGCGCCACAGATCGAACTGGGCGTCGAGGGTGCCGGAAACGACCTGGTGTTTTTCGTGCGGGACAACGGCCTGGGCATCGATCCCCGGTTCCAGGACAAGGTCTTCGGCCTCTTCGAGAAGCTGGACCCCGCCACCGAGGGCACGGGCCTGGGGCTCGCGCTTGTCAAGCGCATCGTGGAACTCTACGAGGGTCGGCTCTGGCTGGAATCCGAAGGGCTCGGACACGGCACCTGCTTCCGGTTCACCCTGCCCCTGGCGCTCAAAGGCCAAGCCAAGGAACAGCGATGAAAAGCAAAACCAGAATAGGAAGGCCGCCACCGATAAGAAACCCGGCGGGATTCTTCAGAAATGGGGATTTTCATTCTCAGCGCGGCTCTCGAAACCTTCCGATATGCTTGTGACTGACGCCGCGCTGAGCCCTCTGCGGTTCTTCTTGTGCCGGTTGTCCACGCGCGACCCGGGTTCACTCGCCCCGTACGGCGCGGAGGAACCGGCAGGCGGCGGCGAAGGCGGTGTCGGCTTGGTCGAGCAAGGCAGTCAGGGTTTCCGGG
>CAIPUA010000025.1 GCA_903868115.1 uncultured Holophagaceae bacterium
GGCGGTGGCGATGAGCATAGCCGCCGTCTGGGCACCGTCGCCCCCAGAACCCGCGAGCTTCAAGCTGACATCAACGGGATTCAAATGGGTTGGGAAGTTTGTGCAGAAACGGCCGATGGTTTCGGAAGTCGCGCCGACGCACTTGGTAAAGGTCTTGGCCTCGAAATTGGGCCGGTTCAGCTTGAACCAAGGCTCCACCGTGGTGTCCTTCTTTACCCCCAGGGGGAAGATGGGCGTCATGCATTCCTTGACCCACTTCTCGGTCTCTTCGGGCGTCATCCTGAGGTGGGTGGGGCACTCGGCGAGCACTTCGATGAAGGCGTAGCCACGGCCTTCCTTCTGCATCTGCACGGCCTTCTTGATGGCCCTGGCGGCCTTCTTGCGCTCAGCGGGGCTGAAAAGAGCCACCCGCTCGACATAAACGGGACCGTCCAGTTGGGCGATGAGCTCGGCCATCTTGATCGGCATGCCGTTGAACTGATTCCGGCCTTCGGGGCTGGTGGCGGTTTTCTGGCCCATCAGCGTGGTGGGGGCCATCTGGCCGCCGGTCATGCCATAGATCGCGTTGTTGATGAAGATGACGGTAATGGGTGCCCCCAACTGGGCGGCAGCCACGGTTTCCGCCAAGCCGATCGAGGCGAGATCGCCATCGCCCTGGTAGGAGATGACAGTGGCTTCAGGGTTGGCCATCTTGTGGCCCAGGGCCACGGCGGCGGCACGGCCGTGGGCGGCCTGGGTGTTACCGGTATCGAAGTAGTAATAGGCAAAGACAGAGCAGCCCACGGGGCTTACCAGGACCGTGCTGTCCTGGATGCCGAGCTCCTGGATGGCATCCGCCAGGAACTTGTGGGCCAGTCCGTGCCCACAGCCCGCACAGTAATGGGTGCTCTGACCCTTGAGGCCTTCGCCGTGAGCGTGACGTTCGAATTTGTTGTAGAAGACAGTCGACATCGGGGCTCTCCTTACTTGGCCAGAACGGCCGTCACGTGCTCGACGACCTCGGTCTGCTGGGGCAGCAGACCGCCGAATCGGCGCACGGCGCTGATGGGGGGGAGCGTCGTGACGCCCGCCTTGCTGAGGGCAAGACGCAGCTCATTCTCGATCTGTCCACCGGCATTGGCTTCCACCATGACGATGCGCGTGGTCTTGGGCAGCAGGGCCTTCAGTTGCTCCACGGGGAAAGGCCAGATGGTAATAGGGCGGAAGAGGCCGGCCTTGATTCCCAAGTCACGCAGGTTCTGAACAGCCCCCTTCGCGGCGCGGGCAGGAGTGTTGCAGGCCACCAGCAGCACCTCGGCGTCCTCGGTCAGGAAGGCCTCGGCGCGGGCCTCCACCTGCATGGATTCGTACTTCTTCTGCAAGTACATGTTGAACTTCTCGAGGTCCTGCTCCAGCAGCTGGATCGAAGAGATGAGATTCTTGCGGTGGTTGCGGTCGCCATAGACGGCCCAGGCAGGAATGCCGGGCTGGGTCATGTGGTCGGGCAGCTGCACCTTGCCGGTCATCTGGCCTAGGTAGCCGTCGGCGAGGATGAGGACGGGATTTCGGTATTTGAAGCTGAGTTCGAAGGCCAGAATAGTGAGGTCCAGCATTTCCTGGGGCGTGCTGGGCATCAGGCTGATGCACTGCGTGTGGCCATGACCTAGCCCATGGCAAGCGAGCTTCACATCGGCCTGCTCTGGGGCGATGTTGCCTAGGCCGGGGCCGCCGCGCATGACATTCACAAACACGGCCGGCACCTCGGCGCCGATCATGTAGCTCACGCCTTCCAGCATCAGAGAGAAGCCCGGGCTGGAGGTGAAGGTCATCGTGGGAAGTCCGGCGCCACCGGCACCATACATGTGGTTCACCGCAGCAACCTCAGAGACCGCCTGGAGGAAGACGCCATCCAGCTTGGGCAGCAACTTGGCCATCAGTTCCGCACCCTCAGTTGAGGGTGTGATAGGGTAGCCGAAGACGTGGCGGCATCCGGCCAGCAGACCGCCGATGGCGGAAGCGTAGTTGCCCTTGATGACCAAGGGCTGGGTGGCTGGGAGGGGCACCCGCTCGTCGGGGATGACCACCGGTTCCGGAGCGGCGCTGAACTTATCGCCGAAGAGCTTGGCAGGGTCCTGAAGCTCGTAGTCAACGCCATCCAGCATGGCCTTCAGGCCGTAGGGCTCGGGGCAGGCTTCGATGCAAAGGCCGCAGCCATTACATTTCTCGAGATCCAGCACAACCGGAATGACACCGGTGGTGGGGTTGATCTCGTCGGCGAAGGCGATGCAGCCCTTTACGCAGACGCTTACGCAACGGCCGCAGCCCTTGCAGTAGTCGGAAACCAGGAAGGGTTTGGGTCTTTCCTTCACTTGAGCCATTTGCACGCTCCTCGAAAATGGAAGTTCCAGGCGCCAAAAAAAAGGACCGGGCAAACGCCCGATCGCTGAAGTATTGATTCCGCTCCGTGTGCATGGGGTCACAATTGGAGTGTTTCCCGTCACAAGCGCACGCCCGCGTACAATCGGTGCTTCGCGAGGGTCATCCATGCCAGAGGGCTTCCTGATCCGTCCGGTTTGCAGCTCGGATGATGCTGCAGTCGCCGCCATCATCCGAGCCGTCATGCCGGAATTCGGAGCGGACGGCCCGGGCTTCGCCATCCACGATCCCGAGGTGGATCACATGAACGAGACCTACACCCAGGATGGATCTGCCTATTTCGTCCTGGAGTCTTGCGGCCGTGTCCTGGGCGGCGCGGGGATCGCCCCGTTGGAAGGTGGCCCCGAAGGAGTCTGTGAACTTAAAAAAATGTACTTCCTGCCTGAGGCGCGAGGTCACGGGGCGGGTGAGCGCATGATCCGCCTCTGCCTGAGAACAGCGAGCGAACTCGGCTACCGGACGTGCTATCTGGAAACACTGTCCGGGATGGAGCGGGCCATGCACCTCTATGCCAAGGTTGGATTCGCACCCCTCTGCGCGCCCCTGGGTGCCACTGGACACCATGGCTGCGATCATTGGTTCGCACTGGAGCTTGCATGATTCTTGGCCTTGGAACCGATCTTTGCCCTCCCGCCCGTTGGGCCCATCTCATCGAGCGCTTCGGGGAGAAGGCCATCCACCGTATGTTGCACCCGGAGGAGGCGGCCTATTTACTGAAAGGCAACCGACAGCGGCTTCCGGAGCGCCTCGCCGGGCGATGGGCGCTCCGCGAAGCATTCGGGAAGGCCCTTGGAGTAGGGCTGGACGGGTGGTCCTGGAAGGAACTACGCTATCTCGATGGACGATTGTGGGCAGAAGGTGCCTTGGCGGACCAGCTGGCCGCACGGAAAATCCAGCGGCTGCATGGGACCGTCACCCATGAAGCGGGTTTCGCACTTGCGGTTGTGATCCTAGAAGGAGATCCTCAAGGCACCAATTAATGCCTGGCCCAAATCGGCCGATTCCACATCATTGGACAAGCACCCATGGCCCTGCCTATGACCAGCCAGCCTATGACCAGCCAGGAATTCCTGGGAATGCGGGATTTTATCTACGCCCAAACTGGGATTTTCTTCAACGAGTCCAAGCAGTACTTCCTGGAAAATAGGCTGCAGCGCCGCATTGCGGATCTGGGCCTGCGCAGCTATCGGGATTATCTGGACCTGCTTCAGGGTGCCCGGGGTCGCGACGAACTGAAACAGCTCTTCGTCGAGATCACCACCAACGAGACCAGCTTCTGGCGCAATCCGCCCCAGATCGAGGCCTTCCAGAAGATGGTACTGCCGGAAGCCGTGAAGCTAGCCAAGGAGCGCGGGGTCAACCGCTTCCGTATCTGGAGTGCGGCCTGTTCTTCAGGCGAGGAGCCATACACCCTGGCCATGATCTGCCAGGAGGCCAGGGACACGGTGCTCAAGGGCATGACCACGGAAATCGTCGCCACCGACATCAGCGAGAAGGTCCTGGCCCAGGCCAAGGAGGGAGCCTACGGCTCCTACACCTTGCGCAATCTGACCCCCATTCAACTCAAGGCGCACTTCAATCAGAGCGGTCCCGATGCCTTCGAGGTAAAGCCTGAACTGAAGCAACTGGTCACCCTCAAACACTTCAACCTAGTGGATTGGCCCGGCTACAAATCCCTTGGAACCTTCGACGTGATCTTCTGCCGAAATGTGCTCATCTATTTCGACGAGGCTGTGAAGACCAAGGTCCTCAAGGGGTTCCATGAGCAGCTCCACCCCAAGTCCTACCTGCTCGTGGGCCACAGTGAGTCCATCCACAGCTTCAACACCGGCTTCGATCTGCTCCACTTCAGTAAGTCCATGGGATATCGCAAACGCGGCTGAGGCCCTCGGAGGAAATTCAGCATGCCCATCACTCCCCAGGAACTGATTGCGAACCTCGGCGACCTTCCGCCCTTGCCTCAGGTGGCTGCGCAGGTGCTGCGCATCGCGGCGGATCCGGACGCTTCCACCGACGAACTCCAGAAGGTCATCGCTACGGACCAAGCTCTCACCGCGCAAATCCTGAAGATCGCCAATTCCGCCATGTTCGGGATGATGCGCGAGGTGACAACCCTGACCCAGGCGATCATGACCCTGGGTTTCTCCACCATCAAGAGTGTCGTCATCGCCTCCAGTGCCAAGCATCTCTATAGCCGGGGCGTAACAGGCCTGCAGGAACGGTTGATGTGGGAGCACGCGCTCGTCACAGCCATCGCGGGGCGCGCCTACGGTCGGGCCCTGCGCTTTCCTCGAACCGAGGAAGTCTTCCTGGCAGCCCTGATGCATGACATCGGGAAGAGCGTCATGTCCATCAAGTTCGCCGACCGCTACGGAGCCATGATCCGCAGCGTCTATAACGAACAGGGTGACGGCCTCACGATGGAATTGGATACCTTCGGCTTTGATCACGCGATGGTAGGTGAAGCCCTCCTGCATTCCTGGAACATCGCCGCCAGCATCGAGCAGGCCGCACGGTGGCACCACGACCCCCTGCAGGCTGCTCCCGAGCAGCGCAATCTCGTGGCGCTGGTGGCACTGGGGAACCAGATGGCACTGAGTCAGAAGATCGGTATCGGAACGCCCGATTCCCTCAGCATTCCCACCACCGAGGCTCTGGAGATCCTTGGCATCGACGAGGCGGTCCTCGAATCTCACCAGGACACGGTCCTGGAAGCGCTCGATAGGGACAAGTCACTCATCATGGATTTCTGAAATGATCACCCAGGATCTCGTCCGACAGCGCGTCAGGAACCTTCCCACCCTCCCCACCACAGTGGTCGCACTGGGGCAGGCCGTGGGGGACGAGCGCTGCACGGTGGACAGGATCCTGGGTATCCTTTCCAAGGATCCGCCCTTGTCTGCGGCCATGCTCCGTCTCGCCAATTCAGTGGCCTATGCCGGAGACAGCCGGGTAAGCGATCTGCGGGCCGCGATCATGCGCATGGGCTTCGACGCCGTGTTGAACCTCGGACGCACTGCGGCCATCATCCGCAACTTCAAGGGTTCCCAGCATCTGGATTCCATCCTGCTGTGGCAGCACTCGGTGGCCGTGGCCCTTACCGCCAAGGCCATTTGCCGTATCCAGCACAACCGTGCCCTGGAGGAGACTGCCTTCCTGGCGGGCCTGTTGCATGACATCGGCAAGATCGCCCTGGATCACTGTTTTTCAGACGAATATGCCCCTGTGGTGGAAGCCTTCCGGGCGGGAGAGTTCATCGTGGATGCCGAGCAGCGCCTGCTGGGTATTACCCACGCTCAGGTGGGTGCCATGGTGGCCGAGAACTGGAGCTTCCCCGAGGACTTCGTCGAGGCCATCCGGGATCACCACGCGCCACCCAGGGCCGTTTATCTGCCCAACCTTCTTCATCTTTGCGATCTGCTGGTGCGTACCCGAATTCCCAACGGACTTGCGGACGAGACGCTGGTGGTGGTGCTGGAGGAGATTTTCTCATTCCATGAAATTTTCAAGCCGGATGCAGACTTCGACCTTGAGCGCCTGACTTTCAGTATCGACGATGAGCTTGAGCATGCCGTTGCCTTTGTCCAACTCGCCTTCCAGGATTGAGAGAAACTGACCCGCCATGGATCCCATTCGCGTCCTCATCGTCGATGACAGCCCCTTCATGCGGAAGGCTCTCGAGCGTATGCTGCTTGCCGCCGAGGACATCCAGGTCGTCGGCACCGCCCGAGACGGTTTGGACGCGCTGGAGAAGATCCCGCTGCTCAAGCCCGACATCGTGACCCTGGATATCGAGATGCCGCGGATGGATGGGCTGGCGTGCCTCAAGAGGATCATGGTAGATCATCCTCTGCCGGTGCTCATGGTCTCTAGCCTCACCCAGGAAGGGGCTCAGGCCACGCTGGAGGCTCTGGCCTCGGGAGCCGTGGACTTCATTCCCAAGGAATCCAGTCTGGCCTCGGGCAGCATTCTACAAATCCAGCAGGACCTTCAGGAAAAGGTGCGCAAGCTGGCCCGGAGCCCACGCTTTCGGAAGCCTGGAGTTCGTCCCGTCACACCGGTCCCCGCGCCATCCAGGCCGGGATTCGCGGTGCCCGCGCCCGTGCGGCCCGCGCACGCCGGCCTCATCGCCGGAAACCCCACTGCCGAACTGTTTGCCATCGGTTGCTCCACGGGCGGGCCGAAGGCCTTGCAGGATCTGTTGCCCGCCCTTCCCAAAGGGCTGCCTGTTCCCTGTCTCATCGTCCAGCACATGCCCGCCAGTTTCACCAAACCCTTCGCGGAGCGCCTCAACAGCATTTGCCAAGTGGAGGTCAAGGAGGCAGAGCATGGAGAAACTGCACGGCCCGGAACGGTCTACATCGCGCCCGGCGGCATCCACCTCAATTACCGACAGAGGGGCTCCCAGGCGATCATCGAACTGAACCCGGAACCCGCTGATAGCCTGCACAAACCTTCGGTCGATGTGATGTTTCAGAGCCTCGCGCAGGAATGCACCAAGCAGGTGCTCGCCATGATCCTCACCGGCATGGGCAGCGATGGCGCCAAGGGCATGCAGGCGCTCAAGGCCAAGGGCGCCCACACGCTTGCCGAAGCCGAGGAGAGCTGTGTCGTGTATGGCATGCCCAAGGCCGCCTTCGAGCGGGGTTGTGTGGATCAGGTTGTCCCCCTTCAGGACATGGCGGGAGTCGTGAAAAAGCATTTCGGGATCTGAGGCCCAGCATCCCAGCCATCATGGATCCCATCAGCGCTCCTCCCCCCAATCTCTCCGCCGTCCTGCAGGCTCTCCTGGTGCGCCAGGGGCTTCAACCTGCAGACGTCGATGCGCTGCGCCTAGCTGTAGGGCAGGAACTGAGTCTCCTGTTCCTGGGGCAGAGCGCGGAAGGCGCCATGCTGGAACTCCCGAACGGCCGAGTCGTGACGGCCCAAGGGCAACTGCCCTTTCCCGAGGGTACGCAGGTGCGGGTTCGCGTGGAATCCGAGGCCGGGGCCCTGAAATTTCAGACCCTTGAAGCCACGCCTCCCGGCACGCCTGCCTTGTTGGCACCGCTACTGCAAGGTGAGGCAGCCTCCCTGGCCGCACGCCTCCAGCAGTCCTCTCCCAACCCGGATCTTGCGCCTTTGGTGAATCTGTTGCGGCTTCTCGGAGGGTCGATCGAGCCTGGGCCGAAGCTTGGCATTCCCACCCTCGATGTGCTGGCGCAAGCGATCACCGCGTTGCCGAAGGAGCAGGCTTCAAGCCTGACGCGGGCCCTTGGAACCCCGCCTGCCGCGGAACCCCTGGAACTGGCCCAACGCCTCTCCAACCTGCTGGGAGAGGAAGCGGGCCTGGCCGAGCGCAGCTCAGCTGGTGCTGGATCCGGAGACCCGAAACAGGTCCTTGCGACAGCCGAGTGGGCGATGCGCGTTCAGGGGATGCTGCAGCGGGTAGATATGCCTGCGGAGCATCGGACCACGCTGGACAGTTGGATTCGCAGCCTGTTGACGCGCAGCAGCGGCCCCATGGAGTCTTCGCCGAAGCTTGGCCTTCCCGCGCCCGAGGTGCTGGCGAAGGCCATCGCAGCGTTGCCAAAGGAACAGACCGCGAGCCTGGCTCGGGCCCTTGGCGCCCCGTCGGAAGTCGGACCCATGGAACTGGCTCGATACCTCTCCGATGTGCTGGAAGAGAACCCAGGCCTTGCTGAGCGCAGCCCAATTCCTGCTGGACCTGGAGACCATAGGCAGAATGCTTCGGCCGATGTGTTGGCGCGCTTCCAGTGGCTGCTGCGGCGGGTAAATGTGCCTGCCGAGCATCGGACTGTGCTGGACGGTTGGATTCGCAACCTGTTGGCGCGAAGCGGTGGCTCGATCGAGGCTTTGCCGAAGCTGGGTCTACCCGCGCTCGATGTGCTGGCCAAAGCGATTGCGGGATTGCCAAAGGAACAGGCCGCGAGCCTGGGCCGGGCCCTGGGAGCCTCGCCTGCAGCCGAGCCCCTGGAACTGGCTCGGCGCCTCTCCAGCGGGCTGGAAGAGAACGCAGCCCGTCCAGAGCGCAGCCCCGCTCTTGCGAGGTCTGGAGACCCGAAGCAGCCACCCTCTTTGGCAGCCGAATGGTTGGCGCGCTTCCAGGGGCTCCTGCAGCGCTCCGATATGCCCGCCGAGCATCGGACCGCGCTGGACGGTTGGCTTCGCAGCCTGTTGGCGCGCAGAAGCCCGGAAGTGATGCCTGTCGGTTCGTCTTTTCCCGAAGCAACCAAGGCTGCCCTCCCGCAGTCGGTGCATGAGTCCCGAATTTTGGCGCCCGCGGAGGCCGCCCGGATGGAGGTCGTTCTGGCGACCCACGCGGGTGCGCCCGCCCAGGTGCCGGAGGTTTGGGAGAACTGGATCAAGGGCAGCATGCGAGCCCTCTCCGATGCTGTTATTTCTCCCCGGGAAGCGCCGTTTCATGCGCTGCAGGCCAAGGAAGGCACTGCCTTCTTCGAGATTCCACTGCCCTGGGCGGGCGGGAAACCTCTTCAGCTATGGGTGGAAGAGGATGCCTCGGAACATTCCGCCAAGGACTTCACGGAGACCAAGCGCGTCCTCCTGGGCCTGCATCTTTCGCGATTGGGAGAGACCCGGGTTGCCCTCCAGAGCTGTGGCGGAGCCCTTTCCGTGAGAATCTGGTCCGAGCATCCCGAATTCGTGGAAGGGCAGAGGGATGCGGTGGAGCGTGAACTCCGCGAGTCTGGGAAAAAAGTCGACCTCCGCATCCTTCCCCTGGATCCAGGCCCCGACGGCAACATCCCCGATCTGCGTTCCCTGGTGGCGGGTTCCAGCCTGCACGCGATGGGCTGAGGCCGCCTCGCGTTCTTTCGCGAAAGATCCTTTCCATCCCTCTCTACACTGCTGCTCATGGCCCGAAACCCGCCATGACAATGGTTTTCCAAGTGAGAATTGTCACTCGAATGTATTACATATATCTTGAACCCCCGCCAGTTCCGCCGGGTGGACACTATTGGCCAGGATTATAAATCACACGGATATCATGGCGCCCATGTTCGGAGTGTAGGACAAGGGGTGGACAAAGGGGTGGAATCCGCTAGACTAGGAGACCCGCGCGAATTCCTGCGCGGGAAGTTGTTGGAAGCCGCCGCCATCACTCGCGTTTGTCACCAGCCAAACACGATCCTAAAGTGCGGTGCAAATCGGTCCCGTAGCTCAGCTGGATAGAGCATCAGACTACGA
>CAIPUA010000026.1 GCA_903868115.1 uncultured Holophagaceae bacterium
CTCCGTATCGAGGGTTGAGGGAGAGAGAAGACCGCCCTACTGGGCGGCCTCCTCTCGGGGCTCAGCCTGCTTGCGGCTCAGGATCTGAAAGTCGGAAGCCACCAGCTCGACCACCTGGCGCTCCACGCCGTGGGTATCGGTGTAGCTGCGAGTGCGTTTCTCGCCGTGAATCAGGACTGCCTGGCCTTTGCTCAGGAGCTTTTCGGCACGGGTCGCGAGGGTGCCCCAGAGGATGACGGGGGTCCATTCGGTGTGCTTCTGCCCACGGAAGGTGCGGCTGGTGGCGAGGGAGAAGGTTGCCTTCTGCTTGCCGGTGGTGGTGAGGGCGAACCGGGGATTGCTGCCGAGGTTGCCAGTGAGGATGAGGGTGTTGAGGGACATGCTTGCTCCTTTGGGTCTGCCGCTCCGTGCGGCTCGACCAGGACAAGCGACGCCGCTCCCAAGGCAAGAGGACGCTTTCGCGGAGGGGTTCCCACCCGGTGGGAGACAAGAAAGCAGAGGCCTCGCCTTCAGCGCTCTCCAGAATCGGCAGGGGTCTGCTCTCCAGAAGTAGTCCACCTGCGGGGCATGCAGGCAATCGACGGGGCCACCGGGGCATGTTTGGATTCATAGCCGTCGATCGGACAGGCTGGAGGCTCCAGGAGGCCTGGCATGGCGCGGAGCCGTCCCTGCGGGGTGTGCAGCAAATGGTTCAGGCCCAATCTGCGGCAGGGGAATCGCCAGCACACTTGTGGCGGCCCCGGCTGTAGGAGGGAATGGCACCGCCGGGCCTGCGCCAGATGGCATGCGAAGAATCCCGATTACGACCCGCACACACGGTTGGTGAACCGGCTGGTGAAGGACGCTCCGCCGAACCCTCGTGGTCGCCAGTCCGACCCACTCGCCACGATCAACTGGGCCCTCGCCCGGGACGAAATCGGGTTGAAAATTTCGGTCCTGATTGAGGAAACCGGGAAAGTCCTCCTCCAGTGGGTGCGAGACGCGATACCCGCCTAAATATGTGAAATCGGGGCAGTAGCAAGAAAGTTCTCTTTCAAGCTGCGCGAGACGCGATACCGTTCCAGTTCATTGGAAACAGGTCATTTACGAGAAAGTCCTCCCGACCCGGTGCGAGACGCGATAGGTGTCGGCGAGTCCTTTCCATAGGCTTTTACCCGGACCCCCCACCACCCCACCTGCGCTGTCGTGGATCTAGGGTCAACCCACCGGGTGCTGCCATGGAATTGGAGTTTCACCAGATCGATCTCCGCTACGAGCATCTGCGCAAGCACAACCCCCAGATGGAGCGGTTGCTGCTTGCCTCGCTGGCCGACGAAGGGCAGAAGACGCCGGTGGTGGTGCTCGCCCTGGGCAAGGATCGGTATGTCCTGCTGGATGGCTACAAGCGCCTTCGGGCCCTCCGTCGTCTGAAGCGGGACACGGTCCAGGTCACGCTTTGGGATCTGGACGAGGCGGAGGCCCTGCTCCTGGAGCGGATGATGCGTGCCTCCGGGCCGGAAGGCCCACTGGAGCAGGGATGGATCCTCCGGGAGTTGCGGGACCGATTCCGGATGGCACCGGAGGAACTGGCCCGGCGCTTTGGCCGGACTCCGAGTTGGGTGTCCCGGCGGTTGGCCCTGGTCCAGGAACTGCCGGAGCAGGTGCAGGACAAGGTCCGCTCCGGGCGGATTGCCGCCCACACGGCCATGAAGGTCTTAGTGCCGTTGGCGCGCGCCAACCGCCGGGATTGCCTCCGGTTCTGTGAGGCCCTGCTCAAGGCCGAGTTCACGACCCGGGAGGCCGTGGCGCTTCAGACGGGATGGCAGCAGGGCAAGGGCGAGGTTCGGGAGCGGCTTCTGGCCGACCCGGTGCTGTTCCTCCGTTCCCAGCGGGCGGTGGAAGCGCCCGAGGCGATGCGGGGCCCGTTCCATCTCTGGCTGGAGGATCTGGGCACCCTGGCCGCCGTAGCCCGGAGGGCTGGCCTATACCTGCGCAAGGGCGCGCTCATGCATCGCTCGCCTGCGGAAGGGCAGGAAGCTGGCTCGGTGCTGCGACAGGCCACTGCGGACTGTCAGGCCCTGTTCCAGCGCAGCGACAGGGAACTGACCCATGCTTGACCAGTCCACCCGGAGCGCCATTCTGCTGCTGCGAGGGCAGGGTCATTCCATTCGCGCCATCGCCCGGGTTCTCAAGGTTTCCAGGGATACCGTGCGGTTGGTCCTGCACGTCGGAACTCCCGAAGTCCCAGAATACGTGCGCCCGGAAAAGGCGGAGGTTCACCAGGACGAGATCCTGGAACTGCTTCCGGGCTGCAAGGGCAACCTGATCCGGGTTCACGAGAAGCTGCTCGACCGTGGGGCGACCTTGTCGTATCAGGCCCTGACCGGGTTCTGCCGTCGTCATGGGATTGGCTTCGAGCCGCCCAAGCCCTCGGGCAGGTATCACTTCGATCCCGGTGAGGAGATGCAGCACGACACCTCCCCACACCGGGTGCGGATCGGCGACAAAGTGATGTTGATCCAGGATGCGAGCGTCGTGCTTTGCCACAGCCGGATGCTGTTCCATCAGTATTACCCGACCTTCAACCGGTTCTGGTGCAAGGTGTTTCTCACGGAAGCCTTACAGTTCTTTGGGGGTGCCTGCGGGCGCTGCATGATCGACAACACCCACGTCGTGGTTCAGCAGGGCACCGGGGCGACCATGATCGCCGTGCCAGAGATGGTGGCCTTCGGCGAGCGATTCGGGTTCGTGTTCCGGGCCCACGAGAAGGGCGACGCCAATCGAAGCGCCCGGGTGGAGCGGCCCTTCGACCACATCGAGAACAACTTCCTGGCTGGCCGGGAATTCCGGGACTGGGAGGATCTGAACCAGCAGGCTCGCGCCTGGTGCGAGAAGGTGAACGCGACTCGCAAGCGGAGCCTCCAGGCCAGCCCGAGGGAGCTGTTCCTCCAGGAGCGGGTTCGGCTCAAGCCACTGCCCATCTGGGTTCCCACCGTCTATCAGCTCCACCACCGGATCGCCGATGTCGAGGGGTTCGTCAGCGTCCAGGGCAACCGCTACTCCGTGCCTTACGCCCTGATCGGGCGGAGGCTGGAGATCCGGGAGACCAAGGACCGGATCGAGATCTTTGATGGGCACCGAGAAGTGGCGACCCACGACAAGGTGCTCGAACCGCTCAGCCAGCGGGTGACGCAGGCCGCGCACCGTCCTCCCCGCGGCCAGGGTCGATCGAAAACTTCCCCCTGCCCGGAGGAGGTGGAACTGCTGAGAGCGGAACCGCAGATCCAGGCCTACCTCGTCGCGTTCCGAAGCCGTCATCCGGGTCGGTATCTGCGGATGCTCCGGAGGCTGCTGGGCATGGTCCGGGACTATCCGAGGGCACCGCTCCTGGCTGCGGTCCGCACAGCGCAGGACTACGGCCTGTTCGATCTGGACCGGCTTGACCGGATGGTGCTCCGGCACATCGCCCGGGACTACTTCGTGCTGGAAGCCGCCGGGGGCGATTTCGGCCAGGACGATGAGGAGGATGGGCATGAAGGATGACCTGGAGCAGTTGCTCAGAAACCTGCACCTGGGCCGGATGGCCGAGATCCTGGACCAGGAACTGGTCGAGGCGGCCAAGGAGCAGCCTTCCTACGAGGAGTTCCTGGCCCGGCTGCTGCGGGCCCAGTGGCACAACCGGCAGGAGTCGGCGCTGGCCTACCGGATCCGCCAGGCGAAGCTGCCCGAGAACTGGACCCTGGAGAGCTTTCCCTACAAAAAGCAGCCCGAGGTGAACCCGCGCCAGATCCGGTCCTTCGCAGAACTGGACTTCATCGCCAAAGCCGAGAACATCGTGTTCATCGGCGGGACCGGGGTGGGCAAGACCGGGCTGGCCTCGGGGATCCTGCTCAAGGCCCTCCAGAACGGCCACCGGGGCTTGTTCATCCGCGCCCAGGATCTGTTCGATGAGATGTACGCCTCGCTCGCGGACCGATCCTCGCGAAAACTCCTCGACCATCTGGCCCGAATTCCGGTCCTGCTGATCGACGAACTGGGTTACCTCAACATCAAGCCCGAGCAGACCAACATCTTTTTCAAGCTCATGGAGGAGCGCTACAACCGCCTCCCCACGATCATCACCACCAACCTGGACTA
>CAIPUA010000027.1 GCA_903868115.1 uncultured Holophagaceae bacterium
CCACGTAGATGCCGGGCTTGGGCAGGCTGATGGGCTTCGGAGGGTTGGGGCTCTTCAGCGCCTGCTTCCCTGCCTTTAGTTCGCCAAGGGTCTCGTTCAGGAGCTTGACCACGGCCGTTTTGTCGAAGCGCCCACCCACGGCCACTACCAGATTGTCCGGGTGGATCAGGCGGGCATGATGGGCCAGGAGATCCTCCCGGGCGAGCCCCTTGAGTTCCTCGGCGGTGGGCCACATGGCCGTGTAGTGGTCCCTGCCCTTGGTGAGCAGGGCGAGCTGGTACTGCTCGATGGAGCGAGGATCGTCGTTCAGGCGCTCCAGGCCCTGGAGGGTGCTGCGCTTGAAGAGATCCAGGCGCCCCTGGGCGAAGGTGGGCTTGGTGAGCATCTCCTTGACGATGCCCACACCTTCCTTGAGGTCCTTTTCCAACAGGTTGAGATTGAGGGTGGCGAAGGTATCACCCGAGCGGGTGGTAAGGTTCGCAGCCAGGAAGTCCAGCCTCGCATCCAGCTGGTCCGGGGTCAGAGTCTCGGTGCCGCCTGAGCGCAGAAGGCTGCCCCAGGCGCTGGTCAGGCCCGTCTTGCCGACCGGATCCAGATAGGCACCGGATCGGATGCGCACATTGAGGGTCACCAAGGGCTGGGCGGTGCTGTCGTTGACCAGGAAGACGACGATGCCGTTCTTGAGCTTTATGCGGTGCTCTGCGGGCCTGGGAGCCTCGAAGACGAGGGTTGGCACGGCGGTCTTCTCGGGACGGTTGGGGATGGCCTGGGCGGCAAGGAGAGCGGGGAAAAAGGCAAAGAGGGCGGCACGCATCACTTGGTCTCCTTGACGGTGGACTTGCGCAGGTAGATGAGGGTGTTGCGGCCTTCCGGCGTCAGGTATGTCTTGGCGACGCGCTGCACATCCTCCCGAGTGACGGACTTGATCTTCTCCGGTTTCCGAAGCAGATCTTCATAGCCGCAGATGGCATCGGTCTGGGTCAGGGCCGTGGCCAATCCGAGATTGTTATCCAGGGAGCGGGCGTGGTTGGCCAGGGACTGGTTCTTTGCCTTCTGGAGCTCTTCCTCCGAAATACCTTCTCTCTGGACCCGCTCCAGTTCAGCGATCAAAGCCTTCTCCACCTCTTCGGGTGCCTTGCCCTGGGCGGCCATGCCGTTGAGGGTGAACGTTCCGCCGAATTTCTGGGCCCGATGGTAGGCGCCGGTGCCGGTGGACACCTTCTGTCCCAGTACCAGATTCCTGCGCAGCGGTCCTGAGGTAGCACCCAGCACGCGCCCCAGGATATTCAGGGCATTCTCATCCTTGTGGCTCTGAGCGACGGTCTTCCACACCACCCGGGCGGCGGGGGTGGTCTCGGCTTCGGCCACCATGCGCTGAGGCGCCGCCTGTTTGGGTTCCATGGTCACCACCCGGGTTGCGCCCTCGGGGTTGGCGGGAATGCGGCCAAAGTAGCGTTCCAGCATGGGTAGCACCTCGCTGGCCTTGAAGCCTCCCACCAGGGAAAGGGTGACATTGTTGGGTGCGTAGTTGCGCTTGAAGAAGGCCTGCAGCTCAGGGCGCGAGATGGTGCTGATATCGGAAGCCCAGCCTACGACTGGCCAGTGATAAGGATGGGCCTGCCACACCATGGCCTCGAAGGCCTCCTCGAACTTGCCGGTGGGCTGGGCCTCGCCCAGGCGCCGCTCGTCGTTGACTACGTCCCGTTCGGGATAGAACTCGCGGAAGACCGGCGTGTTCAGGCGATCCGATTCCATCCAGGCCCAGAACTCCAGGCGGTTGGCTGGGATGGTGAGGACATAGGCGGTGACATCGTTGCTGGTGAAGGCGTTGGTGCTGGGGGCGCCGATCTCCGTGTAGGCCGTATCGAATTCGCCATTCTTGAGGAGTTCTTGCTGCTGTTTCACGACCGTGGCCAGTTCCTCCACCAGCTTCTGGTGGCGCAGGCTGCGGACCTTGGGGTCGTGCATATCGGTGATTTCGCCCCGGATCTGCTTCATGCGAAGCCCGTCCAGTTCCTTGCTGATCTCGGCGTAGATGGCGTCCTGCTTGGCATCCAGGTCACGGTCCACGGCACGATCCTTGGTACCTATCACCTCGGAACCCTTGAACAGCATGTGCTCCAGCAGGTGGGCGGCCCCGGTGATGCCCGGGCGTTCGGCCGCAGAGCCTGCGTGGGCCGCCCAAGCGGTGCCGATGGTGGGCTGCCCTGGGCGCTCCACCAGCAGCACCTTCAAACCATTGGAAAGGGTGTGGGCCTTTACCGGGATCGTCTGGGCCGCAAGGGGTGCTACGAGGGCAAGCAGCGCGAGCAGGGAACGGGGCCGTCTCATGGATACTCCACGGTTGAGAAAAAAAAGGGCCCGAGTGGGCCCTCTAATTGAGTTAAAAAGGCCTGCTACTTCACATTCTTAAGGCTCGGATCGGTCAGCATGGCTTTGACCTCGGAGGCGTGCTTGCCGGTGGGAGCCAGTTCCAGATATTTCTGGAAATTTGTTTTGGTTCCCTTAAGGTTCATTTCGGCGTATTCGCACATGGCCAGCAGGTAGTAGGCCTCGGCGTACTCCGCCTTGATCGCGATGGCCTTCTGGAGGAAGGGTTTGGCCTCGGCGAGTTTGTTCGCGTTATAGAGTTCGACGCCCTGGTTGTACGCGAGTTCCGGGCGGGGTCCGAGGAGCACATCAAGGGCCGCTTGGTATTTCTTGGCACCCTCGGGATCCTTCTTGGCATTGGAGAGTTCGATCAGGTAGACGAGGGTGTTCTGATCCTTGGGGTTCCGCTCGAAGGCCTTGACCAGCATCGGTTCGGCCTTGGCCGCGAGTTCGGCTCGCTTGGCCTCATCTGCCTTGGCGACCTCCATCAGGGTGAAGGCGAAGGGGCGTTCGATCGTGGTCAGTTTCTTTTCCATCTCTGCCTTGGCAGCGGCATCCGTGGTTTTCGCCAGGGATTCATTGAGATCCTTGGCGGCGGATTCAAAGAGGGGGAGGGCCTCAGTGAAATTCTTTTCGTTGTAGAAACCCACGGCCCGATTGAAGGATTCGAGGCCTTTAGCTTCGGCGGCGGCGGATGGGTCGACCTGGGCAGTCGCCTTGCCGGCCTTGATCGCCTCAGCGGGAGTCAACATTACAAAATCCTTCTGGAGCACGAGACCCACGCCGATGCGCTCCTGCTCCTTCGTTTCGAGAAATCCCGGCGCAGATACCGTGATCACGTACTCTCCAGGCGCGAAGCCAACTTGAAAAAATTTGCCATCCGCCTTGACCTCCAGTTCCTTGACCCAGTTGATACCGATCTTGCTTACGACGACCTTGGCGCTGGGAACAGGTTTCCCTTTCGAATCCAGCACCTTTCCCTGCAGGGATCCCGTTGTCTGCGCTGTGAGGCTCAGCGGCATGGTGGTGATGATGAGGGCCGGAACGACAATCTTCATATGACCTCCTATTTCAGTCCCCCATGGTCGCATTTCTTCGGGGCCTTGAGAAGTGGCGGACACACAAGTTGTAAGCTGTGATACCCTTCCAACAATTTCAGGAATAAGGAACCTCGATGACATTCACTATCTGCTTCGAATGAAGGTCCTGGATTTCGCCCTGGTCAAGGCCGGGAAAAGTTCTGGATCAGAAGGAGTCCGCTCATGAAGGTGCTTCGAATCTTTCCCGTTCTTCTCGCCCTGCTCATGGCTTGCTTTTCCTGGCATGCGGCATCCGCGGCGACGGTGGAGACAGCGCCTGGAATCGCCCTGGCCCACCGGGCCGAGCGCTTGAAGACAGCCCTTCGTTCAGGGGAACCGACCTCGATTGAGAACGCGGTCCAGGAGGTCGAGCGGCTTCGAAGGAACTACGCCACCATGGATGTCACCCCTTTGGTCGAAGCCATGGCGGTCTGGGCTCAACAACTCGGCAGCCAGGGCAACGCCGAACTCGGTCTCAAGGTCATCCGTGTCGTTGAGCAGCACTGGGCCCCCCAAAACCCGACCCTGCTGGGAACCCGGATCGTCCTGCTGCGCCAGGAGGGCCTCAGGGGCTACATTCTGAGCCTTCCCGATGTGGCCGATCTGACGAGTCTCCGGCTCGCACACCCCACCCATCGCTGGCTCTGGATCGTCCAGCACGCCGCCTGGCTGCGGATGATGGCCACCCTGCTGCTGTGGGGGTGGACCCTGGCGTTGGCTCTTCGATATCGGCGGGTTTTTCGATACCTGTGGGAGGAGCCTCTCGCCAAGCGCGGACTAGGTTCCTTTCCCATGGCCCTGATCGGTGCCTTCCTGCTGACCTTCCCGATCATCCTGGGCTTCGACCCCAGCGTGGCGGCCCTGCTTTGGCTCTGGCTGCTGGCCCCCTATTTCCGCACGCCTGAAGTCAAGGCAACCTACCTAGTGATCGCTCTGCAGTTCGTTCACCCCGCGCTGGCGCTGCTCGAGCCGAAGGCTCAGCAGATCCCGGCGCCCAGCATTGTGGCTTTGCAGGTGCAACCCCAAGCCCGTGGGATGGATGACGCTGGAATCCGTCTGCTGCCAACCCAGGACAAGGCTTTCCTTCGTGGCTGGGAGCAGTTGCAGGCCCAGAATTGGAGTGGTGCGGAGGTCACCTTTGGCGCCCTGGTTGGCAAGCATGCCGATCAGGCGGAGGTGCTCAACAACCTTGGTACTGCGCGCTTCCACCAAGGCAAACAGAGTGAAGCCGAGCAGAATTTCGAAGAGGCCTTCCGCCTCTCGCCAAGAAGCCCCCAGATCGCGCTCAATCAGAGCGTGATGGCATTCAGGAAACTGGACATCCCCACAGGGATAGCCAAGCTGGAAGAGGCCCGCAAAATGGCTCCGGCGACTTACGAGGAGCTTAAGAACATCAGTCAGTCCGGTATGGAACAGCGTGCCTTTGCGCTGCCCCTTCCGGATTCGCCCCTTCGAGCCGAGGCGCTCAAGGCAGGACAGACGAGCGGGAATCCGGTGGTCCAACGCCCGCGGACGCCCATCCTCGTGTTCGGTGTGGCACTTCCCCTGGTGGCCCTGATCGCCTTCATGATCCGTCTGGCGCGCAGCATCAAGCAGGCCCATCCGACTCAGTGCGTGCGATGCGGAGAGCCCTTCCATACGACAGACAGTCCCGATTTTGAGGTCTGTTCCAAGTGCCATCATCTGTTCGTGATCAAGGATGGCCTGCACGGGGAAAGCCGAAAGCGGAAGGTTGACGAGGTCGCGGCCTTCCAGGGCGCCCAGCGTTGGATTCATCGAATTCTGGTTGTTCTCGTCCCCGGTTCCGACCTCTGTTTCCTGGGTGATACCCGGCACGGATTCGTGGAACTACTCTTCGTAAGCTTCGCTGCGGGGGTTGTCTTCGCGACCGGTCGCAGCGTTCGCTACCCTGGCGAAATTCTCGTGGATCCCTCGTCCACCTGGCTTCCCATGGGGCTCATTCTTCTCGCCGTTCTGTTCCTCCGTTCGTGGCTCAAGCTCCTTCCACGACGGCGCCGCTCCTGAGGTGGACCCATGGCTCTTGAAGGCTCTCTCCGGGATTTCGACCTCTTCTCCTTGTTCAACATGATCAAGACCCAGGGAAAGAGCGGCACGCTCGTGCTTTCCCGCGGACAGGAGTTCGTGAAGATCTTCTTCGACCAGGGGGACATCGTTGGCTGCGATTCCAACCAGGTGCGCATGGAGGATCGGGTAGGCGCCATGCTCGTGCGCCTGGGGCGGCTTTCCGGCGATGAACTCCTGGGCATGATCCAGAAACAGCGGCAGACCCTCAAACGCATGGGCACCCTGCTCCTCGAATCCGGCAAAGTATCCAGCCAGGATCTCCAGGACGCGCTTTTCAATCAGGCGATGTCCATCATCTACCGGACCTTCCGGTGGTTCGAGGGCGACTACCGATTTGATTCCATGCTGTCGCTCGATCTGGATCGGGAGAATTTTCCTCCGATTCCGGTAGACACCGTGCTCATGGAGGCCGCCCGGGTCATGGACGAGTGGCCCGAAGTTCAGCGAAGGCTTCCGGATAACACCCTTCCACTCCAGAAGACCGCTGCAGCGATGGCTCTCAAACTCGACCTCGACCAGGAACTTTCTTCTGTATTCGAGGGGCGGGGAAACGCCCATGCCGAGCGTTCCGGTCTGACCCACGAGCAGGAAACGGTTCTTACCTATGTAAGTGAACCGCAAAGCATCCAAGGCATCCTGCAGATCACGCGCTACGACGAACTCGACACCTGCAAGGTGATCGCGGATCTGCTCAAGATGGGGCTTCTGGAGGTTTCCCGGGAGAGCGTGATTCCCTCGACTCCCGCGTGGAACCAGCCCATGGAAGTGCGACGGGAGCCCGTGGAGCCCGCAGGGCCTTCACCCTGGTTCTGGCCCCTCGTTGCTCTGTTCGTGCTGGCACCGATTTTCACCTATGTGGACCAATCACGGTCCTCCCTCAATCTGGGGCTCGCCAGCCTTCAACCTGCGGATTTTCGCATCGTCACTGACCCCGTGACACGGGACCGACAGTCTTTTGCGCTGCGCATGGTTTCTCCTGCGGATGGGGGCGCCTCCATCGCGAAAGAGCTAGGGATTTCGCTCCTGGGCGATCAGAACGGAGTTCTGGACTTCACCAAGTTGCCAGATCCGCTCTTCAAGTCCGCACCCGCGCCTCAACCCTTGCCTGCCGATCCCAGATAGGCTCAGCTCAGCCCTTGGAATAATCGTAAAAGCCCCGACCCGACTTCTTGCCGAGCCACCCTGCGGCGACGTATCTGCCGAGCAGCGGGCAGGGACGGTATTTGGGGTCAGCGAAGCCCTCGTGGAGCATCTGCAGGTTTGCCAGGCAGGTGTCCAGGCCGATCAGATCGGCCAGTGCCAACGGGCCCATGGGATGGTTCATGCCCAGCTTCATGATTTCGTCGATCGCCTGAACCTCTGCCACGCCCTCCTGCAGTGCGAAGATCGCCTCGTTGATCATGGGCATGATGAGGCGGTTGCTGATGAAACCCGGACTGTCGTTGCACTGCACCGGCGTCTTGTCCAAGCGCTCAGAGAGAAAACACACTCTTTCGCAAGTCTCGTCGGTAGTGGCCAACCCCCTTACGATTTCCACCAGGGGCATGACGGGGACGGGGTGCATGAAGTGCATCCCGATGACCTGTCCAGCCCTTTTCGTGAGAGAAGCGAGGCGAGTAATGGAGAGGGTCCCCGTGGCGGTCGCCAAGATGACCCCGGGACGGCAGAGCACATCCAAGGTCTCAAACAGCGATTTTTTCGTCTCCCAGTGTTCGGGCCCGGCCTCGATCACAAAATCCGCGTCTTTGAAATCGCCAAGTGAGCCCGTGGTGCGGATCCTGGTGAATGAGGCGGTCTTCTCCTCTTGGGTGAGTTTGCCCTTCTCCACGCCTCGCTGCATGCTGTGATCGATGGATGCCTGGGCCTTCGCCAGGGAATCGTGCGAGAGGTCCTGGAGGAGCACCTGAAACCCTGCCAGGGCGAACACATGGGCGATGCCACAGCCCATCTGCCCTGTTCCAGCCACGCCGATGGTGTGGATGTTCATTGTGCCTCCAGAGGGAAGGACCATTCTACGCTGGAGGATCAACCGTCTTCGGCTTTGGCACCGCAAACCAAGCCACCAGCACGGAGATGAAGTAGAGTGCCAGCAGAATCCCGCTGAAGAAAATGGTTGTGACGATCACATCGCCGGGCGTGAGGAAGGCCGAGGCTACCAGGATCCCGACAGTGGCATGACGCCAGTATTTCAACATGGCCCGCGCCGTCACAAGCCGGAACCTAGCCAGGAAGTAGACCAGCACCGGCAGTTCGAACATCAGGCCCGAGCCGATCACGGTGTAGATGAAGAGATCGAGGTAATCCTCCAGGTGGAGGTTGGTCCGGAGCCCAGCAACCATGGCCTCCTTGAAGAGGATGTCGCCGAGGAACTTGAAGGCGTTGTAGTAGGCGAAGAGGACACCGCCCATGAAACATGCGCTGGTGACCAGGACGAAAGGAACGACGAGGCGGCGCTCCCGTTCGTACAACCCCGGCCTGATGAAGGCCCAGAGTTGATAGAAGAGCAGGGGGGCCACGATGAAAGCCGCCGCCCACAGCGAGAGGCGCATGAGGGAAAAGAAGGGTTCCGTGAGATTGGTGAAGGCGAAGGGTTCGAAAATCGTTGGAATAGGCAGCCCCACGGTCTTCGCGTGGGCGATGCTGTGGGTCTTGAACACCTCCATGAAGGGGTGCTGAGCCCAATCCCAGATTCGAAAGCGCTGCCAGTAGGTGAAGCCAAACCCGGCCACTACGATAAGGGCGGATCGCACTAGGCGCACTCGCAATTCCTGCAGGTGCTCCCAGAAGGTCATCTGATTTGGAGGTGTGCCGGGAGTGTTCACTTCTTCTCGGCGCTGACGTCCTCCTTGACGGAATCCGTGATTTCCTTGCTGGCCTTCTTGAACTCCTGGATGCCCTTGCCGAGGGACTTGCCGAGTTCCGGCAGGCGGGAGGGTCCGAAGAAGATCAGCAGCGCGATGCCGATCAGAAGCATTTCAGTGAGGCCGAGATTGCCCATGGATGACTCCGCGAATATCGAATTTGATTGAAAGGGCCCCGGTCGAGTGACTGCGCGACTGAGCCTGTTAAACACTGGTTCCAGAAGCCCGACGGGTCAAGTCAATCTTGGCCTTCCGCTCGGGTCATGACACCGGGAGGAGAACTGGTTCCTGGTCATCCCACGACGGTTGTCCTTCCGATGGAGTGGTAGGTCCATCCCTTGGCTTGCATCGTCTCCGGCCGGAAAAGATTCCGACCATCGAACATCACCTTGGCTTTCAGCTTCGCGGCTACGGCCTCGAGATTGACCTTCTGGTAGGCAGGCCACTCCGTGGCGATGATGACGGCGTCGGCCCCCTCGCAGGCGACCAGGGGATCGTCCGCGTAGCGGATCTTGTCGCCGATCTTGGCTTTCACATTGGGCATGGCCTCGAAATCGTGGGCCACGATCTCGGCGCCCAGCGTGGACAGACTTTCGATGAGTTCCAGCGCCATCGCCTCGCGGATGTCGTCGGTGTGGGCCTTGAAGGCCAGGCCCCAGAGCGCGAAGCGTTTCCCGGCGAGCGGGGCCGGGGTGCCAGGCTTGCAGGCGTAATGGCCGCGCACCTTCAGCGCCAGCACCTGCTTCTGGTGACGGTTCGCTTCCACGGTCGTAGCAAGAGTCATCAGGGGATGGCCATGTTCGCGGGCGGCCTTCAGGAGCGCCTGCAGATCCTTTGGGAAGCAGCTTCCACCGAATCCCGGCCCGGGGTTGAGGAAATGTTTCCCGATACGGTGGTCGCTGCCGATGCCGACCTTGACGAAGTCAATGTCCGCTCCCACTTCTTCGCACAGTCTAGCGATCTCGTTGATGAAGCTGATGCGCAGGGCCAGCATGGCGTTGGCGGCGTACTTGGTCAATTCGGCACTGGGTGGGTCCATGCGAAACCAGCGGCCATTTTCGGGGTTGCGGGCCTGAGCCGCAGCCAGTTTTTTCGTGTAGAGTTCCTTCATCACGGATTCCGCAAAATCCGTGCGGCAGCCCACCACGACGCGATCCGGGAAGAGGAAATCATCGATGGCGCAGCCTTCACGCAGGAATTCCGGATTGCTGACGACCTCGAAGGTGCGATCGGTCTTCGCTGCGATGGTCGCGTGGACCCGTGCGGCCGTGCCTACGGGCACGGTACTCTTGTCCACGACGATGAGGGGTTTCGCATCCTTGGCCCGGAAGGCCATGGCGTTGGCAAGATCCTCGGCCACCGCCAACACATACTGGAGATCGGCGCTGCCATCCTCGCTCTGGGGTGTTCCCACACAGATGAAGGCCGCGTCAGCCTCGGCGATGCCTTCGCGCAGGTCCAGCGTGAAGCTCAGCGCGCCCGATGTTTGGTATTTGTGGAGCAGTTCGTCCAGGCCGGGTTCGTAGATGGGGCTGATGCCCTTTCGGAGCTTCTCAATCTTGGCCGCATCGACATCGACCCCGATCACATGATGTCCCGAATCCGCAAATCCAGCCGCGGCGACGAGACCCACGTAGCCCGAACCGATGACAAGAACCCGCATGCCGACTCCCGCGATACACGGCCCCGCAGGACAAATACGGGGGGATGTGTGCTGCAGTCAGTGTACCCGAGCGCCATGTGGGGTGCGAGCCTTGCTAAGATCAAAGGGTCGGAGGGCGCATGCTGCTTGTGGCGATGATGGAAGGCCAAGGAGTCAATCTGTGGGAGGTCGTTCTTCACGGCGGCCATGTGGCAAAGATCGTGATGCTGCTCCTGGGGCTCTTCAGCATCCTCAGCTGGGTGGTCATCCTGCAGAAGACCCTCCTGCTTGGTCGGAGCGGCAAAGTCACCGAGAAATTCCGCTCTGCTTTCCGTCACTCCACGGACTGGCGCGATCTCAAGCAGGCCGCCACCTCCTTCACCCTGAGCCCCCTGCTCGGGCTCTTCAGTGCGGGCTATACCGAAGTGACCTACCAGCTGCGGGCGAATCCAGCCGGCGGCAAGGCGCAGATCAAAAGCATGGAGGCCGTGGAGCGCAGCCTCCAGCGAGCCTCCGTCGTGGAAATGGGGCGCATGGAGAAGGGGCTTGGCATCCTGGCCACCATCGCGGCCGTGAGCCCCTTCGTGGGGCTCTTCGGGACGGTCTGGGGCATCATCGACGCGTTCCGCGGCATTGGCGCCACGGGGAATGCCAGTCTCGCCACGGTCGCCATTCCCATCTCGGAGGCCCTGGTAGCCACCGCCCTGGGCCTGGTGGCGGCCATTCCTGCCCTCATGGCGTACAACTTCTTCCAGGGGCAACTGAAGCAATGGCAGACCGAACTGGACGACTTCGCACTGGAGTTCATCAGCCTCTCCGAGCGCAACTTCACCTGATCCGGTGTCCAATTTGTTCTCCGGTTCTCGCCTTCCGCTGACCTTCGACTGGGAGGACTGGTTCCAACTCTGCTGCCCACCCTTCGATGCGCCGGATGCCCTGGACCGTTTCGAGGATCGCCTGGAACAAGGCACGGAAAAGGCCCTCCAACTATGCGAGGATCTGGCCGCGCGAGGGACATGGTTCTGTCTTGCGGATCAGGCGTGCCGCCATCCCGCACTCCTGCGCCGGATTCAAGCGGCAGGCCATTCCATCGCTCTGCACGGCCTCGACCACCGGCGGGCCTTCTCCATGGACAGGGCGGGCTTCCGTGAGTGGGTGCGCGAAGGGAAGGAACGGATCGAGGATTTGGCTGGGGTCGGAGTGATCGGATTCCGGGCTCCCGAGTGGAGCCTGAGGCTCGGAGCCGCGGGCTACCTCGGCGAACTGGCCGCGTTGGGTTTCGCCTACGATTCCAGCCGGGCGCCCCTGGCCATTCTTGGTGATCCGCGCGGGCCTCGGCGTCCCCATCTAGAGGCAGGCGGACTCTGGGAATTCCCGCCCCCGGTCGCAGGCTTCGGACCCTGGACGGTGCCGCTTTGGGGCTGGGGCCTTCGGATCTTGCCAGAAGCCTGGTTGGTGAGGCGTTTGCGGGGGTTGGCCGCCTCCGATGCGGGTACGCCCCTCGCGCTTCACCCATGGGAGTTGGATGCTGACCAGCCTCCCATTAGCGGGGCTTCCCGAGGGCATCGCTTCGCCCATGGCGCTGGCCTCAATGGATTCGAGAAAAGGCTGCGCCGTCTTCTCGTAGGCCTCGAACTGGTGCCGATTGAGGACTGGCTCCGTTTCAACGCGTGAATCCGGGCAAACTAGGTGCATGGGCAATGTGGTGCCATCCATCGATTGTGAATTTCCTGGCTTGAAGACATGGAGCTTCCGCCCATGAGTTGCGCCACCGCACCGGTTTTCTGGGCCCGCCAGCATCGCCTGCCGCAGCCCCTGCAGCGCTTCATCAGGGACCGCCTCGAGATGGCACTCATGAATCCTGATGAGCGCTCACTTTTTGTTTGGCCTACCATCCTGGGTGCGCCTCGGATGCGGGAGGCCCATCCAGCAGGGATCTCCGAGGCAGAACTCCTGAGCCAGGCTGGCCGGATGCTGGCGGCACTGGGCGTGGTCGATCCCGCCCAGGCGTGGCGAAAGACCTTGGTGACCTTCCCTGATACGGCAGAGAAGGGGGCGACCGGCTGGGTTCCACAGCGAATATGGGCGCCCCTCTCCGCGCCGCTCAGCCTACGCTGCGGCGTGATTCTACTCGCGCTGACAGGACAGCCCGAGGACGAGCGCTACCGCCTTGGTTCGGGTGTCACGCTGTTCAACACGGCTCTCTATCACGAGGCCCACCACGCCCTGGAAAGCCTGTGGGTGCAGGCCTCGGGAGATCTGAAGAAGGGGCTTCAGGGCTTGATCCTCATCGCCGCAGGCTTCTATCACCAGCAGCATCACGATGCCATCGGGATGATCAGCCTATGGCAGGATGCGCTCGCGGCTCTGGCTCCCCTCGAGGGGGAGTTGACCACGCCCTGGGGCACACTGGATTGCGCGGAGAGCCTGGATGCGGTGGAACAGCGGATCTCTTGGCTGCGCACCCTGGACGCGGAGGCCGCTCTCGATGGACTGTGGGAAATGCCTCGACCGGAGTGGCGACTGCAATGATCTCCTGTGATGTTCTTGTCATCGGTGCCGGCATCGCCGGCTGCACGGCGGCCCTGAGGGCTGCGGAACTGGGCGCGGATGTGGTGCTGGCTGCCAAGGATGCCCTGGGCGAGTCCAACACCGCCTGGGCCCAGGGGGGCATCATTGGACTCCCGCCTGAGACTTTCCGGGATTCCCCTGAACTGCTTGCCGCCGATATCGAGGCCGCAGGCGCAGGCCTCTGTCGGCCTGAGGCCGTCCGGATGCTGGCCGAGCAAGGTCCGTCATTATGTTTAGATTTCCTTTGGAAGCGCCTTGGAGTTCCCTTTGACCTCGATGCGGCCGGAGAGTTGGCTCCGACAGCCGAGGCGGCTCATTCGGCGAGACGGATCTACCATGTTCGGGATACCACGGGGCTGGCTATTCAGTCATCGCTGACAATGGCTGTCCGCAGTCATCCCCGCATCCGGATTCTGGAAGACATGATGCTCGTGGATCTCCTCACGACGCCCCACCATGGCCGGGATCCCCGCGGGGTCTACGATCCAATTCAAGTGTGGGGTGCCTATCTGCTCGATGGCACCTCCCGGTGTGTAGAAATGGCGCTTGCGAAGCGGACGGTGCTCGCGACGGGCGGGCTCGGCTATCTCTATCTTCACACCAGCAATCCGTCCGGAGCGACCGGCGATGGCCTCGCCGCAGCCTACCGTGCCAACGCGCGGGTCGTGAACTGCGAGTACATCCAGTTTCATCCGACCACGCTGTATGTTCCCCACAAGCCCCGGACGTTGCTCACGGAGGCCCTCCGGGGTGAGGGCGCCCAACTCCGCAACCGCAAAGGCGAACGCTTCATGTCGAAGTACGCTCCGGTCCAGATGGAACTGGCTCCGCGCGATGTGGTCAGCCGGGCCATTTTTCAGGAGGTCGCCGCCACGGGCGATGTCTGTGTCTTTCTCGACCTGGAACCCGTGGCCGCACGCTTGGATCTGGAGACCCGCTTTCCCAATGTCTTGGCCGCCTGCCGGGCGGAGGGGATCGATCCCACGTGCCAGTTGATTCCCGTGGTCCCCGCCGCGCACTATTTTTGCGGTGGCGTTGCGGTGGATCTGGAAGGGCGCACGAGTTTGGCGGGCCTATTCGCCGTGGGCGAGGTCGCCTGCACGGGTGTCCACGGGGCGAACCGCCTGGCCTCCACGTCCTTGCTGGAAGGCCTGCTCTGGGGCTACCGCGCCGCGGATGCAGCAGTCTCGGATTGCCGCGACGCAATTCCTCCCAGCGCGGATTCGATCCAGCCGTGGATTCCCGTGAGCGGACCGGCGGAGGCGGATCCGCTTCTCATCGAGCAGGACTGGACGAACATCCGCACGACCCTTTGGAACTACGCAGGCATCGTGCGCACCAATGCCCGTCTTCAACGGGCGCGTGGCGACATGGGTCATCTGTACCACCGACTGGAGGCCTTCTACCGCGAAGCGCCACTCTCCCGTTCGATCCTGGAACTTCGCAGCGGCATCATCTGCGCCCGCCTGATCCTGAAAGCGGCGCTCCTGAATCCCGAAAGCCGCGGCTGTCACTACCGATTAGATTGACGAATCTATGCCGTGGGAAGTCTCGCGTATCGCCGCAGGCGATACCGAGAAAGCGGCGCTCCTGAATCCCGAAAGCCGCGGCTGTCACTACCGATTAGATTGACGAATCTATGCCGTGGGAAGTCTCGCGTAGACCCAGCGCCACTGCGTGGGCCAGTTCCGCCGCGCGCCTTGGGGCAGCGTCTTGCCGTGCAACTGCTCGCGCAGCGTCTCCCCCTCCAGCAGTGCCATTACCAGGTACGGCGCGCCCTCATGTTCGCTCGCCTAGAAGACCTGCACCATGTTCGGATGCGACAGCGACGCCAGCACCCGCGCCTCGTGCTACGAAGCGGCGCAGACGCTCGGGATTCTCGGCAAAACCCGGTTGCAGCACCTTGATGACCGCCCCCCTTCGTCAAATCCAGGTAGGCGTAGCGGGTGAGTTAATCGTTCTTGAAAGTAGGACCGGCGGCCCTTGTACAGCTCCGCGAGGGGGTTGCCGGTGACGGCCTCGTCGGCGGTCTTTCCGACGTCGATCAGCGCAAGCAGCCAGTCCCGCACTGTCACCATGAGGTCCCGGAAGGTCCGGACCTCCTCGCGGCCCGACACGGGACCGTGATGTTGCCCCCGGCGCCGCTGAGCATGTGGAGGCCCTCGCGAACGGGCGTGGAGCGGAGCTTCGAAGCGGCGGCGGGTGGCGCGGTGGCCGGGGCTTGAGGTGGCTTCGCGGCCGGCGTCCGGGCCAGGACCGACGGAAGCGCGGTCAGGGCGAGGATCACGGGCATGGGAATGCGGATATTTATGGCATCCCATGCCTGGATGCTGCCGTTTCTTGGGAAGGCGAATACCCTCCCGCCACTTCCACCTCGAATTCCAGCGAGGCGATGCGCGGGCAGCCACCGGGGCCGGTTTCCACGACCGCAGCGCCGAGCTTCAGGCGGCCGCGGCCGAAGCGCTCCACGGCGGCCACCTCCTCGGGGGTCACCGCGAATTTCGCCCGGGATCCCTGCAGGCTGCGCCCCACGTCGGGCGAAAAGCAGAAGTCCCGCGTGCGAGCAGGCGGTGGGGCCTCGCCATGGGGTCTCGGGCAGCCGGTGGGCACCCGCGCCTGAAACTGCCAGGCCTCGATGTCCCTGGGGTTGGGCAGAAAGTGAAGGGGTGGGGTGAGGCGCGCCAGGTTTTCCTCGCGGCCCACTTCGCGCACCACGATCTCCCAGCCTTCTGGCGTGGGCTCCAGCACCAGTTCAAAGCGTCCACCAAAGGCCCGCAGGTAGCGCTGGCCCGCGGCGACCCTGCCGGCGAAGGTCTCACGAAAGGCCGGATAGCGCAGGCGTCCGCGCAGTTCTTCGAGCGGCATCCGCTTCGACTGCTGCTGCGGCCCGTCGAAGCTGCCTAGGGCGGCAGGGCCGTCCACGCGCAGCCAATACTCGCCGCACACTGAGATGGCCAGCCCCGTCCCGGGTTTCGCGCCCGGCCCGTTCAGGGCCAGGATCCACTCGCTGCCCACGGGAAAGAGGCCGAGGGGAGGTCGGCACATCATCCCGTTGTCCATCTGGATCTCCAGACCCGAGTCCAGCAGGCCTCCCGCCAGGGTCTCCAGCACATGCACATCCATCATGGGAACGGGGCCCGGGCGGTGCCGCAGAATCGTTCCCCGGACGATCAGGGGGGCGCCGCCCGCCACCTTCAGGAAGGCCCCTTTCCATTCGCAGGAGCAGGCCTGGAGCCCAGCGGGCGCCCAGGCCAGCAGGGCCACGAGCAGAAAGGGGAACAGCCTTTCAGGGCAGCGGATGGCCTTCGAGATGCACATGCGGTTGGGGCTCCAGGTTTTGGCGGCGACGAGCGAGCACCCACGCCGGGACCGCCGTGGTCATGGGCTTGCGCAAGATGGAATGGCGCGGCACCGCATTCAGGTAGACCGAGGTGCAGGGCGTGACCTTCCCCTCCCTGGCTGCGGCCTCGAGTTCAGTCACCGGGCGTGCAAAAAGCACCACGGAGGAAAGGGAAAGCTCTGGATTCGCGGCATGCGAAAGAAACCCTGAAAGGATTCCGCCAAGGCCGAGGCGGGTGCCGGGGGCGAGGGTCATAGGTTCCTCTGGGAAGTTATCTCTGAATGGGAGGGCCGATTCTGGCTATGACCTAACGCGGGAAGTCTTCTGCCCGGCCTTGAAGGTAATCACCAGGTCGTGCGTCACGCCTCTGAGCAGGTCTGATAGGCTCCGCCCTTGGGCCGCAGCCAAGGCCTCCAGCACCTCCTTCTCCTGCTTTTCCGTGCGGAAGGTCACCAACTCAGTCTCCACTTTTGGACTGGCCTTGCCTGGGCGTCCCATGCGCACGATGGGGCGTCCTCCGGGAGCATCCTGCAGTTCCTTGGCCCAGGCTTCGGCTTCCGCCGCGCGCTTGGCAAAGGGTTGCCGGGCGTGGCCCTTAGGCAATTCGCCCGCCTGCTCAAGGGTCTCTTCCCAGTCGATTCCTTTCACCGGAGTCGCCTTCCGCGGGCGAGCGCTCCCGCCCGGTTTGCGCGCAGCCTTGGAACTTTGCTTGGCCTTGCTCATGCGCCTCCTCCTTTCTTCGGATCCCCGGCGGCATAGCGGTAGCCCGTCACCGGCTCGAGAATCCACTCCTTCCGGTCCACAACCTCCGCGATCAGCCGATAGCACTTTCCGTGCACGGTTCCCTGGAGCATCAGGCGGCCGAATCGACTACTGACCAGGGAAAGGTCGTCCGCCTCCAGCAACGCCTCCAGGATTTCCCGCCTAACGCGGTGCTTGAGGAGGATGTAACTCTCGGAGTCGGGAGTCCACCTCAGTTTGGGTTTGTTAACATCCACGCATCCATCCCTGATGATTAATGTAATACACTTTTGTGGCTCCGCAAGATGAGTTCCCGATTCTCTGCCCCCTTTCCCAGCATCGGCGTCTCCAGTGAGTGCCGGGGGTGAGGGTCACGGGCGCAGTCGCCTTCGCGGCTCCATCAGAACGAGATCCGCAGGCCGAACTGGAAGCGGCGGCCTTGCAGCCACCCCGAGGCTGCGCCGTAGCGAGGGTCCGCGTCGGCGGTCATCCAGTGGGTGGCGTACTGCCAGACCATGGTGGTAGAGCGACTGTTGAAGAGGTTGAAGACCTCCAGTGAGGGCTTCAGCCGCGCCTTGCCGAGCCGGAACTCCGTGTCCAGACGCAGGTCCACCACGGAGGTGGCCGGAGTGCGGCCCCGGGTGCCGTACTGTCCCCGTTCCGGGGTCATCACCCCGAAGTACCAGGGGTCCAACGGATTGCCGGCGCCGAGGGTGCCGGGAGGCAGCCCCAGGCTGGCGGAGCCGTCATCGAAGAGGTTGATGGGAACCCCGGCTTGCCAGGTCCACCGGGCCCCCAGGTTCCATTCCTGGGCGCCAAGTTGCACCCGCTGGCTGCCA
>CAIPUA010000028.1 GCA_903868115.1 uncultured Holophagaceae bacterium
ACAGGGCGAGCCCAGTGCCAGGTCCAATCGTTCCGCTTCGTCGAGGGTCGCCGCCGTGGCATCGACCCCATGTTCCACATCATCCAGGGGCACGGCCCGCAGGAGGAATTCTCCCGGCAGAACCTGAGTGAAATCCTGTTCAAGGAAGGCGGGAACGGCTCGGGGGTTCACATAGCGATCCTCGAGCTGCATGGGCACACTGTCTTCAAAGTGGATGCCGACCACATGAAAGACCGAGTCCCCCGTGGTGAGTCCCAGGGCTGCAGCCACATTCAGTGGTGCGGATTTGCGCGTGGCTTCAAGGAGGGTGAAGCTGTGAACATGGCCCCGAGCCCGGATCTCCTCGGCGATGTTGACCACCTGGAGCAGGCTCGATTCGGCCTTGCCGTCGGCCACGAAGGTGCCCACCCCCGCCACCCGGAACAGCAGGCCCTCCGCCGCCAGTTCCCGCAGAGCCCGGTGCGCCGTCATCCTGGCGACCCCCAGTTCGGCCACCAGCTCATTTTCCGAAGCGATGCGCTCTCCCACTTTCCAGATTCCGGATTGAATCTTCTGACGGATGTGCTCCTTCACCGCGAGGTAGAGGGCCATGGGGGCCTTTTCCTTGAAAGATTGCATCCGCCCCTGCCTGAGCGGCATGTTCGGGGGCTCCAGCATGGTTGGCTCCAAGTAATTACTTCAACATGGGCAGCTTCAACCCTTTGGCCCTGGCCGTGGCTTTGGCAATCTCGTAGCCAGCGTCGGCGTGGCGCATGACCCCGGTACCGCAGTCGTTCCAAAGCACGCGCTCCAGGCGCTTCGCGGCTTCGTCGGTACCATCGGCCACGATGACCACGCCGGAGTGCTGGCTGTAGCCCATGCCCACGCCGCCTCCGTGATGGAGGCTCACCCAAGTGGCACCGCTGGCGCTGTTCAGCATGGCGTTGAGTAGAGGCCAATCGGACACAGCATCCGTGCCGTCCAGCATGCTTTCCGTTTCGCGGTTGGGACTGGCCACGCTGCCCGTGTCCAGGTGGTCGCGGCCGATGACGATGGGCGCCTTGAGCTCGCCATTCTTGACCATCTCGTTGAAGGCGAGGCCAGCCAGGTGGCGCTCGCCCAGGCCCAGCCAGCAGATTCGCGCGGGCAGCCCCTGGAAGGCGATGCGCTCCCGGGCCATGTCCAGCCAGCGGTGCACATGGGTGTTCTCGGGGAAAAGTACCTTGATCTTGGCGTCGGTCTTATAGATGTCCTCGGGATCGCCCGACAGCGCCACCCAGCGGAAGGGCCCCTTCCCTTCACAGAACAGCGGCCGGATGTAGGCGGGCACGAAACCGGGAAAATCGAAGGCATTGGCCACGCCATTGTCTTTGGCCACTTGGCGGATGTTGTTGCCGTAGTCCACCACGGCGCAACCCAGGGTCTGGAAATCGAGCATGGCCTGGACATGCAGGGCACAGCTCTTCCCGGCGGCGGCCTTTAGCGCGGCGTGCTGCGTCTCATCGAGCTGGGCGGTCTTCCACTGCGAGACCGTCCAGCCGATCGGCAGATAGCCATTGATGAGATCGTGGGCTGAGGTCTGATCCGTGACAAAGTCGGGCAGGACGCCACCGGCCTTTGCCCGACGCACCAATTCGGGCAGGACCTCGGCAGCGTTGCCCAGCAGGGCTATGGAGACAGCTTCCCTCCTCGTCGTGTGTTCCTTGATGAGTTCGAGGGCGTGGTCCAGGTCGCGGGCCTGCTTGTCGACATATTTGGTGCGGAGGC
>CAIPUA010000029.1 GCA_903868115.1 uncultured Holophagaceae bacterium
CCGCTCGCTGGCAGCCACACGGATCAATGATTTTGGAAGTATGGTGCCTTTTTGAAGAAAGGGTTGAAAATTTTATCTGGCAAACGGCTTGGCTCCGCCAAATCAGGACCGCCGATATGCGGACTGAAAGGTCTGAATTTGCCGCGAACTGCACCCTTCGACCATCCTTGCAGCTCTTCCCGGGGCAAGCCGCAGTGATGAATGGCTGTCACCCCATCAGCTGATTCAGCTCCTGGGCTGCCTGCAGGGGATCGGAAGCGGCGCAGATGGCAGAGACAACCGCGATGCCTTCTGCTCCCGCTCGGATAACGTCCTGGAGGTTGGTTGCGTTCAGGCCGCCGATGGCTACCAGGGGGTGGCGGGAATAGGCCCGGATGCGCGCCAGGCCTGCGAGTCCCCAGGCTTGTCGGGTATCAGTCTTGGTCGGTGTCGCAAAGATGGGGCTCACGCCAAGGTAATCTACGGGCTGGTTTTGGGCCCGTTCCACATCCTCCCAGGTCTCCACAGAGAGACCGATGAGCGCGGAAGGCCCCATCAGCCGTCGGGCGAGTTCGCAGGGCATATCGCTCTGGCCCACATGGACGCCCTCGGCCCCCGCCGCCAAAGCCACATCCACCCGGTCGTTGATGATGAGCGGAATTCCAAAGGGGGTAAGCAGGGCCTTGAGGCGGGCGGCGGCTTCCACGAAGGCGCGGGTGGCCAGGTGCTTTTCCCGGAGCTGGACAGAGGCGATACCGCCCTGAACGGCCTGCATGACGATGTCTTCCAGAGATCGATCCCCGCAGAGCCCGCGATCCGTCACCAGACAAAGCCCTCGCATCTCAAGGCCCCAGGCGGAGGCGCCGGGTGATGTCATCCTCCGTCAAACGGAACAGGACATCCAGAAAGTGCATCTGCAGGGTGCCAGGTCCCTCCGCTTTTGCGGCGGCCATTTCGCCGGCGATCCCCATGACCGCCATGGCCTGGGCCGCCGCCCGCGCAGGGTCCGAGGTGACCGCAGCGAAGGCCCCGCAAAGGGCCGTAGCCGTGCAACCTAGGCCGGTGACACGGGTCATCAGGGGGTGGCCGTTCCGGATCCGAACGAGCTCCCCGCCGCCCACGATATAGTCCGTCTCTCCGCTGACGCAGATGACCGAGCCCAGGCTTTTGTGGAGGGCCTGGGCGGCCCCCACCGCATCCTGGGAAGCCTCTGAGCTATCCACGCCCTTGGTCGTCACCTGGTCACCACAGAGGGCCATGATCTCCGAGGCGTTGCCGCGAATGATGGTGGGCCGGGTGGCGGCCACCAGGGCCCGCACCGTATTCGTGCGATAGGGCGTGGCCCCCGCCCCCACTGGATCCAGCACGATGGGCAGGCCCCGGTTGGCTGCGTGTTCTGCAGCCTTGAACATGGATTTGACCCACGGCTGGTTCAAGGTGCCGATGTTGATGACCAGGGCGGAGGCGATGGCCACCATGTCCGCCATCTCCTCCTCGGCGTGGGCCATCACAGGTGAGGCACCGAGGGCCAGCAGGGCATTGGCGGTGGTGTTCATGACCACGAAGTTGGTGATGTTGTGGATGACCGGCCCCCGCTGCCGGATGGCCTGCACCGCGGCCCATGTGTTCAAGGAATCGAAGGCAGGCATGGAGTTCCTTTCCGGGGTAGCACCAAAAATAGCCTGGATTTTTGATCCAGATCAAGTCACAGGTGGGTTCCATCGGTCATCCTGTCATGGGAGTCTCGCCTGGGCTCCAGCCTTGAGGCCTGCATGCAGTCCACTCCCAAGTCCCTCCGCCTCCACATCGGCCTTTTCGGGCGCCGCAACGTGGGCAAGTCCTCGCTGCTGAACGCCATCACGCGCCAGCAGGTCTCCATCGTCAGCGAGCACGCGGGCACCACCACGGATCCCGTGGAGAAACCCATGGAACTGCTGCCCCTCGGCCCCGTGCAGTTCGTGGACACGGCGGGCGTGGATGACGAAGGCGCCCTGGGCGAACTGCGCATCGCCCGCACCAAAGCCATTTTCGAGCGGGTGGATCTGGGCGTCATCGTCACGGAAGCCGATGCCTGGGGCGCCTTCGAGGAGGGCCTCCTGGCTGAACTCCAGGGCCGCCAGGTGCCGGTGCTGGTGGTCTTCAACAAACGGGATCTAAAGGAGGCCAGCCCCACCGAAAGGGCGGCACTCGAGGCCCGGGGCGCCGCTGTGGTCGCAGTATCGGCGTCCAGGGCCATCGGCATCCTGGATCTGCGCGAAGCCCTGCTGAAGCTGGCCCCTGGGGACTTCTTCGATAATCGCCGGCTGGTCTCGGACCTCGTCCCTCCGGGGGAACTCGCCCTGCTCGTGGTACCCATCGACAAGGAAGCCCCCAAGGGCCGTCTGATCCTGCCGCAGGTGATGGCCATCCGGGATCTGCTGGACGGCGAAGCCATGTCCCTGGTCTGCCAGGAGCGGGAGCTGAAACATGCGCTGGCCAGCCTCTCGCGGCCGCCCGCGCTGGTGGTGACGGATTCCCAGGCCTTCCTGAAGGTGGCGGGGGATGTGCCAAAGGGGGTTCCCATGACCTCCTTCAGCATCCTCATGGCCCGTTTCCAGGGCGATCTGGTCGAACAGGTGCGCGGCACCCTGGGCATCGAGGAGCTCAAGGGCGGCGACACGGTGCTCATCGCGGAAACCTGCAGCCACCATCCCGTGGGCGAGGACATCGGCCGGGTGAAGATTCCCCGCTGGCTCACCCAGTATGTGGGCGCCAAGCTGGAATTCGCCCATGTGCAGGGCCGCGATTTCCCCCAGGACCTAAGCCCCTTCAAGCTGATCGTCCACTGCGGCAACTGCACCGGCAACCGCCGCGAGATGCTCAGTCGTCTCCACCGCGCCCGGGAAGCCGGCGTGCCCCTCACCAACTACGGCCTGACCATCGCGTATTCCCTGGGCATCTTCGAACGCGCACTGGGGCCCTTTCCGGGCGCCCTGGAAGCCTACCGGGTAGGCACCCGATGACCCGCGACGAAATTCTCCGCTGGCTGAAAGTTGCGGATACCGACGACCTCGAACGCCTCTGGGCGGCCGCGGACGCAACCCGTCACCGCTATGTAGGCGACGAGGTTCATCTGCGGGGCCTCATCGAAGTTTCCAATGTCTGCCAGCGCAGTTGCGCCTACTGCGGCATTGCAGCCTGCGCGCCCAGGGTCGAACGCTACCGCATGACCCAGGAGGACATCCTGGAATGCGCGGACAAGGCTCTGGAATACGGCTTCGGCACCGTGGTGATGCAGGCGGGCGAGGATCCCGGCATCACCGGCGACTGGATGGCCGAAACCATCCAGAAGATCAAGCACCGCACGGGTCTCGCCATCACGCTCTCCCTGGGCGAAAGGTGCGAAGCCGACCTGCGAGCCTGGCGCGACGCAGGGGCGGATCGCTACCTGCTGCGCTTCGAGACCACGGATCCGGACCTCTACCGCCGTATCCATCCGAGCCTGCCTGGCGGCGTCTCGGACCGCATCCATCAGCTGCTGAGAATGCGCGAGCTCGGCTTCGAGATCGGCACGGGCGTCATGGTCGGCCTCCCCGGCCAGACCTGGGAAACCCTGGCCAACGACATCTGGACCTTCCGCGATTACGCCATGGACATGATCGGCATCGGACCCTACATCCCGAGCCCGGGAACGCCCCTGGACGGCCCTCTCGGCGAGATGCTGCAGGTGGAAGCCGCCACGGAGCAGGTGCCCAACGACCCTCTGACCACCCTCAAGACCCTGGCCCTCACGCGCCTCGTCTGTCCCGAGACCAACATCCCCAGCACCACGGCCCTGGCCACGCTGGATCCCGCTTCGGGCCGCGCCAATGGCCTGCAACGCGGCGCTAATGTCATCATGCCCAACCTCACCCAGTCCAAATACCGCGTGCTCTACCAGATCTACCCGGGCAAGGCGGGATTGCACGAGACTGCGGATATCACCGCGGCGCGCATTCGCAACCAGATCGAGACCCTGGGGCGCAGGGTAGGCGTGGGTCCGGGCACCAGCCCCCGGATGGCCCAACGCTAGCCCCGCGCCCCGGGCCATGGCCGCCATGCGATTGAGGATCCGCTCCCGAACCCGGACCTTTTCACCCTGGAAGCGCTCATGGATGCGCCGTTCCTCAGCCCGCCGAACGAAGAACTAGGTAGCGAAGGTCATGAAAAGGCAGAGAACCAGCCCACGCCGGGGCAGCCAGTTCCTTGGAATCAGCACCTTCCCGTCACCCATGCCTCACCGATGGGTCGCGGCCAACCGAAACCCTGCCCCTGGTCTCCATCTCTCACCCCTCCACCCGGTTGCGGCCTCCCGCCTTGGCCTCGTAGAGCCGGGCATCGGCCTTGGCCAGGAGATTCTCGGGCGCTGCCTCGCGCTCGGGAACCTGGGAGGCGACCCCCAGGCTGATTGTCACGGAGCCCGGCGGCACGCCGTCATGGGGAATGGCCAGGTCTCTGACCGCCTCCAGCAGGGTCTCCGCTAGGCGCCGTCCACCGACCAGGTCCGTTTCCGGCAGGACACAGGCAAACTCCTCCCCGCCATAGCGGGCCATCAGATCCTGGGCCCGCTTGAGGGCACCGTTCAGGGCACGGGCCACGGCCTGGAGGCACACATCGCCGGCGAGGTGTCCGTAGGTGTCGTTGTAGTGCTTGAAATTGTCGATATCAACCATGATCAGGGCCATGGTGGCCCCGCTACGGCGGCTGCGGCGCCATTCAGCATCCATGAATTCATCAAAGCGCCGCCGATTGGCCACTCCCGTGAGGCCGTCCAGGAAGGCTAGCGAGCGCAGGAAGTCCGCCTGGGCCTTGAGTGTGAGGTGGGTACGGACCCGGGCCCTCACCACGGCAGGATTGACCGGTTTCGTGATGCAGTCCACGGCGCCGACATTCAGGGCATCGGTCTCCTCCTGGGGGGTGGCCTGGGCGGTGACGAAAATGACCGGCAGTTCCCGGGTGAGCGGATCGGCCTTCAGGCGGCGACAGGTCTCCAGGCCATCCAGGTCCGGCATGACGATATCCAGAAGAAGCAGGTCCGGCAGCTCCTCGCGACAGAGCTCCAGGGCCAGGGCCGCGGATCCCACCAGGGTGACGTCGTGGTCCTCCTCGAAGTACGAACCGATCACCTGGAGGTTCACGGGGTCGTCATCCACCACCAGCAGGCGAGGCCGACGGCCCATCCGCACAAACTCTGGCGAAGCCCCGAAACCCTGATCGTTCATGGCAACCCCTGGGAAGGTGTCCGTCGCGTGGGAAGATACCTCACTGAATGCTTCGGGAATGCAGTGAACATTCTTGAGTATCGGCGGTGCCCCCGCCCGCTCCATGCACTTGATGGTCTTCCCGCCCAAGGGGATCATGACAGGTCCAGCCATCACCCAAGGGCCTTCCATGGTTCCCCTCCCCGATGCATTCCCCCGCGGCTTCGCCAGTGACAACTTCGCGGGTATCCATCCCCGGATCCTGGATCGCATCGCCGCCGTCAACCGCGGCCATGCCCTGGCCTACGGGGAGGATGCCGTCACGGCCAGGGCCCGTGCGGCCTTCGACCAGCTGTTCGGACAGTCGGTGTCCACCCATTTCGTCTTCAACGGCACGGCCGCCAATGTCCTTTCCCTGATGGCCTTTCAGAAATCCCACGGCGCCGTGCTGTGCTCGGAACTGGCCCACCTCTGGAACGACGAGAGTACCGCCCCGGAGCGGGCGCTGGGCATGCGCCTCATCCCACTCAAAAGCGTGGACGGGAAGATCGATCCCACCGCCCTGGCCGAGGTGCTCGGTCGGGGCCACGGCGTGCACGGGGCGCTGCCCGTGGCGCTGACCCTCACCCAGCCCACCGAAGTCGGCACACTCTACAGCCTGGAAGAGTTGCGCACCCTGATCGACCTGGCCCACGCCCATGGTCTGGGCGTCCATGTGGATGGCGCCCGCCTGGGCTGCGCCGTGGCGGCCCTGGGCATCAGCGTTCGCGAAATGCTGCTGGAGAGCGGCGTGGACGCGCTCAGCTTTGGCGGCACCAAGCAGGGCATGCTCTGCGGCGAGGCCGTTGTGTTTCTGCAGCCCGGCCTGGGCGCGGATTTCCCCTACTGGCAGAAGCACGGCCTACAGCTCGCGTCCAAGATGCGCTTCGTCTCCGCCCAGTTCGAGGCGCTGCTGGAAGAGGATCTCTGGATCACCAACGGAGGCCGCGCCAACGCCATGGCCGCGCACCTCCACGGTAACGTGAAGCACCTGCCCTTTGTGGAAGTCGCCTTTCCCGTGCAGGTCAATTCGGTCTTTGCGCGCATTCCCGTGAGCCTCCTGGAGCCGCTCCAGCGCGAGACCTTCTTCTGGCCCTGGGATGAGCGCGCCGGCCTGGTGCGCTGGATGTGTGCCTTCGATACCGAAGTCGAGGACATTCAGCGCTTCATGGAAACGCTGCTGCGACTCAGTCCGCACCGCTAGACGCAGCTTGATGCCACGCCTTCCAGCACGGGATGATGAACCCGGCCTCCTTGGCCGAGGAAGGCCCAGCATGAACACCGAACACCTCTCCCGGCAAACCCGCCTACGCGTCATTTCCCTCTCCATCGGGGCGGGCATCCTGATCCTGGGCACCAAGTATCTCGCCTACAAGATCTCGGGTTCCACGGCGCTGCTCTCGGATGCCATCGAAAGCGTGGTGAATGTCGTGGCCGCGATCTTTGCCCTGGGCGCAGTCATCTTCGCGGAAAAGCCCGCGGATCGGGATCATCCCTACGGCCACGGCAAGATCGAGCATTTCAGCGCGGCCTTCGAGGGCAGCCTCATCGCCCTGGCGGCGGTGATGATCTGGTGGACGGCCATCAAGGCCCTGGATACCCATTTCCGAGGCGCGAGCACCTTCAATCCGGAATCTCTGGGCAAGGGCCTCGCCGTGAACGTGCTGGCGGGCTGCATGAATGGCCTGCTGGGCGCCTTTCTCATCCACATGGGCAAGAAGCAGCGTTCCCGGGCCATCGAGGCGGATGGCCACCATGTGCTGTCGGATTTCTGGACCACCCTGGGCATCGCCGTCGCCCTGCTGCTGGTGAAGTTCACGGGCATCCTCTGGCTGGATCCCGTCATCGCGATAATCGTGGGCACCCTGCTGGCCATCACCGGCGTCAAGCTCGTCCATGGTTCCAGCCAGGCCCTGCTGGACATGGAGGATCCGAGCGTCCTGGAGCACCTGGTAGCCGTCATCAACCGCGTGCGACCTGAGGACATCATCGCCATCCACGAGCTGCGCACCCTCCGGGCGGGCCGCTACACGCATGTTGACATCCATGTGGTCATCCCCGAGTTCTACCCCATCAACCGCGGTCATGATCTGGCGGAAGATTTCGGAAAGCTGGTTATTGCCGAATCGGGCCTGGAGGGCGAACTGCACACCCATGTCGATCCCTGCCAAATCGCCTGGTGCCGCCAGTGCGGCGTGGACCCCTGCCCCATCCGTTCGGAACCGCGCACCGAGGCGGGCCCCATCACCGTGGAATCCGCCACCGGAGCCGGTACGATCTGAACCAAGCAAGTTCGGTCCTCTTACCGCCCGCTGAGCGCATTGACGATGGCCGTCCACGCCGGCTTGCGCTGCAACTGATCGTCAAGCGGGAGAACCCGGACAGGAAGGCCATCAGTCCGAGGCGCCTGCCCCGTCAGCCACGTATTCCGGTCGCTCAGCCCCCAGAGCACCACCGTATTGACCGCCGGATGCGCCAGGACCGTCGACAGGTAGGTGTGGTACTGGGCCGCCACCCCGGCGTCACGGGTCGCGATGTCCGACGGAAGGGACTGGTCCTTCACGTCCAACTCGGTGATGAGGATCTTGAGGCCCAGCGCCGCCACCGCATTCATGAAGGCCGTGAGCTTGGTCGCGTTGATCGACGAATTCGCGGCGATGTGCGACTGCATCCCCAGCGCATGGATCGGCACGCCTTGCTGCTTCAGGTTTTGCAACAGCTGCAACGTGAACTGGCGCTTTCGGTCGGCAGCAGCGCTGTCGTCCTCAATACCGAATTCGTTGTAGACCAGCGTCGCCGCCGGATCTGCCTGTGCCGCGAACATGAATGCCTGCGAAATGTATTGGGGCCCGAGCAGCTGCATCCAGGGCGAGTTCCGCAGTCCATCGGGACGTCCGTCACCAGGAAGCACGGCTTCGTTCACGGGATTCCACGAATGGAACTTCCCTTTGTAGCGTCCCATGAATGCCACGATGTGGTCTTGCATGTATTGCGTGGCGTTTGCCGAGGTGACATTGGACGCGAACCACGCCGGCAGGTTGGAGTGCCAGACGAGATGCGTGCCCCGCATGGGAAGGTTGACCGATTGCGCCCACGCCCAGAGCGCATCCATGATCGTGAAATCCCACGTGGCAGGCCCCGGATGCGTCTGGGCCCAGGCGCCCTGTGCGATCGGCGCGCACATCCCTGACTCCCGCACATGGGCGGCGATCAATGCGGCGTCGCATAGTCCTGCGGCATTCAGTCCGCAACCAAAGACTACCCCACGCGCTCGCGCAGAGACGACCATCCCATCGTTGGTCGTCGGAGGAGGATTCCCGGTCGTCGGCGTTGTATTGATTGGGCCGGTCAGGGCGCCGCCTGAGGAACATGCGGCGGTTCCGGCGACGGCCGCCATGGCCGCCAACTGACGCATGAATGCCCGACGATCTATTTCAAAGCGGTCCATTGATATCTCCTGTCGCAACACCGTGCTTCTCCAACCGGTGTGCACGACCTGATTGGACCGAACCGGGATCGGCATAGCACAAAAGGCAAATGCAAGAATGAAGACAGTGTGTGTCCTCACCTGAATCCTCCTTCGGCGATGGACACGATCAGTGGGAGGTGCTTCTATATTCACTCTTCTCCGCTGAAGGGAGGCTCCTGAAATGATGCAGGATGTCATCGCCGTGTGTCTTGGCATTGGACTGAGTGCCGCCTGCGGCTTCCGGGTCTTCGTGCCCTTGCTGGCGACCAGCATGTTGGCGCTGACCGGGCAAGTCAAGCTTGCGGAAGGTATGGCCTGGATGGGCACCTACCCCGCTCTGATCGCTTTCGCCACCGCCACCGCTCTCGAGATCGCCGCGTACTACATCCCGTGGCTCGATCATGCCCTGGACACCATCGCCACCCCTGCTGCGGTCATAGCCGCAACGCTCATCACCGGGGCCTTGATCACCGACCTCCCGCCGATGCTCAAGTGGACCCTGGCCCTCATCGCGGGGGGTATGCCCGCTTCCATCATCCAGGGCGGAACCGTGATACTCCGCGCGAAGTCGACGCTCTTCACGGGGGGAGTGGGCAACTTCCTGGTGGCGACCGGCGAACTCCTGGGTGCGATCCTGACCTCGGTGCTCGCGATCGTCCTTCCCATCGTCACGGGGTTGCTCGTCCTCGCCCTCAGCTTGTTTCTGCTCATCATGTTTGGCCGCAAGGTCTTCAATCGAGGCAAGCAGCGGCCTGCCAGCCCCTGATTCTCTCCGGTTCCCTCGCTCAGAGCGAAAGACTCCCTCACTCGGGCAGGCCCGCCCAAGCTCATCTTGCGAACTCACACGCAATAGCGGGTAAGCGCTCGTCTTGATGCCCCTGAGATGGATTGACCAACCCACAGGTGGCGACGGAATGCCTTCCTAGCAATAATTTGTGCCACGGCATAGCCATGACCATTCACCTGGTAGGCGTGAGCTGATTCCTGGAGGAAATCGTGTATAGGAAATGCAAAGGCTCCATTTGCCGACATAGAAAACCTTCTTGGGTAGCCATCGGGGGTCAACAGATCACCAGGAAGGGAATTGTTCAGGATTGGGCGGTCGGCGATCGGGAAAGGCGCCCATGCGCGCCCTCAATCCATCCGCTGGAGAATCGCTCGGCGATGCAGGGCCGTCATGATCTGCTCTTCATGTCGGGAGAAGGCCGAATAGGTGCCGGGGTAGGTTTCCGGATCGAACGCTGACCCGCCGACCAGGAAAATGAATCCGTTGCGGGAGGTGCGGTCGAACACCATCGCCGAGGTCAAGCCCCAGGCATCGCCGAGGTGGCCCACGGCCTTGAACCCACCCGATTCGACAAGCCGGTCGCCCGTGCTGTTCCCGGTGTGGTCGAGAAAATGCTGCGCACCGAGCGCCCACGCATTCATGAGTTTTTTTTGCTGCCCGAAGCCGGACTCTCCGTCGCTGTTGCCAGTGGCGTCCTTCCCGTCGACCCGCCAATTCACTTTCAGCATGAGGTCGACGCTCGACTTTCTGAGAATGCGACGGCCGTCGCTGGTACCGCCGTTCATGAGCATGAGCATGAGCTTGCCCAGTCCCACCGCCGACAACCGGCAGTTCCCCTGGGGACCGAAGAGCGTGCCGTTGGTGCCCACCTCATAGTCGGGCAGCGCGCGCTGCACCGGTGCGCTCGTCACATAATCGTCCACCTGCGCGATCCAGGGACCCTTGCCATCCCAGACCTCCTGCCCAGCCACCTCCTTGCGCTTGCGGTAGAGAGTCGCCACATTGTCGAGGTCGGCCCGCGAAAAATCGGCCGGATGGAAGCCACCCGGCAACCGCATGGGGTCGAGGATCAGGCGCCGCATGAGGCGATCGAAACGCTCGCCGGTCACGCGCTCCATGACCGTGCCGATGACTCCCCACGGCAGGTTGGCGTACTGGAAGTAGCGCCCCGGCGGCGCATTTTTCGCCCACATGGCCCCTTCGCCGTAGCGTTTCCCACCGGGCACGCAGATCTCCTTGAGGTGGGTGTTGCTCTGAGCATCCCAGTAATAGCCGGCGTCGTCGCGCAAGGATGACGTATGGGTCAGCATCATGCGCAGCGTCACCGGCACCCCGGGGAAGTGGGGATTGCGGAAGGGGAACCCAAGATAGTCTCCGAGGTCGCGGTCCAGTTCGAGTCGGCCTGCCTCCACCAGTTTCATCACGCCGAGCGTGGTCACCAGTTTCGAGATGGATGCGATGCGGTACATCGTGTTGCCATCCGCCGACTTGCACGAGGACGGTGCGGCTGTGTCGATCCATTTATGGCCAAATTGGCGGTGGTAGACCACCTGCCCGTTCCTCACCGCCAGCACCGAGAGACTGGCAAGTTCATGCCCCTGCGCGTTAACGACCGCCGCGAGATCCGCGTCCAGTTGCCTGGACAGCGCCGGTGAAAGGGCCGCGCCAGGCCGTTCAGACAGGCCGGTGCCACCCAGCCCGATGGACACCAGGGCCACCCCCGCCCATGCCGCGTGCTTCATGCCTGCTCCTTTCAGAAATCCTATCAACTACCTTCGTCAAGTCACTGCAGGGCGATGGATGGGCGAGATTTCGCTCACCGTGGAATCCGCCACCGGGGTCGGCACTGGCATCCCTTTCGCCCTCCGCCTAGCGGGTGTCAGAATGCTGACCTTCTTGGATCGTCTATTGCCGTATTTCGCCCGCCTGTCCAAGCGGGTGGATCTGGCTGCGCCGATTTTCGTGGTCATCGTGATGATCGTGATGATCATGCCGGTCCCGGCCTGGGCGCTGGATCTGCTGATCGTCCTCAACATCACCCTATCCCTGCTGATCCTGATGGTGGGCATGTATGTGGCCCGACCACAAGAATTCAACGCCTACCCCTCGATCCTGCTGATGGTCACGCTCTTCCGGCTGAGCCTGAATGTGGCGGCCACCCGGCGCATCCTGCTCTTTGGCGGCGAACTGGGACCGGACGCGGCGGGCCACATGATCAAGGCCTTCGGCAACTTCGTCGTGGGCGGCAGCTATGTCATCGGCCTAGTGGTCTTCCTCATCCTGCTGGCCATCCAGTTCATCGTCATCAACCACGGCGCCGGGCGCATCGCCGAAGTGACGGCCCGCTTCACCCTGGACGCCATGCCCGGCAAGCAGATGGCCATCGACGCCGATCTGAATGCGGGCTATATCGACGAAACCGATGCCCGCAAGCGGCGCAAGGACCTGACCGAAGAGGCCAACTTCTACGGTGCCATGGACGGCGCGGTGAAGTTCACCCAGCGGGATTCCATCGCGGCGCTGATCATCCTGGTCGTCAACATCGTCGCGGGCATCATCATCGGCATCGTGAAGTACAACATGCCGGTCATCCAGGCCATGGAGACCTTCACGCTCCTGACCGTGGGCGACGGGTTGGTAACGGCCATTCCCAGTCTGCTCATCAGCGTGGGCGGCGCCATCCTCACCACCCGCAGCGGCAGTGAATCCCTCAATCTGGGCACGGAGGTCGTCGGGCAGCTGGGCGGCTATCCCAAGCCCCTGGCCATCGCCGCCGTGGTGCTGATGCTCTTTGGCGCTGCACCGGGCCTGCCGCTCGTGCCCTTCTGGTTCATGGGCCTGCTCTTCGGCGTCATGGCCTACGCCGCCTGGAAGCTCGGCGAACGCCGGACCGTGGAAAAGTCCCTGGAGGAAGCCAAGGAGAAGCTGAAGCCCGGCGAGGGCCCGGAACGCGTGGAGACCCTCCTCAAGGTGGATCCCCTCGGTCTGGAGGTTGGCTATGCCCTGATCCCGCTGCTGGACGCCGCCCAGGGGGGAACCGTGCTGGAGCGCATCAAGGCGCTCCGCCGCCAGATGGCCCAGGATCTGGGCATCGTGGTGCCCCCCATTCGCATCCGCGACAACCTGCAACTCCCGGCAAACACCTACCGCCTCCTCTTGCGGGGAGAGGATGTGACGCGCGGCGAGGTCCTCCCCGGCATGTTCCTCGCCATGAACCCGGGCACGGCGATGGAGGAGATCGAGGGCACCGCCACCACCGAGCCCGCCTTTGGCCTGCCGGCCTACTGGATCCAGGAGAACCAGCGGGATCGCGCCCAACTCCTGGGCTACACGGTGGTGGATGGCGCCACGGTGCTAACCACCCATCTTTCCGAAGTGATCAAGCAGCAGGCGCCGGAACTCCTGGGGCGGCCCGAGGTCCAGAACCTCCTCGATGCCCTCAAGGAACAGAGCCCGAAACTGGTGGAGGAACTGGTACCCAATGTGGTGCCCATCACCGCGCTCCAGAAGGTGCTCCAGAACCTGCTCCGGGAGCGCGTTTCCATCCGCGACCTGGGCCGCATCCTGGAGGCCACCGCCGATGCCGCGGGCGTCACCCGCGATCCCGTCATGTTGACCGAATATGTGCGCCAGCACTTGGGCCGCTCCCTCACCAGTCCGCACCTCAGCGAGCAGAACGAACTCGGTGTACTGGTTTTGGATCCTCAGCTCGAGCAGACCCTGCAGGGGGGCATCGAATCCACGGACCGGGGCAGCTTCCTGGCCCTCGAACCCAAACGCATTCAGGAACTGCTCAATCGCATCGCCTCGGGCATCGCGGAGTTGCTGCCCGGCGCCCAGCCCGTGCTCCTCACCAATCCCGTGGTGCGTCCCCATCTGCGGCGCCTACTGGAGCGGACCCTGCCCCACCTCGTCGTACTGAGCCACTCGGAAATCCCAACGGATGTGCGAGTGGTCAACCTCGGGACGGTGGTATGAATAAGGGATTTATCCACGTCTTCCTTTCCGAATCCTCTCCATCGGTGAACTATGCGCGTAAAGACCTTTGAAGCCGCGTCCATGCAGGAGGCGCTGTCCATCATCAAACAGGAGATGGGCGAAGAGGCCTTCATCCTTTCCACGCGGACCAAGCAGGGACGCGGCCCGCTGGGCCTCGGCGGCGAGGCCATCATCGAAGTGACGGCCGCGGTGGATGAGGCCGAAGGCCAGGGCCCGCTGCCTGTCACCGGCGGCACCTACGGGCTGCGGCCGCCCCTGGCCCATCGCCCATCCCAATCTCCGCAGCCCGCTCGCCCCGCCACCAAGCCTGTGGTCGCCCCGCCCAAGGCGGCACTTGCACCGCCTCCGCCGCCCATGGATCTGCAACCGCTGCGACGCGAACTCCTGGAGATCAAGGGCGCCGTCGAAGCCCTGAAGGACCAGGAGACCAAGAACCTCACGATCCTGCGGGAACTGGATCAGATGAAGGCGATGCTCTCGCGCATTCAGCGCCAGGGCATGCCTGCCGCCCAGATCCAACTGCCGCCCAGTCTCCTGGAACTCTACGGCGGCCTGATGGCCAACGATGTGGACCCCATGATCGCGCTGCGCCTCTGCGAATACACCCAGCGGGCACTCACCGAAGAGGGCGATGCGGAGACCGTGGATCCTGAACGGGCCAGGCTCTTCATGCGCCGGGTCATCGCCAATTTCATCCCGGTGGCCTCTCCCATCCAGCTCGAGCCCGGCAAGTTGCGCGTGGCGGCGCTCGTCGGACCCACCGGCGTCGGCAAGACCACCACCATCGCCAAGCTGGCAGCCTACGCCAAGCTCGAACTGAAGCAGAAAGTGGCCCTGCTCACCCTCGACACCTTCCGTCTGGCCGCCGTGGACCAGCTCCAGCAGTACGCTCAGATCCTGCAGGTGCCGCTGCATGTGGCGCTCACCGTGGAGGATCTCCGCTCGGCGCTGCGCTTCTACCAGGACCGGACGCTGGTGCTCATCGACACGCCGGGTCACAACCCCAAGGACACGGCCGTCCTCGATCAGCTGCGCCGCTTCCTGGAGGAGCTCCCCGATGTGGAGACCCATCTGGTGCTCTCGGCCACCACCAAGCCCAAGGATCTCTCGGATATCGCCTTGCGCTTCGAGCCTTTGAAGCCCAGTCGCCTCATCTTCACCAAGCTGGACGAAACCTCCACCTACGGTCCCATCCTCTCGACCCTGGTGCGCGTGAAGCGGCCGCTCTCCTATCTCGGAACCGGCCAGGAAGTGCCTCAGGATTTGGAGCTCGCCACCAGCCGCCGGGTGGCGGATCTCATCCTTCCCGTCCCGCAGGTGCTCGCATGACGGACCAGGCCTCTCGTCTCCGGGCCATGGCCCGCCAACAGGTTCCGGAAGGGACCCTCTTCAGCTCCCGGGTCATGGCCATCACCAGCGGCAAGGGCGGCGTGGGCAAAACGAATGTGGTCGCCGGCCTCGCCATGTCCCTGACCCAGATCGGCCAGCGGGTGGTGGTGCTGGATGCCGACTTCGGTCTCGCGAACCTGGACATCCTGCTGGGGCTCAGCCCCACACACACCCTGGAGCATGTGCTCCACGGCGAGAAGGTGCTGGAGGAAATCATTCTCGATGGCCCCATGGGCATCCGCGTGATCCCCGCATCCAGTGGCATCCAGGAACTCACCCGCCTGGACACCACCGCCGAACTGCGACTCATCCAGGGTCTCCAGCGAGTCTCGGCGACCACGGACTGGATGCTGATTGACACGGCCGCGGGCATCCACGATTCGGTCATCAAGCTGCTCCTGGCGGCCCAGGAAGTGCTGCTCGTGACCACCCCCGAACCCACTTCGCTGGTGGACGCCTATGCCATGGTGAAGGTGATTCACCTGCGCGACCCGAACAAGCCGATCTGGCTGTTGGTGAACAACGCCCACAATGAAGACGAGGCCGAAGAGACCATCGAACAGCTCCAAGCCGCCACCCAGCGTTTCCTGGGCCGGGAACTCAAGGTCCTGGGCATGATTCCCACCGATCCTGGCCTGCTGCAGTCCGTCCGGGAGCAGCGGGGCGTGGTGGAGCGTTTCCCCCGGAGCCCCTCGACCCTGGCCTTCCGCCAGATTGCAGATCAGCTGAAGAAAAAGGTGCCCTTACAAAAAGATGGATTTGCTTCATTCTGGAAGCAATTAAGTCTTGAGGAGCTATGATTTCGACGAAGAAGGCTGCCTTTTCGTCGCCGGAGCCGCCGGAGCCCCACCAGGGCGCTCCCAAGCCCGGCGCGGGTCGTGCAGCCGCAGCGGCCTACCAGAAGTCCGCCATCCTGCCCGCAGGAACGCCCGAACGGGAACTTCCGGTTCCGGCGCCTCTGCCTGGGGCTGGCAAGGACTCCGGGCGGCCTGAGTTTGCCGAAGACCTGGATGCCTTCAAGGACCGGGAGCAATTGATCACCGAATGCCTGCCGCTGGTTAAATTCGTGGCCCACAGGATCTCCGCCCGCCTGCCCTCCCACGTCGAGGTGGACGACCTGATCCACTCCGGTATCCTGGGCCTGATCGACGCCATCAAGAAGTTCGAGCCCGGCCGCAATGTGAAGTTCAAGACGTACGCCGAGCAGCGGGTCCGCGGCGCCATCCTGGATGGTCTCCGGGATCTCGACTGGGTGCCGCGCTCCTTGCGCCGCAAGAAGAAGGACATCGAGAACGCCTACCACTTCCTCGAACAGCATCTTGGCAGGGCCGCCACGGACGAAGAAGTGGCCCTGCATCTGGCGGTCACCCTCGAAGAGTTGCACAAGTCCCTGGACGAACTGAAGGGCGTCACCCTTGGGGCCTTCATGGAGGCCGGCGAGGACGGCGAAGGTGAGAACCTCATCAGTTTCATCCCCGACCCCGACGCGGAGGATCCCTCGCTCACGCTTCAAGCAAGGGAACTCCGCAAGATGCTCAAGGATGCCGTGGAGAAGCTGCCCACCAAGGAACGCTTCGTGGTCCAGCTCTACTACTTCGACGAGCTGACCATGAAGGAAATCGGCACCCTCCTCAACATTACCGAGAGTCGGGTATCGCAATTGCATACCAAGTCCATGCTCCGGCTCCGGGGCAAGCTCAAAGAACGCCAGATCGATAGTTGATTCCCAGGTGCCTTGATGGCCAAGATCCTCAGCCAGGAAGAGGTTGATGCCCTTCTGAAGTCCCACTCCAAGGGACCCAAGGCGGCCTCTGCCTCCGCCTCGGCCCCTGAAAAAGCCAGTGCGGGCCAGAAGGCAAAAAAAGCCCAGGCACAGAAGAAGGTCAGCCTCTACAACTTCCGCCGCCCCGATCGGGTCAGCCGGGAACAGATGCGGACCCTGCACTTCATGCACGACCGCTTCGCCCGCAACTTCTCCAGCTCGCTTTCCGCGTACCTGCGAACCATCACCGAAGTGAACCTAGTCAGTGTGGAGCAGCTTTCCTATCAGGAATTTCTGCTCTCCGTGCCCGATCCTACCTGCTTCAATGCCATTAGCATCCGCCCTCTGGAAGGTGGCTTTGCCCTGGAAGTCAATCCCCAGCTCGTCTTCCCCATCATCGACAAGATGCTGGGTGGCCCGGGTGAAGCCCTGAAGCTGATCCGCACTATGACGGACATCGAGCAGAGCATCTTCGAGGGTGTGCTCAAACTTCTGCTCGAGGACCTGCGCGAGGCCTGGCGCGGCATCATCGATCTGGACTTCAAGATCCAGGCCCGGGAGACCAGCCCGCAGCTCATCCAGATCGTGGCCCCCAACGAGGTCGTGCTGCTGGTGGTCTTCGAGGTGAAGATGGGTATCGTGGTCGGCATGGTCAACTTGGCCATTCCCTCGATCATCCTGGAACCCGTGGCCAACAAGTTCGACCAGGAAATGTACACGGGCTACAAGAAGTCCAGCACCTACGAGGAAGCCAGGCTCCTCATCGAAAGCGTCAAGCGCTGCGACATGACCGTCTGCGCCGAGATTCGGGGCACTTCCCTGCGCCTGCGGGATGTGCTCGCCCTGCAGGCCGGGGACATCATTCCTTTGACGAAACGCTTCGACGCAACCCTCGATCTCACGGCCGACAGCATCCCGCGCTACCAGGGCTATGTGGCGCTCAACGCGAACCAGAAGCGCGTCTTCCAAGTCACTTCTACCAAACAGGAGGGATGAGATGGATCCCACGACGACCCAACTCCTCCAGAAGATCGGCCCCGGCTTCGCCGAGAGCATGGGTTCTGTTTTTTCCATGCTCACGGGACGCGAGTTCGCCGTTTCTTCCCTAGTGGGCGAGACCTTGGACCATGACGCTGTCGCCAAGCTCCAGACCGGGGTTGCCGTTTTCGTCAAGGCCAACTACACGAAGGGTGTTACCGGCACGCTGCTTTTCTCCCTGCCCCTGCAGGAGGGCACCATCCTGGTGGATCTCATGCTCGGTGGGGAAGGCACACCCTCAACCGAACTGGCGGGCGACTCCCGCGATGCCTTGGCCGAAACCTTCAACCAGATCCTTGGCAGCGCGAACCAAGCTCTCTCAGACCTCGCCGGGGAAACGCTCTCTATTTCCAATGTGGAGATCTTCTCGATGGAAGCCGCCGAAGGAGCGGGTCTCCAAGAGCTGCTCGGTGTCGGCCCCTTTGATGCCCTTGGCCTAACTACCACCCAGGAGAACCTCAACACCACCATCCACCTGCTTATGCCCGAGATGCTCGCGGAGCAACTCAAGCGCAAGCTGGGAGTGGGTCAGCCCGAGGCAGCAGTCGCCGCTCCCGCACATGCCGAAGCGGCCCCATTGCCCCCGGCGGCCAGTGCCTCGGCTCCCTTGGCCGCAGGTCCTACACCTGCGGGGGCTCGACAGGCTTCCGTGGATACAGGCAACCTCGACCTCCTGCTGGATATCGAACTCCCGGTCATGGTGCGCATGGGGCAGACCGAGATGCAGTTGGGCGAACTCCTGAAACTCACGCCGGGTTCCATCCTCGAACTCAACCGCGCCGCCGACGCCCCCGTGGAGCTGCTCGTGAACGGCAAGCAGATCGCAAAGGGCGAGGTGGTTGTCGTCGACGGCAACTTCGCCTTTCGCATCACCGAAATCGAAAGCACGGATAACCGGATTCGCAGCCTGGCGTGATCGAAGTACGGTGAGCTTCTCGACAGCCCCTAACGTCCCGGGCTTAGCCGGACCGTAGTGGGAAAGGGCATGTCCTTTTCCAACATGGCGTGCCACTCCTGGTAGCCCTGCTTACGAATCCGCAGTTCGTGAATGCCGTCCATGGGCACAAGAAGGGCCCGAAGCGGGGTGATCCCTACGGCCTTCCCATCCAGGAAGACCTCGGCCCCGATGGGATCGGTAACCACTGCAATCGGATAGGGCGCCCGCTTCAGGACGAAGTTCAGGCTCCATTCGCCGGACTGGACCTCGCGAATAATAGGCTCGAAGCCCTGCAGCTCCACTCGGACGAGATGGCTCTGCCCCTTGGCTAGCATGACCCGCAGGGGCGCTTGCCCCTGGTACCGGCCATCCACCGTCAAATCGGCGTTCGAAGGCCAGGTGGCGATCTCAAGGGCCCAGGGCTCCCGATGGCGAAGCCCCATGGCGACGAGGGCGCAGGCGGCGAGAGCCGAAAGCGCAAGGCCACCCAAGCCCCAGGGTGCCCGGAACCAGGGCCGCATCGCAGCCAAAGGCGGACTGCCCGGGCTCAATTCCAAAGGTAGTGGCTGCGGGTGCTGTGGTGACGGACTGAGGGCCTCCGGGGTCTGGAAGGGACGGGTCCAGGCGACGGGCAGGTGGCCCGCAAGGTAGGCATGAAGTTGTTGCCTCGCCAACTCCCGAATCGGTAAGGCGTCCAGGAGTTCGTGCAGAAAGAGTTCGAGATCCGGGTGTCGCTCTGCGGGAGACTTGGCAAAGGCCCGCTGAAAGACCTCGCCGAATGCCGGCGTCCACCCCGGAGGCACGCACGGCACCTTGTGGACGATGGCATAGAGCGTGGCCCCCACATTGGCCCCTTGAAAGGGCAGCTCCCCCGTGATCACCTCGAAGGCAGACACCGTGAAGGCCCAGCGGTCCGAGGCCGGGGAAGCCTCGCCGCCCACCAGCAGTTCGGGTGCCGTGTAGGAAGGCGTCCCGAAGATCATCCCCGCCTGGGTCAGTCTTGATTCCTCGCCCCGCGCGATGCCGAAATCCATCAACTTCAGGCGGCCTTCGCGGCTCACGATCATGTTGTCGGGCTTGATATCCCGGTGGGCGATCCCGGCAGTTCCGGAGGCCTTGAGGGCCGCGGCGGCCTGGATGAGCAGATGGAGAAGGCTTTCCTGATCGAGCCCATCCCTCACTAGGTGGGAGAGCAGGGATCCGTTCACGAATTCCATGGCCATGAAGGGGCCCACGTAGGAATCCTCGCCCACATCGAAGACCGTGACAATGTTCGGATGGTTCAACCGGGCACTGATCTCCGCCTCGCGCTGGAAGCGCAGCAGCAGCGTTCCCCGATCTTCCGACAGACTGTGGACGATTTTCACGGCCACTTGGCGCTTCAGGAGGGGATCGCGCGCGAGGTAGACCACACCCATCGCGCCGCGCCCTAGCACGCGCTGAACTTCATAACGACCGATGGTGGGAGAGGGAACGTTCATGGGAGGGGCAGGTAAACCTTTTCATCGTACCCGGGCGCCTTCCCAAAATCTGGGCTCGGGAAAGTTCTCTCGAACCGGTAGAATGGAGGGTTCGGGGGGTTTGATGCTGGCGGTACAGAATGTGACCATGCGCTTCGGCGCGAAGATCCTCTTCGAGGATGTGACCACCAGCTTCCCGCCGGGGCGCCGCTACGGTCTGACAGGACCCAATGGTTCCGGGAAGTCCACCTTCATGAAGGTGCTTACCGGGGAAACCGAGGCCCACATGGGCACCATCCAGCGCCCCCGGAAGATGGGCGTGCTAAGCCAGGACCAATTCGCCTTCGATGAATTTCGCGTCATCGACACCGTGATCATGGGCAACAAAGGGCTTTGGAAGGCCCTTCAGGAGCGCGATGCCATCTACGAGAAGGTCGAGATGACCGACGAGGATGGCATGCGGGTAGCCGAACTGGAGGGCATCGTGGCCGACGAAGACGGCTACACCGCCGAGAGCGATGCCGCGGTGCTGCTGGATGGCCTGGATATTCCGGAGGAGTTGCACGAGCGCAAGATGGGTGAAATGCAGGGCGGCCAGAAGATGCGCGTGCTGCTGGCCCAGGCCCTCTTCGGCAATCCCGAGGCCCTGCTACTGGACGAACCCACCAACCACCTCGACCTGGACTCCATCCACTGGCTGGAAAATTTTCTCAACTATTACAGCGGCTCGGTCATCGTCATCAGCCACGATCGCCACTTCCTGAACGGCGTCTGCTCCCATATCGCCGACATCGACTACCAGACGATCATCCAGTACACCGGCGGCTACGATGACATGGTGATGCAGAAGACGCAGATCCGCAGCCGCCTGGAGTCCGAAAATTCCCAGCGCGAGAAGAAGATCGCCCAACTCAACGAGTTCATCCAACGCTTCGCCGCAGGCACGCGGTCCAGTCAGGTCAACAGCCGACGCAAGGAAGTGGAGCGTCTGGCTCCCGGTGAATTGGCCCGCAGCAACATCGCCCGGCCCTACATCAAGTTCGACCCCAAGCGTCCCAGCGGCCGCCACGCCCTGGAATTTGAGCATGTCTCCATGGGCTACGAGGTGGAGGGAAAACGCCTGGAGGTCATCAGGAATTTCACCGCCAACCTCGCACGGGGCGAGCGCATCGGCATCATCGGTCGCAACGGCGCCGGGAAGTCCACGCTGCTGAAGGCCCTGCTGGCCAACGCGCCCCAGGTTACGGAAATCGACCGCGACATCGATGTCGGCGAGGTGAGGTGGGGTCACGAGGCCAACGTGGGCTACTTCGCCCAGGACTTCCGCGAGTCCATCCCCGGCGGCTGGACTCTGGTGGACTGGCTGCGGCAGTTCGACCCCGATGCCCTGGTCGAGGAGATCCGCGGGGTGCTCGGCCAGATGCTCTTCCGCGGCGAAGAGGGCACCAAGAAGACCGAGGTGCTCTCCGGAGGCGAAGCGTGCCGCCTGATGTTCTGCAAGCTCATGCTCCAGAAGCCCAATTTCCTGGTCCTCGACGAGCCCACCAACCACCTGGACCTGGAAGCCGTCATCGCCCTCAACACCGCCCTGCAGCGCTACGAAGGCACGGTGCTGCTGGTAACCCACGACGAGGATCTCATCGATGAAGTGGCCACTCGCATCTGGCACTTCGATGACAAGGGCATCGAGGACTTCCATGGGCCCTATTCCGAGTTCCAGGCGAAGATGGCCTGAACCGCCCCCCCATGCGAGAATCGAAAATTCCACAGGTCCCGTAGCTCAGGTGGATAGAGCGTCCGCCTCCTAAGCGGAAGGTCGGCAGTTCGAGTCTGCCCGGGACCACCAATGGAACCAGTGGTTTACAGGGCTTCCCCTTCATCCGGGAAGCCTTTTTTCAATGTCCGAAAACGTCCGAAGGAATGTCCAAAGCCCTTCGGATTCATCCATGGCCCGGCCCCCTGGATAGGGCTATACCGAATCCAGGTGGGAACCCCATGTCCCTCCTCTCTCTAGAACCCCGTCCACCCCGGCGGGGTTCCTTGTATCTGGGGGCGGCGCAAATTTGCGCGATGCCGCGAGAGTGGTAATCGGGGTTGATGCACTTTGGGCTGGAACGCATACTTCTAGAAGTAGGGAGCCAATCCATGACCATCACCGCAGTCATCCATGAAGCTGAAGAAGGAGGCTACTGGGCCGAAGTTCCCAGCCTTCCCGGCTGCATGACTGAGGGCGAAACACTGGAAGGCGTGAAGGCATCTCTTGCGGAAGCCGTTGCGGGATGGTTGGAAGCGGCTGGTGACATCGCTCGCGAGAAGGCGGCGCAGGATGTCGCCATCGGGCGGCACCATAAAGCCCAGCTGGTGGAGCTAGCCATTTGACCCCACCAACCGGAAAGGAATTCTGCTCCTTTCTGGAGCGCCACGGGTGGATTCTGGCCCGGATCAAGGCCAGCCATCACATTTACAAGAAGCCAGGCGTGAACGCGCTCCTAGTGGTTCCTGTGCACAGTGGCATGCCACTCAAGCGCGGGCTATTTGCAGCGCTTTTGGCACAGGCAGGGCTTCAGTGGCCCTGATGTAAAAGAGCCCCCCATCTCTGGGAGCGGCGCAAATTTGCGCGGGCCTTTCCACAAAGCCTGCGGAATGCCAGGGCCTCGCAAGACAGGATCGCTTGGTCGTCATGGCCGTGAGCCTTGCCGCAGCCGTGGTGGACCACCAGCGGAAATTCCTCGACAAAGGCGTCGGCTCCGTTGGAGATGATGCTCACCCGTGCGGGGGTACCGCAATCAGGCGTACGAGTCAAACGAGCTGCCGAGGGTCTTCCCCCAGGCGTTCATAACACCCTTTTGGGTGTAGCGGTCCAAGGGTGCGCTATTCACCCTGGGAGAGGCCTGAGGGCTTGCACTTTGCCTCAACCGGTTGAGGGCTTCCAGTTCGGGGTGCTTCAGGGCGTAGGCAATTTTCTCTGCTGCAGAAACTAGGCCGTCCTGATTGGTGTCCTTGGGATCGTGGTAACCGCTCGAAACTTTGGGAAATACAGACACCAAGGCTGTTGAACCGCTCTGAATGGCTCCGACTGGCATACACCCTCCCCCGAATGGGAGAACACCCTAAGTATAGGCCTTTATCCGGTACGGCGCTGACTCCCCACCCGGACCGCAACTGGGCCGCAGCCAAGGCCGCCATACCTCGGCCATTTTTTTCCATGCCAGTCGATATTGCCACCTCCTGGCTGCGGCGCGGCCTCCTTATGAGGACCCGCAGCCGCTATCCTGAGAGTCAGTCAACTTCCAGGATGAGCCATGAACCTTAATGCCCCCGCGACCTCCACCTCCCGCCACCCCTGGTTCTGGGTCATCGCCCTGCTCTTCATGCTGGCGGCGGGGGTCTACCAGCGGATGACGGGACCCACCTACCCGAAGCGGGTTCGGGTGGAACTCGGAGGGGAAGTGTTCCGTTTCAACCTGATCCGCAGTGAGACCTCCACCACGGATGCGCGGGTAGCCGTACCTGATCTGGGGCCGGGCGTCGTGGGCAAGCTGGTCTACCGTCGTTTCCCCACGCAGGATCCCTGGACTTCCCTGGACCTGAAATACGAGGCTGGCAAAGGCAAGCCGGAATGGGCCGCCTACCTGCCCAAGCAACCCGCCGCAGGAAAACTGGAATACCACCTGGAACTTTCCACACCCGAAGGCGCTAAGCGGATTCCGGGAGCCGAGGAAATCCGCCTTCGCTACAAGGATCCGGTGCCCGCGCCCCTGCTCCTCGCCCACATCTTCGGCATGTTCTTCGGCGTGCTCTTCGGTGTGCGCACCGGGTTGGCGGCACTCTTCGGTCCGCAAAAGCTGGCGCGGCTGGCCTGGGAGACTCTGGCGCTGCTCACGGTGGGCGGCATGATCCTGGGGCCCTTCGTGCAGAAGTATGCCTTCGGAGCCCTGTGGACGGGCTGGCCCTACGGCTATGACCTGACCGATAACAAGACCCTGATCATGTGGCTGGTGTGGATGGTGGCTTGCCTCGTCGTGCTGCGCGCCAAGGGTGCCCTCGGCCGCTGGGCCGTGGGTCTGGCGGCCCTGGCCATGGCCAGCGTCTATGTCATCCCCCACAGCGCCCGGGGCAGCCAGTTGGACTACAGCAAGGTGCAGCAAGGCGTGGATGCCAAGAAGGCCGTGACGACCGGCAGGTGAGTGTTCCGTTCCATGCGAAACCGAAACGCCAAGGCCCGCGATAGGCCCGCTGCCAAGGCGGGTCTCCATCCTCGAAACCCACACCGGGACCGCTATGACTTCGCCCAACTCATCCGGAGCTGGCCGGAACTCGCACCCCTCGTAGCAGTGAATGCCTACGGCGATCCCTCCATCGACTTCGCCGATCCCGTGGCCGTCCAGGCCCTCAATCGCGCCCTCCTGCTACATTTTTACGACGTGCGAGGTTGGGATCTTCCACCGGGCTATCTCTGTCCGCCCATTCCCGGTCGGGCCGACTACCTGCACCACCTCGCGGATCTCCTCGCCTCCTGCAACGGCGGGGTGGTTCCTTGCGGGGAATCCGTTCGCGCCCTGGATATCGGCGTGGGCGCCAACTGTATCTATCCCCTCATCGGCCATCGGGAATACGGATGGCGCTTTCTGGGTTCGGATATCGATCCCACGGCCCTTGCCTCCGCAGCGCGGATTTTGGAAGCCAATCCGGGACTGGCGGGCGCCATCGAGTTGCGGCTCCAACGCTCCCCTTCGCATATCTTCCAGGATTTGCTCGAGGGAAATGAAACCTTCGATGTCTGCCTGTGCAACCCACCGTTCCATGCGTCGCCCCAGGAGGCCCGGGAAGGCACCGAGCGCAAATGGAGAAATCTCCGGAAGAAACGGACGCTCAGCAACCGCTGCTGAATTTCGGTGGTCAAGGTCGGGAACTCTGGTGCGAGGGGGGAGAGGAAGCCTTCGTGCGCCGCATGATCGAGGAGAGTTCCAAGATCTCGACCCAGTGTTTATGGTTCACCACGCTGGTTTCGAAATCTTCCAGCCTCCCTGGCATCCGAAGTGCCATGAAACAGGCTCGGGCACTGGATTCCAGAACCATCGAGATGGCCCAGGGCCAGAAGAAGAGCCGCATTCGAGCCTGGACTTTTCTCGATCCCATCCAGCGGGAAGCCTGGTGTGCGAAGCGGTGGCGCTAGGGCAGACTGTTTTCAAAACCGCCATGGCAAGAGCTTTCCCGGAAAACAGGCGAACTCGGCTAGGCCGGCTTGGGACCGGAGGATGCCGCGAGGGCGGCTCTCCGATGGACGGCGAGTTTGTGGGAGAGAACCCCGAGGCTCGAATAGAGGGCGACATTCTCGACGATCACACCGTTCGGAACATCCGGAACGGTGGGCGCGAAGTTCCAGATGGCCTGGATGCCGCTGGCAATCATCAGGTCCGCCACATCCTGGGCGGCTTCGGCTGGAACGGTAAGGATCCCGATGCTGATGTGCATCCGGCGGGCGAGGTCGGGCAGCTTTTCAAGGGGCAGCACCGACACGCCCCGGATCTTCTTGCCGATGATGCTGGGGCGAGTATCGAAGGCCGCCACGATCTTGACCCCGGCCCGCTCGAAGCCCGCGTAGCCCAGCAGCGCGGTGCCCAGATGGCCAGCCCCGACAAGAAAGGCATCGGTGGCGTTGTTCCAGTTGAGGAAGGTCTCGATGGAAGCCACCAGATCCGCCACGTGGTGGCCCACCTTGGGGCGCCCCTGGCTGCCCGTGAACGCCAGATCCTTGCGGACCTGGGTGTGGTGCACGCCAAGGTCCTCGCCGATCTGGGCGGCGGAGATCATCTCCTGTCCCTTTTCCCGAAGGCGGACAAGATAGTGGTAGTAGGAGGGCAGGCGTCGCAGCGTGGGCTCAGGAACCGACTCCGCTCGCATGGGTGCCTCCGGTGGGTGCAAATATATCAGGAACTCTGTCTCGATAAAAAATTACTGAATGACTCCATCCGCGACCCACAGCCTCTCGCGAGGCACCCATCCTTCTCATCTCAGCGCGACTCTCGACTACCTTCCGATATGCTTGCGACTTACACCGCGCTGAGTTTGTTGAGATTCTTCACTAGCAAGAATATTTAGATTTGCAACTTCGAAATATAATGGGACGCTGGTGTCTGAATTAATTTTCGAATCGGCCGATATCCAAACGGTAGTTCTTTCAAACCCCGAACTCTTCAGCGCTGGGGTCAGTCATGCTTACAAAAAACTACGCCTCCCTTTTGGCCCTGCTTCTGACCCCAGCGGTCTGGGGCACGGAGGTCGGCGTATACGGCACCACCATGGCACAGTATTGGAACCAGAATTACCCAGACCTCAGCAAGAACCGCTACGTGCCCTTAACCCAGTTCGTGGGGATCGATGCCACTCGGATGGGGGACAGTGGCTGGTCGCTGCATCTGTTCGGCTGGGGGAGGACGGACCTGGGCGATCCGAGTTCCCCCGAGGGCAAGAGCGGCGGCGATCTTACCTACGGCTACCTCGAATACCGTGCCCCGAAAGCCAACGGCGAAATCAAGCTTGGCCGCTTTGCGGCCCAGGGCGCCGCAGGCCTGGAACTGGTGGATGGTTTCAGTGCCCGGGCGGATCTCCGGGGCGGCTTCACCTTCGCGTGCTTCGGGGGCAAGCCCGTGGTCTACGATCCGGAAGGCGCGCCCAAGGCGGCCCCCCGGGACTTCATCACGGGCGGCCGCCTTGCGTGGCGGGCCTCCCGTTACGGCGAAATTGGAGTCTCCTACCTACAGGACGGAGCTCCGCCCAAGGACGAGCCGGGCCAGCCGAAGCTCGAGGATCGCTCCCGCAAATTGCTGGGCGGCGATGTCCGCATCTCTCCCCATGCTTCGCTCGAACTAAGTGGACGCGCGGCCCTAAACGCGAAGAAGGAGGACCCAACTACCGTTGCCAGCAAGGAGTCCTGGCTGGCGGAACAGGACTACACCTTGAGCTGGAAAATCATCCAGAGCATCCAGCTCTCCGGCAAATAC
>CAIPUA010000030.1 GCA_903868115.1 uncultured Holophagaceae bacterium
AAGGCCAGGTCATCGACATTGGCCTCCAGCCCCAGATTGCGCACGGCCCCTACCAGAAACTCCAGCGGAGTCTTCAGCTTGCGGCCACGATGCACGGGCCCCAGAAACTCCGTCGAGCCCACTATCGTCCACAGCACCCGGGCGATCTGGTCGGGCGCATCCGCCTGAGCCAGGAACTCCGCCACGCACTGCTGCACCAGGCCCTCCATTGGCTGGTCATCCACAAACAGCGTCACCAGCTTCGAGCAGAGGTTACGCGCCGTCGAGGGATGCCGCGCCAGCCGCTCCAGCACCCATTCCCCCTCCTCCATGCCGCTCCCCGCCGGCAGGGTGCCACCCAGCACATGCTTCTCGCCGGCGCCGTGCCGGTCGGCATCAAACAGGAACCGCCTCTCCTTCACGGTCCAGCCGGTAAAGGCCCGGGCCACCTCCACCACATCCTGCTGGTTATAGCCACCGTGAATGCCCAGAGTATGAAGCTCCATCACCTCCCGGGCATAGTTCTCGTTGGCCGCCCCTTTCCTGTTGTTCACCCCGTCCAGGGTGATCAGCATGGCCGGGCTCCTGGCGCTGATCCCCAAGAGATCACGGAAGCGCCCCAGGGCTTGGTCCAGGAAGGCTGCCCGCTCCTGCTGCTCGTACTCACCCCTGCCATGGCGGCCATAGTCGGTACTGAAATGGTTGTCCCAGAACCAGGCCATCACCTCCTGCAGCTGCCGTCGGCTGTACACCGCATGACGCAAGAGATCCGTTGCCACGTAGCCGCCGGCATCAAGCCAGCCCGCCTGGCGCCGCTCGAACGCCGTATCGTCCACGCTGCGTGGCTGCAACTGACGCCGCAGGAACTCCCGCACGCCGTCCTGCGCCATCGCCTTCACCTGTCCCGGGGCGGCACCGAAACTGATCCGTTGCAGCACATGCCAGGCCTGGCGTTCGTCATCCGTGGGGTTGAGCTGGACCGTCTGCCGGGCCATATTCCCCGCAGCGTCCCTCGCCGTCAGGGACAGGGTGATGGGCGAGGCGGAAAACGCCCCATCGGGGGCGATCATCAGCGACCAGCGACCCGACGCCGGCGCCACCTCGACGCTGCGCTCCTCTGCCATGACCAGCCCGCCACCGGTCACCAGCGCCGTCACGGCGGGCATCAGGGTATCGTCCGTCACCCGACCGGAAATCAGAAAGCCGCCGGTGGGCACACGGTCCCCCTCCTTGTGCGACAGGATTTCGATGGCGGGCGGCGTAACGTCGTCGATCAGGGCAAGCTTCAGATGCGCCTCGGCCACGTTCAGGTCCCGATCCACCGCCTGCACCACCGCCCGCACCGTCCCGGCCGACTCGCCCGTGAAGGGGCCGGTATCCACCTGCCAGGTCCCGGAACCCGCGCGGTAAGTGGCCTGCCGCTCCACCGACGCCCCCGAAGGCAAGGTCAGGTGCAGCCGTACCTCCTTCACCGCAACATCATCCTCCGCAGTGCCATAGAACCGGAAACCTGCCCTGGATATCTTGGCCCCCTGGGCCGGGAAACGAATCCCCACACCAGGCGGGTGGAGGGAAGACGTATTGGATTGTTTGTTGCTCGAGGCAAGGGTGATTAAGCCCCGGTCACCGACGAATTGGCTGTAGACCCCTTTTCCTTCACCAAACGGCCCCTCCGCAAGCGCGAAGCATGGGCAAGCAAGCATGGAACAGGCCAGAAGGGCGCTCAGGCAGCGGCTAATAAGGTTGTTTTGGGGCAAGGAAACAGCAAAGCCATACCGGAACATCGGCACAGGCAAGGAGGTTAGACGGATTGGCTGCACGTATGGACTCCCACAACATGCCTCGGTGGTAAAGCGATGAACCGACCCGGCCTCAAAGTCCGCGCAATGACGTCAGGACGTCTTTGCAAACGAATCGAAGACATCGATCGCAATGGCTTCACGGGCTTTAGGTAATAAAAACCGCATGGACAGACTCACCCACATGCAGACTCCACAATGACCTGCAACTAACGCTCAAAACCGAACAACGGGGAATAAAGCCTCGGACAGTAGCCAATCCATCTCAATATAGTCATGAGCCTTCCCGTTGCCAATGCCCCGCAAGCTTGAGTCTGAAATGGACGGCTAGTAGTTCGTTCCATTAAAAAAAATACATATCAAGCCACGCCGAGGTCAAACTTGTTCCAACGAAACACCACAGGCGAAGCGTTGATCTCTGCGATGCCTTTGTGAATGCGTTGTTTCAGATCGTCTTTGGATGTAACCCGAATGTGGCGCAGGAATGTGCGCGCCATTTTGGAGAAAGCGCATTCGATCAAGTTGAGCCACGAACCATGCTTGGGCGTATGCACATACTCGAAGCGCCCGGGGCGACTACTGAGGTAGGCCATGGTCTCC
>CAIPUA010000031.1 GCA_903868115.1 uncultured Holophagaceae bacterium
GAAGAGCTGCTTTTCCAGGGTGAAACCCGCGCACCAACCGGCGGAGGCCGACTGGGGCCTTGAGCCCGCAGGAAAGCTCTCCAGTTGCTGAACGACGGCCTGCTTGGCTGAAGGCCAAAAGGTGAGGCGCTCGCCCGCAGCAAGCCTACCCGACTCCACCCGACCCGCAAGAATCCGCCGCCCGTCGAACTTGTAGACATCCTGAAGCACGAAGCGCATGGGTGCCCGCTCGGGCACTGGCGGGGTGCGGAAGGACTCCAGGCAACCCAGGACCGACGGACCCTGGTACCAAGGCATGTGCCCCTCGGAGCGGACCACATTTTCCCCGTCTCGGGCACTGGCGGGAATGAAGGCGGCGGGCTGGAGCCCGAGCCCTTCCAGGAAAGTCGAATACTCAGCCCGCACCCGCTCGAAGGCCTCCTGCCGATAGTCCTGGAGATCCATCTTGTTCACCACCACGGCGAACTGGCGGACCCCGAGGAGCTGCAGCAGGTAGCCGTGGCGGCGGGACTGATCCCGGACGCCCTCGGCCGCATCGATGACCACGATGGCTGCTTCGGCTCGGGCGGCGCCCGTCACCATGTTCTTCAAAAATTCCTGATGGCCGGGGGCATCGAGAATTGAGTAACGGCGGCCCTTCCAGGCGAAGAAGGTGCGGGCCGTATCGATGGTTACGCCCTGCTCCTGTTCCTCCAGGAAGGCATCAAAAAGAAAGGCGTGTTCGAAGGGTTTGCCCTGCCGTTCGCAGATTTCCCGGACCTTGGCCATGAGGCTATCCGGAATGATGCCGGCATCCGCGTACAGGCGCCCCAGCAGCGAGGACTTGCCATGATCCACATGCCCGGTGATCACGACTTGAAGGTGGTCGGGACCTGGCTGAAGAACCTCCATCACATATACCCGTCCTTCCTCAACATCTCCATGCCCCGATTGGCATCCTGGGCCCGGCCGGAGCGCTCGGCTTCTTTGGTGTGGCGCAGTTCTTCGATGATCTCGGCCACCGTCGTGGCCCGGGAGGGAATGGGCGCCGTGCAGGGCGCGCAGCCCAGGCTCCGGTAGCGCGTGCCTGCCCCGCGATCGAAGTAGAGCGGGGTGACGGGGATGCCCTCGGCGCCGATGTATTCCCAGATATCCAGTTCGGTCCAGTCCAGCAGCGGATGGATCCGGACATGGGTGCCCGGCGCGAAGCGCACCTTGAACTGGTCCCAGAGTTCCGGCGGCTGGTCCTTGAAATCCCAATCGTTCCGCTCGCCCCGGGGCGAGAAATACCGTTCCTTGGCCCGGGTGCCTTCCTCGTCGGAGCGGACCCCCACGATGACGCCGTTGTAGGCCTTTTCCGTCAGCAACTGATTCAGCGCCTCGGTCTTCAGCGCCGTGCAGCAAGCCAGTCGGCCCAGGGACGGATTCATTCCCCCCGCCAAGGCCTGCTGGTTCTGCCCCACCACCAGGGTCAGCCCCCACTGGCGCGCCACTTCATCTCGCCAGGTGATCATTTCCGGAATCTTGTACGAGGTGTCCAGATGCACCAGTGGTATGGGACAGTGGCCGAAGAAGGCCTTCCGGGCCAACCAGAGCAGCACCGTAGAATCCTTCCCGATGGACCAGAGCATGCACAAGCGGTCGAAGTGCTTGTAGGCTTCTCGCAGGATGTAGATGGAACGGTTTTCCAAGGCTTCCAAGTGCTTCATAAGCCATCCTGCGCGGTCTTCATGGGTGCCGATTTCGATTCCAGCAGCGCCTCGAGACGGTCGAGGCAGGCTTCCAGCGTTTCTCGGTCCGTATCCAACACC
>CAIPUA010000032.1 GCA_903868115.1 uncultured Holophagaceae bacterium
ACCGCACCGACCAGTTCTTTCACATCCGTATTGCCCTTGGCATAGGCCACCAGCATGCGTGCCAGCGGGCCGACTTCCATGGGATGGTCTTTCCAGCGGGGGGTTTTCAGCCAGGAGTATTTCCCCTCTACGTTCAACTGCTCGTAAGGAGGCTTCGGACCCGTGTAATTGAATTCAGTTTCGCCCGCGAATGGATGGAGTCCTGCGCTGTCCCCGGCGCCGTACTTGTACCAGGAGTGGGAAATGTATTCCTTGATCTCTTCGACATTCCTGCCGTTGACCTCGTGGACTTCATTGAGGTTCCGACCCAGGATCGCGCCCCGAGGCAGCAGGAAGGAACCCACATTTCCGTAGCCCTTGGTTGGCAGATCGCCGTAGGCCAGATAATTCTGGAGTCCTCCGCCGATGGCTGCCCAATCCTTGTAGAAGCTGGCGATCGCAAGCAGATCGGGGATGTAGACCTGCTCCACGAAGGTGATGGCATCCTTGATGAGACTGCCGATATGGTTCAGGCGCTCGGTGTTGATGGCATTAACTTCTTCCAGGTTGAAGGAGCACGGAACCCCCCCCACCAGATAGTTCGGATGAGGATTCTTGCCGCCGAAAATGGAGTGGATCTTCACCAGTTCCTTCTGCCACTCCAGTGCGTCCAGGTAGTGGGAGACCGCCAGAAGATTCACTTCCGGAGGAAGCTTGTAGGCCTTGTGCCCCCAGTAGCCGTTGGCAAAAATGCCAAGCTGGCCGCTCTCGACATATTTTTTCAAGCGGACCTGGACGGCGGCGAAGTGTCCAGGTGTGTTCTTTGGCCAGGGAGAAATGGATTGCGCGATCTTGGCGGTCTCGACCGGATTCGCCTTGAGCATGCTCACCACATCCACCCAGTCCAGGGCGTGCAGATGGTAGAAGTGCACGACGTGGTCTTGCACATACTGGGTGCAGAACATTAGGTTGCGCACCAACTCGGCATTCTTCGGCACCACGATGCCCAGGGCATCCTCTACGCTGCGGACGCTGGCGAGGGCATGCACCGTGGTGCATACGCCGCAGACGCGCTCGGTGAAGGCCCAGGCATCTCGCGGATCGCGGCCCTTCAGGATCTTCTCGATGCCGCGGACCATGGTGCCCGCGCTGAAGGCGTCGGTCACAACACCATTTTCGATCACTGCCTCGATGCGGAGATGGCCTTCGATGCGCGTGACCGGATCGATGACAATGCGCTTACTCATCACTTCACCTCCCCGTCTTCAGCTTTCCGGGATGGGGCTGGATTGGGAACTGCATCCGAATGCTCATGAATCAGGTGCCGCTTTCTGAGATTCGTGCTGATGGCATGGGCGGCGACACCCACGGCGGCTCCGATTGCTACGGCGGCACCGATCTTGTCCGCCGTGGCCTCAATGCCGAAGCCGGGGAAGGACGGCAAGTGCTGATAGAAGGGACCGTTGTCCCAGAAACCACTCTCACTGCAACCGAGGCAGCCATGACCGGACTGGATCGGATAGCTCGTCCCTCCGTTCCACTTGGTGACGGCGCAGGCATTGTAGGTCACGGGTCCGCGGCAGCCCATCTTGTACAGGCAGTAGCCCTTGCGCGCCTTGTCGTCATCAAAGGCCTCCACGAACATGCCGGCATCGTAGTAGGGACGCCGATAGCAGGTATCGTGAACCCTTCGTCCATAGAACTCTTTGGGACGGCCCTGGGCATCCAACTCCGGAATCCGCCCGAAAATCAGGATGTGGGTCACCACGGCTACCATCACATCCGCGATGGGTGGGCAGCCCGGCACATTGATGACCGGGTTGCTGATGAGCTTGTGGATGGGTGTGGCACCCGTGGGATTGGGCTTGGCGGCCTGGACGCAGCCGAAGGATGCGCAGTTGCCCCAGGCGATGACTGCCGCGGCGCCTGCGGCAGCCTCCTTCAGGATGTCCGCCGCCGTGCGGCCACCGATCGTGCAGTAGATCCCATCGGCCCCTGTGGGCACGGATCCTTCGACCAGCAGGATGTACTTGCCGGCATGGGCCTTCATGGTGTCCTGTCGGCATTTTTCGGCGGCATGACCTGCGGCGGCCTGCAGTGTCTCCGTGTAATCGAGGGAAAGGACGTCGAGTAGTACATCCGCCACGATCGGATGCGAGGCGCGAATGAAGGATTCGCTGCAGCAGGTACATTCCTGGAAGTGCAGCCAGATGACGGGTGGTCGCTGCTTCTTCTCGAAGGCTTCCACTACGGCGGCTGCGGCGGGACCGCTCAAACCGGCAGCCGTGGCTGCAAAAGTGCAGAATTGGACAAATTCGCGACGCGAATAGCCTTTCTCCTGCATGACCTGCCAAATGGACCCCTTGGCATCATTCATTGGTCGCTCTCCTTTTAGGGCGAAATCGGGCTTCGTTTTCGCGAAAAAATACAACCAAATTGTCAAACCGAATGAACTGCAGGCTGATAACTGCGGATACCTTGCTACAAATGTAAGTAATCGTGGTTGCTGCGCCATCTTCCTGGCCATCCAATCCGCGATTTTTTTGGGCGCTCTGCCTTCAGAACGGTGCAGGTGTGGCTGCATCCGCAGCTTGCCGCGAAGGATCTGCCATCCCGGCGCGCCGATGGTGCGGCGATCATGGCAAACACCTATGCCCCGGCCAACTTCTGCCGAGTCTTCACTTTCATCGGCCTGTCCGGTCCTGGCCCAAGATCAAGAGGCAAGGACATGTCTGCCTGGAAGGGAGCCGCTACTCCGGTTTCGTTTCCTTCTTTTGCAGCTCTTCCAACTCATCCTTGGGTAGCCGGTAGATCCATCGTCCGGTCACGCGATCGAAGATATCGAAGCAGGCCAGCCAATTCAGGAGGCCGGCCACCATCAGGTAGGTGGCCCCGTATTCCTGGGTGAGATTCCTCACGGGCTCGGCCGTTGGCCCTCCGAAGGCCCAGGCGTAGAGGGTGTAAATGGGACCCACGCCAGCGGTGCCGAGGGCGCCGAGGGTGGGCATCCATTCGAAGGGATCGGTCCGGGGCACGAAGACGCCGCCCGTGATGCCATCCACCGCACCATAGTGCAGCTGCAGGAAGGCCAGGAGGCAAAAGGTGACGCTCACGCCGAAGAGGACCTTCGCGCGCAGCTTCTCACCGATGTTCCAGTAGCCCAAACCAGGCACCAGCCAGTTGAGGAGCAGGGGCTTCCAGCTGGCCGTGAGGGCCTTCATCCGGCGCAGCGGAGGAGTGAGCAGAGGGGTCGTGGCGTTCTTGGTCATGAAAACAGGGTACCCGCCGCTTCCGTAATTACAAAACGGGCCGCCCAAGGGCGGCCCGTTTTGTAAACCACGAAACACTAGTCAGTCGCGAAAGGCAGCAGCGCGATGTTGCGCGCGCGCTTGATCGCTTCGACGAGCATGCGCTGGTGGAGGGCGCACACGCCGCTGGTACGACGGGGCAGGACCTTGCCGCGCTCGGGGGTGAAGCCCAGCAGGGTCTTCACATCCTTGTAGTCAACGAAGGTGGATTTCTCGACGCAGAATTTGCAGAATTTGCTGCGCCGTCCGCCAAACTGCTTCTTCTTCTTGGGCTTGCCTTTTGCAGCCGTGCGCTTCTTCATCCCATCACCTCTTCAGCGGAACGCTCCTTGATGCCAGCCTGAGCCTTGCGCTTGGCCTCCCGCGCGTAGCGGACCTTCTGACGCTCGGCCGCCTTGGCTTGCTCGTCCATGCGAACCGACATGAACTTGATGACGGAGTCGTTGTTGCGGAAGCGGCGCTCGAGTTCGGCGACGAGGTTGGAACCCGCGTTCATTTCGAACAGGGTGTAGTAGCCCTCGCTGAACTTCTGCACCTCGTAGGCCAGCTTCTTGCGGCCCCACTTGTCGGTTCGGAGCAGCTCGCCACCCTGCTCGGCAACAATTCCCTCGAAATAGCGGACAAGCTCGTCAACCTGCTCGTCCGTCAAAGTCGGGGAGGCGATAAAGATCGTCTCGTATCGACGCATTCATCCTCCTTATGGATGTGAAGCCCCGGATTGTTCCCAGTCATGACCATCATGGTGGGGGCGGAGCAAGGAGAGCTCCCCGGCGGGGAGCGCGAAAGGCCAGTATCTCAGAGAAAGGCACGGGTCTCAAGGATTCCTTGCGCCGAGCAGGGAACCCGACCTGATCAGTCCCAGAAGGCTTCCGCATTCACCAAGCTGGGCAGGCGCTCCAACTCCTCACATTCCGCCAGGAGTGCCATGAAGCGGCCGAAGGGAGCATCCATCGTCTCAATGCGGGCCAGCTCCTCCGGGCTCCATTCCTGGAGCACGAACTGGTGCAGTGGACGAATGAAGGGGCCGATGCCCAGGCGCAGACGGGCGAAGGTCTCGGAACCCAGGTGCTCCGCCACGCTCTGGAGGCCGTTGTGGCCACCGGAACGCCCATCCAGTCGGAAGCGCCCCAAGCCAAGAGGCAGATCCTTGTCATCGCACAACACGATCATCCGCGCCGAGTCGCAACCCGCACCCAGGGCTTCGGCAACCACCTGCCCAGACAAGTTCATGTAGTTTCCAGGCACCAGGGCCAGGAAAGGCTCCCCCAAGCGGTAGAGCGTGCCCGTCTGAAATCGATGCTCGACACTCGGGTTCAGACAGTTCTTGTCCATCCAGCGCTGGAGCATGAGGCGTCCCAGATTGTGACGGGTCGCCGCGTACTGCTCACCGGGATTCCCCAGAGGCAGGAAAATCCATTGCGTCCTCTCGGGCAGTGGCTCCACCTCGGCCTCAGCACTGCGGCAACGCAGCAATCTCTCCAGAAGACCCCACACAGTCATCTCCCATTAAACAAATGGCCGCCCAGGGCGGCCATTTGTTTACCCGCATGAGTGAACTACTTCTTCTTGTCGTCCTTCTTGCTCTTGGTGGCGGCGACTTCGGGCTCCTTGACGGGCACCTCGGCAGCGACGACCTCCTCCTCGGCCTTCTTGCCGTGCACGGAGCAGATCACATTGTGGGCATCGCCCAGCACCGTGAGATGCGCATCCAGCTGGACCTGGTCGAGACGCATGACATCGCCGACCACCATGTGCTCAACGCTGATATCGATGTGGGCTGGGATGAAGGCGGGAAGGCACTCCACCTCGATGTGGCGGTGGACGAAGTCGAGCATGCCGCCTTCCTTGACGCCGGCAGGGATGCCCTTGAGCACGATGGGGATATTCACCTTGACCTTGTGGTTGGGGTCGACGCGCATGAAATCCACGTGGGAGAGGCGGCCCGTGACAGGATCGCGCTGCAGATCCTTGATGATGACGTGGCGCTTGATGTCCGTGCCCTCGCGCTGAAGGTAGATCATGGTGTTCTTGCCCGTGTCGCTGGCCAGGATGCGAGCCACGATCTTGGGGCTGATGCCGATGGAGACAGCCGCTTCGCCCAGACCGTACACGGTTGCCGGGATGAGTCCGCTCTTCCGGAGATCACGGGATGATGCCTTGCCGACCGTTTCGCGCTTGGCCACGACGATGGCTTCGGTGCTGCTCATGGATGCCTCCTACCAGGCTGGCGTTCCCAGCCCTCTCGTTGGTTTCAGGCCTGGCGGCCCGTGCCCGGAAATCGGGCGAAGGATCAGGATACCTGACATGACCTTGATTCCCCAGGCAAAATTACCAATCCCAAGCACGAATGTCACACCCCCGTTACCGACCTGCTGGATAATGCCGTCATGCCCCGCACATCCCTTCGCCCCGAGGACATCCTGAATCGCGAGCTGAGTTGGCTGGCCTTCAACGAGCGCGTGCTGGAGGAGGCGGAGGATCCCACGCTACCCTTGCTGGAGCGGGTGAAGTTCCTGGCCATCGTCTCCAGCAACTGGGACGAATTTTTCATGGTGCGGGTGGCGGGCATCTGGCGTCAGATCGACGCGGGCATCACCAAGCCCGGTGCCGATGGACACACGCCTCGCCAGCTCATGGACAAGGTCTCGACACGCATCCACGAACTCTCGGTCCGCCAACACGCTCTCTTCCATCAGATCATCGAGCCGCGTCTCAACGCCGAGGGCATCTTCATCCTCAAGCCGGACCAGCTCGACGAGGCTCAGAAGGACTTCATCCGCGACTATTTCGAACGCAATCTCCACCCGCTGATCACACCCCTGGCGGTGGACACCGGCCACCCCTTCCCGCGCCTGGGCAACCGGGCACTGGTACTCATGGCCGAACTCGATGCGGATGAACTCCTCGAGGAGGAGGGACTCCCCGTCTCGGAACTGTCCATCATCCATGTGCCTACCACCGTGGCGCCCCGGTTCCTTCGAGTCCCCAGCCTGGAAGGGCATTTCGTCTTCGTCATCCTGGAGGATGTGATCCGGATGCACCTGCCGCGGATCTTCCAGGGCTATGTCATCAAGAACTGCCACGCCCTGCGCGTGACGCGCGATTCCGATCTGCCCCTGGAAGAGGATCCCTTCGAGGATCTGATGAAGACCGTGGAGGAACACCTTCGCAGTCGCCGCCGGGGCGCCGTGGTGCGCCTCCAGTACGAGCGAGGCCTGAGCCCCACGCTGCTGGACACGCTCATCGAGGAACTGGACCTGAGCCCGGAAGATCTCTATCCCACCGAAGGTTTCGCGGCTTTCTCCCATCTCATGCAGCTCTTCGGCCAGTTGGAGCTTCCCCACCTGAAGGATGCGGCCATGCCGCCTCTTCCCGTGCCCCAGCTGGAAGCCTGTGCCACGGTCTTCGAGGCCATCGCCAAGGGTGACATCCTGCTGCACCATCCCTTCCAGAGCTTCGACGATTCCGTCGTACGCTTCGTGCGCGAAGCGGCAGAGGATCCCAAGGTCCTGGCGATCAAGATGACGCTCTATCGCATGAGCGCAGCGAGTCCCGTGGCGGCGGCCCTGGAGCGGGCCGCCGAGCGGGGCAAACAGGTGGCCGCCATCGTGGAATTGCGTGCCCGTTTTGACGAGGAGGCCAATATCGCCTGGGCCCGGCGCCTGGAGATGGCGGGCGTCCATGTGGTCTACGGTCTGCCCGCTTACAAGACCCACGGGAAAGCCTGTCTGGTCATCCGCCAGGAGGCCAGTGGCATCAAGCGCTACTGTCACCTAGCCACTGGCAACTACAATGAACGCACCAGCCGCCAATACTCGGATCTGGGGCTTTTCACCGCGCGACCCGAGTTCGGCGAGGATCTTTCGAATCTCTTCAATCTGCTTACGGGCTACACCCGGCCTCCGAGGTTCAACCAGCTCATCCTCGCCCCCACGCACTTCCGGGAGGCCATCCTCCAGCGGATCAAACGGGAACAGAACCACGCCCGTGCCGGTGAATCGGCCCGCATGGTGCTCAAAATGAATGCCCTGGTGGACCCTGCCATGATCCAGGCGCTCTACGAGGCCAGCCGAGACGGCGTGCAGGTGGACCTCATCGTCCGCGGCACCTGCAGCCTGCGGCCGGGCGTCCCCGGGCTCTCCGAAAATATCTGCGTGATCAGCATCATCGATCGCTTCCTGGAACACGCGCGCATTTACCATTTTGCCAATGCGGGTGAGCCCGAGACGCTGCTCGCCAGCGGCGACCTCATGCCCCGCAACCTCGACAACCGCGTGGAGACGGCCTTCCCCCTGGTGGATCCCATCGCCGCGGCGCAGGTGGTGGAACTCCTGGAACTGCAACTCCATGACACCGTGAAAGGCCGCATGCTAGGTTCCAACGGTGAAGTCCTGCGGCGGGGCCTGGATGCCACCTGGCCGCTCTTGCGCAGCCAGACACGCACCTACGAGCACGGCCTGCTCGCCAGTGGCGTCCGCAACATCACCCTCAGACTGCCAGACTACGCCTCGGAGGAGGACATCTAGGCGGGCATTGAATTTGGGTTCTTCATGGATCCGCAGGGAGACGCATACAGGACAAAGGCCACGCGTTCGGCGAGATGGCTCGGTTTTCCTGCCTGATTTGCTGTCAAGCTCCACAGAAAATGCTGCATCGCCAGATTGCTTTATCCGTGTGCTCTGTGTGATCCGTGGTTGAAAAAGATTGAACCACGGACCACACGGAGCACACGGATGAAAATAGGATTGATAAGCGGAGGAACGCGGAAGAACTGAGGCGAGCGGAGGAAGTGCGCTTTCGATCGCTCAAGGGCTGGCTTCCCTCAAAAATGAATCACAGAGGCCTCAGAGGAAAATGAGAGGACACAGAGAGTAACTGAATGCGGAACGGGGCGCTGCAGCCGGGTCTTTCCTTTCTCTGCGCGCTCCGTCCATTCCTCTGTGGTTAAGCTTTCCCCTAAGCCCCTGAACAGGCACCCAGCTTGCGGCATCCCAGAGTGATGACCCTATGCCCGGCCGGATCATGGCAGGCTATGGAATTGGAGACGCCCATGACTGCTATCAGCCGAGCTGCCATCTTCGATGTCCTGAACACCTGGGAAGTGCCAGGTGCCGGCACCAGCCTAGTGGCGCTGAAGGCTGTGAAGGGTATCGACCTGGATGGCGGAAAGGTGATGCTCATGCTGCAGCTCCTGGATGCCTATAAGGACCGCGAGGAAGTCATTCGCCACACCCTGCATGAGAAGCTCAGCACCCTGGCGGGTGTGGAGGAAGTGGACCTGGAGTTCACCTGGGAGCGCTCGCCGGAAGTGGACTTCAAGAATCTGCTGCCCACGGTGAAGGCCGCCATTGTGGTGGGCAGTGGCAAGGGCGGTGTGGGCAAGAGCACCGTGGCCGCCAACCTGGCCTGTGCCGCCGCGAAGCTGGGCCTGAGGGTTGGGCTTCTGGACTCGGACATCTACGGCCCCAGCATGGCCATGATGTTCGGCATCAAGGACGGCCCCGAGGGCACCCCCGACGGGAAGATCAGGCCCATCGAGAAGTTCGGTCTGAAACTCATGTCCATGGGCTTTCTCATTGATGAGGACCGACCCGTGGTGTGGCGCGGCCCCATGCTCAACAAGGCCCTCCAGCAGTTCCTGGGCGATGTGCTCTGGGGCGAGCTGGACATCCTTTTCATCGATCTGCCGCCCGGCACCGGCGATGTGCAGATCACCCTGGTGCAGAACGCAAAAGGCGCCATCGACAAGGGTGGCGCCATCGTGGTGAGCACGCCCCAGGACGTGGCCTTCCTGGACGCTAAGAAGGCCATCGGGCTCTTCCAGACCGTGGAGACGCCCATCCTCGGGGTCATCGAGAACATGTCGAGTTTCCTTTGTCCCCACTGCCAGGGCGAGACGCACATCTTCGGCCATGGCGGCGTAAAGGCCGCTGCCCTGCGGATGGGCCTGCCCTTCCTGGGCGAGATCCCGATCGACCTCGAGATTCGCCTCGGCAGCGACCAGGGCACACCCCTCGTCGTCAGTCACCCGGACAGCCCCCAGAGCAGGATCTTCCTGGATATGGCCGCCACCCTGAAGGCTCGCCTGGGGCTCTGATGCCGTTGCGGGTTCGCCAGGTCAGCTCCGATACACTGAAGCCGAGGAGCTCCCATGGACTTCAAACGGCCCTTCACTGACCAGAGTTTCTTTCTCATCGCGGGCCCCTGTGTCATCGAGAGCCGGGAGCACACGCTGTTCCTGGCCTCCCAGCTCTTCGACCTGGCGGATTCCAGGGGCATTCCGCTTATCTTCAAGGCCAGCTTCGACAAGGCCAACCGGACCTCCCTGGGCAGTTATCGCGGCATTGCCATGGGCGAAGGCCTGGAGATCCTAGCGGAGGTGCGCGAAAAGCTGGGCATTCCGGTGCTGACCGATGTGCATGAATCCTCGCAGTGCGTCCAGGTGGCGGAGGCCGTGGACGTGCTGCAGATCCCCGCCTTCCTGTGCCGACAGACGGATCTGCTGCTGGCCGCTGCGGCGACGGGTCGTCCCGTGAATGTGAAGAAGGGCCAGTTCCTGGCGCCCTGGGATATGAAGAACGCCGTGGACAAGGTGCGCAGTGTGGAGGGTGCAGGCCCGGTGTGGGTGACGGAGCGCGGTTCCTCCTTCGGCTACGGACAACTTGTGGTGGACTTCCAGAGCTTCCCGCACCTGCGGCGCACCGGGGCGCCGGTGATCTTCGATGCCACCCACAGCGTGCAGAAACCCGGTGCGCTTGGGCATGCCACCGGCGGTGCCCGGGAGATGATCCCCGCGCTCGCGCGGGCCGCGGCCACGTCTGTGGATGGCTTTTTCTTCGAGGTGCACGATTGCCCCGAGAAGGCCCTCAGTGACGGGCCCAACGCCTTCCGGTTGACGGAGTTCGGCGAGATGCTCGATCAACTTCTCGATATCTGGCGCGCGAGCCGCAAAGCGGCATTGTGGGATCCGGCGGGACGGACGCTCTGACGGGGCGGTCCGGCGCTCTCCTTGCCCTGGCACATGCCTGCCGGAGCCGGAACGGTCATGCTGCGCGGGAAAGGTTCCAGGGGCTGTTGGGATGGTGATGATTCCCGGGATCTGGCATCCAAGAGCTGGGATTTCCCCCGCACTTGGGGGGCCCTGGGTTCTCGCTGCATCTTGGTGGCTCCCTCGAAAAGGCCCGCTTTGCCTGCGCGCATCCAGTTGGTGCGCATCCCCCCGCCGCAGGATTGATGCGGCTTTCCATCCCCTCTGGAGCATCCATGAACCGGAAAACGAAGAGCAAGTCCTGCGGTTCCACTGCCGCAATGTTGTCTGTGGGCGTGATCCTGGGGGGCCCACTGGTCTCGGCCCAGGGCCTTTCCAAGGTCGCGCCTCCCGCCCAGAAAGCGGCCGCAGCCGACCGCAAGGCCGTCCCTTTCACGATCAAGTTCGCAGGCTCCTTCCTCAAATGGGGGAGCAACTTGAGTGTGGCGGGCATGCTCGATCGGCGCCCGGTCTTCAAGAACGCCCAGGGCGAATTCTTCCAGGTGGATCCCGCCACCGGTGATCTCAAGTTCCACAGCCCCGACTCCCTCGGCTACATCAAGATCGGTGATATCCACGGCCGTACCACTTCGCCGGGGGCGAACTTCATCAAGTTCGACGGCATCAAGGGCCAGCAGAGGGTCTCCGTGGCGGGCGTCGACGCTCTGGGGAACGTGATCCAGGAGAACAACCGCGGCGAGCGCTTCTACCTCGGCCCCAACGGCGACATGGTGTTCGTGAAATAGGCCCAAGGCCGGTCATTACGCTTGCTCGTCCCGTTCATCGGCGGACTCGTTCGGACCGCCGATAAACGGGAGCGGCTACTTTCGCTTCCGCCGATAGGCTTGGATCGCCTTCTCCAACCGGTCGGCGATTTCCTTCCGCAGCCAGGCGGGCTCCAGCACTTCGGCGGCCTCGCCGAGCTGCAGGATCCAGCGGCTGGCGCCGTAGGGGTGGGTGGCCTTGAAGCGGGCTTCCATGCTCTGGCCGTCCTTGGCGATGCGGCCGCTGAAGTCGGGCAGGGCCGGTGGGGACTCTTTGAAGGCCTGCACCCAGTGGGCGCCTTCGATGCGCAGCACGACTTCGAAGGGGGCTTCTTCGCTGGTCCAACCGCCGATCTGGAAGCGCGCTGCGCGCTCCATCAACGCGGGATCGGGCACGATGGCCTTCGTGCCCACCTTGACGCGGCCGATCCGGTTCAGGCGCAGATGGATGGGTTTTTGTCGCTTCGGATCCCAGACCAGGAGGAAGGCTCCGCCGGAGTAAAGATCGTGGGTCAGGGCATAGGGCACGACCCGATGGGGCGTGGGCACCTTGGCGCCGGCGGCTTGGTAGTCCACTTCGAGTCCCCGTTCCTCCTGCAGAGCGCGCAGGATGGGCTCCAACACATCAGGTACCTCGATGGGGTCCTCCACGCCGCCCTGCACGCGGATGGCTTTGGCCAGAGCCTCGAAGAGGGCGCGGTCCCTGGTGGACATGTGGGCGCTGGCGAGACTCTCCAGCGTCTCCAGCTTGTCCTGCCAAAGGAGTGTCCCGCTCTGGGCGAGGGTAAGCGTCGCCAGGCGCAGGGCCAGGCGGGCATCGCTCGTGACATGCTCGTCCCAACCCGGACCCCTGCCAAGACGGAAGTGCAGGACGGAGGGACGCCCCTCTCGCGTCCGTTCGATTCTCGCGCCCTGTGCTTCCAGGAGGCCGATGGCGCGGTCCACCGTGCGCGTGCTGACCCCCCCAAGTCGTCGCGTGAGTTGGAGCTTTGTGACCCCTTTGGGGCCCGCGTCGCGAAGCAGAGCCAAGGTCTTGCGCAGACGCTCGGCGTCCACGAGTCCATCGGTGCGAATTTCGGCCACCATGATGCCTCCGGCAGGTTGGGATGATGAGGCAGGGTTGCGGAATGGACATTGGATGTCAACGAGTACTTTGGAATTACCCCGGGCGCCGTGAATTGCATCTTGCCTCTTAAAATGAGGCAAGATGCAATAGAGTTAGTGAAGGGGGATTCCATGCGCCATCTGTCTTGCACCTTTCTCGCGATGCTGGCCTTGCCTGTCGGCGCCCAGGCACCTCTGCGGGTTCCGGTGGCGAATGCCGGATTCGAGAAAATTTCCGAGGGAAAGCCCTCCAGTTGGACCGCTACCCCAGGTCCCGGAGCCGCATTTGCCGCCAGTGGCGATTTCAAGACCGAGGGCACCTCGGCCTTGAAGCTCGACCATCCGGCCGCGGGGGCATCCTCCTTCGCGCTGAGTGCGCCCCTGAAGCTGCACGTGGGCCAACTCTACCGCCTCAGCGGCTGGATCAAGGCCAAGGGCGTGAAGACGGATCCCACCGCCCGCTACCCCACGGCCCTGGGCGCCTGTCTGTCCATGGCCAGCTTCCCCTTCACCAACGCCTCGCCCACGGTGGCGGGGGACGGTGCCCGGCGGGTGTCCGTCACCTTCTTCGCCACCACGGCCACGGATCGCGTGCGCCTCGACCTGGGGCGGAATGGCCGGGCCACGGGCAGTGCCTGGTTCGATGACATCCAGCTCGAGAAGCTCGACGATATCGGCCAGCACATCCCGCTGGAGACGGTGCGGTGGGCGGGCAAGGGTTTCCGCTACGACGAGGGCGGCTGGAGTTTTGTGCACATCGAGGGCGAACCCTACGAACGCGGCGTTCAGTATGGTCGATTGGTGGCCGCGGAGCTGGCCAAGTTCCTCGACAAGCTGGCGGTGCTTCAGGACTCGGCGAATCCCGAAAAGGGTTGGGCCAATTTCCGGGTTATGGCCGATTCGATGATGCTGCGCAAGTACGATCCAGAATTCCTTGAGGAGATGAAGGGCATTGCCGATGGCGCTGCCAAGGCGGGCGCCACGTTCCGCGGTCGGATCGTGGATCTGCTGGACATCGTCACGATAAACTCCGCCATCGATCTCAGCGAGCTGAGTGCCGCCAATCGGGTCAGCGAGACGGAGCTCACGGGGCGCCGCTTCGCGCCAGAGGATGACGCACCGGGCAAGCGTACGGATCGCTGTTCCGCCTTCGTGGCCACCAAGAGTGCCACCAAGGACGGCCGCTTCATCACGGGCCAGATGTTCATGTGGCCGCCGAGCTACAGCGGCGTGCATTGGGATGTGATCCTGGATGTGGTGCCCACCAAGGGCCACCGTTTCGTCATGCAGACCTTTCCCGGTGGCATCAGCTCCGGCACGGACTGGTACATCAATGATGCGGGTATCGTCATCGGCGAGACCACCGTGGCCCAGACGCCCTTCGAACCAGAGGGGACACCCCAGGCCAACCGCATCCGCAAGGCCGCCCAGTACGCGAACTCCATCGATGATGTGGCGAAAATTCTCACCGAGAAGAACAACGGTCTCTATACCAATGACTGGACCATTGCCGATACCAAGACGGATGAAGGCGCCGTATTCCTGCTGGGCACGAAGAAGACCCGCCTCTGGCGCACGGGCAGCAAGGGCCATGCGGCGGATACGCCGGGCGACCTGAAGGACTTCGTCTGGGCCAACAACAACAACCGCGATCTGGAGGTCCGCAAAGAACTGGTACCCAACCCAGAGAACGCCCCGGTGGATCTCGCCTTTCGCCCCATGGATCGTGATATCGCCCTCTACCAGTGGTTCCAGGAACGACAGGGGCCCATCGACCTTGCGGAGGCCATCCGTTTCTGGGCCACCACTCCTGTGCAGCGCCCCCACGCCTGCGATGGCAAGATCACCACGGCCGAGATGGCGGAAAAGCTCATGTTCATAGCCCACCAGGGCAAGACCACCCATCGCGAGAAGTGGGTGGGCGGCCGCTGGATTCCGGATCTGCCGAACGCAGTGCCTCATCTCACCTATGGTTACACCACCTTCAGTCCAATCTATGTTGTGGAGAAACTGCAGGAGGTTCGAGATCGGGTGAAGGTGGAGACAGTTCCGCCGCCCGTCAAACGTGATCTTGAAAAGGTCAAAGACATGGCCTCCTTCGACAAGAAATTGCTCTGGATGAACACGGTATTCCCCGCCACGGATGCGGAGAACTGGCTCTCCAGCGGGGATGCCGCGTACCACTCCTTGCTGCGCCGAATGCCCGAGGATTCCGCCAAGGCCTTCGAACTGCAGCGGGATTTCCTGGCCGAGTTGAACGCCCGCGCTCTCTTCCTGACCTCGCGGGAGATCGATCAGGCGGCCCTGAAGACGAAGAGCGTGTTCGATCGCTTCGGCGCCTACCACGTGCCGCGCATCAAGGGCATCTTCGCCCTTCACCAGCTCCGTCTCTGGCTTGGCAACGCGAGTTTTGCCAAGGTCATGGCCAAGGTGCACACCGTTCATGGCGGCAAGCCCATCCGCACCGAGGAATTCCTCAAGCTGGCCTCGGAGGTTGCGGGTCGGGACATCCGGCCGTTGGTGATGCCCTGGCTGGAGCGCACCGGACTTCCGGAGCCTACAGTGGTCGCCAGCAGCGCGAGGATCGAGGCTGGTTTTGAAGTGAAGCTTACGGTGCAGCAGAAGGGGGAGATCTATCCTTTCGTCGCCACCGTGGCCCTCGAAACCGCGAAGGGGACGACCGTCGAGCGAGTGGAGCTGAAAGGCGCCGAGGCGCAATTCAGCTTCAAGAGTGCCGAGAGGCCCCTGCGCATCACCTTCAACGCCGGCAGCGAAATTCCCGTAGCCTCTGCACTCGGTGCCCAGCTGGCGAACCTTCAGGACGACTGGGAGAAACTCCT
>CAIPUA010000033.1 GCA_903868115.1 uncultured Holophagaceae bacterium
TGTCGTCCGCCTCGCCTACGAAGCGGCCAGCACCGACTCCCCGTTTGCTGTGTTCTTGGATTGCATCCAGACTCCGAGACCAGGGTAGCGCAGGTCGGCTTTTCTGGGCTAGGGCCGTTCTGCTAAGCACGCCTGGAAGCCCTGCCGGAGCGCATGGCTCCGGGTCTATCGCCTGACCCACGCCCGCAGGGCACAAACCAGATGCTGATTTGCGCGATACTCTTGCGCAGCGGAGGTCTCCATGACGAACAGCGGAATTGGACGACGCGAACTGTTTCAATGGGGGGCCGCTGCGGCTGCGGGGATCCTTGTTTCCAAGCTGGAAGCGGCCGAGGCCCCGACGCCGGGGTTCCGGGCACCCCTGCCTCAACCGCAAAATCCCCGCACCGCCCTGGCCATGCCCACGCGCAACCTGGGCCGCACGGGCCATCTGGTGGGCATCTTCAGCCTCGGCGGGCAGGCCAGCATCGAGAAGCCCAACAATGAAGCGATCGCCATCCCTCTCATCGAGCGGGCCCTTGATCTCGGCGTGAACTACATCGACACGTCCGCTCGCTACGGCGGCGAGGGTCGGTGGAGCGAACGCCACCTCGGCCCGGTCATGAAAAGGCGCCGGAACGAGGTTTTCCTGGCCTCCAAGACCCACGACCGCACCCGGGACGGTTCCCTGCGCCACCTGGACATCTCCCTGAAACTGCTGGAGACCGATCACCTCGACCTCTGGCAGCTGCACAACATGCAGACCCTGGAGGATGTCGAGAAGGTCTGCGCCAAGGGCGGTGCCCTGGAAGCCTTTCTGAAGGCCCGGGAACAGGGCTTGGTGCGCTATCTGGGCATCACGGGCCACGCGGATCCCGATGTCCTCATGGAAGGCATCCGGCGTTTCCCCTTCGATACCGTGCTCATGGCCTTCAATGCCGCAGACCCCCAGCACCTCAGCTTCCGCAAACTGCTCGCCCTGGCCGTGGAAAAGGAGATGGGCATCATCGGCATGAAGGTGCCGGCCCGGTCCCGGCTGCTGACCACCTTCCAGCCACCTCCACTCGACCAGCAGACCGCCCCCCTCAAGCTCGTGCCCGGCACCCTGAGCATGCAGGAGGCCATGCGCTATGTGCTGAGCTTCCCCTTCTCCACCGTGATCATCGGCTGCGACACCCTTGCCCAGCTTCAGGAGAATGTCGCCATTGCCCGCAACTTCCTCCCGTTCAACGAGACTCAACTCGCCCGCATAGAGGCCAAGGCTAAGCCCGTCGCCGAGCAAAGCCTCACCTTCCGCAGGAAGTGAGGGGGTGATGACCCCGACCGCCTGCGCCGTGCGGGCCTGGGGCCGATGAACGCCGCGCCCCTCGCACCTGAGGCCCGAAGGGCCGAGCCGGGACCCTTCGCACATCGGTTGCTGTGATGCTCCGGATCACCCGCTCCGTGCGCGACTTTGTGCTGCCTCTTGAGCCCAGCGGCAGCCTGGATGCCTCCCTCGCCTTCCAGGTGGAGGAGGACGCCGCCGCCCAGGGCACCCGGTTGCACACCAAGGTCCAGAATCGCCTGGCCCGGGAACATCCCGAACTCAAGCGCGAGCGCACGGTGCTCTGGACCTTCGGGCGGACCGACTTCGAGTGCCTCGTCCGGGGGCGCATCGATGTCTTCATCCCCGATGCGGTGCCGATGCTGGAGGAGATCAAGACCACCTTCCAACCCCAGCAACTCCTGAGGGCGCTCGCAGCCCAGCCAGGGCATCCCTTCGCCCAGCAGGCGCGGATGTATGCCTGGATCCTCGCACAGACCGGCGGGGTCGTTCCCTCCTGCCGCCTGCGGGTGATTTCCCTCCTGGATGAGTCCGAGACGCTGGTCGAAGTGCCCTTCGACCTGGAGGCCTTTTCGGTCTGGGTGGACGCCCAGGTGCAAGGTCTGCACGCTCAGAAGCTTGCGGCCCTGGAACGAGCTGCGGCGCGGAAGGCCACAGGCGAGGCGCTTCGCTTCCCCTTCGAGGCGCCACGCCTGGGTCAGGAGCGCCTGCTGTCCCTGGTTGCGGAGACCCTCAGCCAAGGCTCCCGGCTGCTGGTGCAGGCCCCGACGGGCCTCGGCAAGACCGCCGCCGTGCTCTATCCCGGACTTCAGCAGGCCCTGGCCTCGGATCTGCGGGTCTTCTACCTCACCCCACGGAACAGCCAGCATGCCGTGGCGGAAGCCTTTCTGCGCCGCTTGTGCGCGGCGGGCCACCCCGTCCGCTCGGTCACCCTGCGCGCCAAGGAACGCCTCTGCCCCCAGAAGGAAGTCCACTGCGATCCCGAGGCCTGTCCCCGGGCCAAGGGCTACTACGACCGCCTGAAGGCATCGCAGGTACTCGACCAACTGATCGACGTGGGCTGCGCGGATTCCGCCTCGATCCAAGCCCTGGCGGACGCGTTCATCCTTTGTCCTTTCGAGCTCTCCCTGGACGCCTCGAAAAACGCCGACGTCATCATCGGGGACTACAACTACGCGCTTTCCCCTTCGGCCACCCTGGTGCGATTCTTCGGAGACGAGGCCGCTCAGGCGCGGAACCTCCTGCTGATCGATGAGGCCCACAACCTGCCAAGCCGGGCCACCGCCTGGTTCTCGCCCGCGCTGGACGTGGACCAGCTGCAGGCGTTGAAGAAAGCCTGGAAGGGTACGCGTACCGGACTGAAGGGCCGCTTCACACGGCAGCTTGACCGCTGCCTCAAGCTCGTCGGCGCTCATGCCGGTCCCAGCCGAAAGCTGGATGTGGATCCAGTTCTTTTCAACGCCGAGGAACAGCGGCTCCGCAAGCTGGTGGCCAAGGCGGCAGCGGAGGGCACCGAACTCGCCCCAAGCCATCCTCTGGTGCAGCTCTTCCGCGCGTGGTCAGACTTCTGCGGTGTGCTGCGGGAGCGCACCGAGGCCCATCTGCTCACCTGGACGCCGCCGGGGCGCCTGCAGATCACCTGCGTGGACGCCTCCACGCACCTCGCCGAGCGCTTCAAACCTCTCGCGGGGGCGGTGCTCTTCTCGGGCACGCTGAAGCCCTTCGCCTTCTACGCCCGACTCTCGGGTCTCAAGCAGGTTCGCTGCGAGGAGATTCCGTCCCCCTTTCCCGCGGAGCATCGCTGCCTACTCCTCGTGCCGCAGATTTCGACGCTCTACCGCCTGCGCGCACAGCAGGCTCCCCGCATCGCAGACTTCCTCGCGAAGGTGCTGCCGCTGCGCCACGGCAACTACCTGGTCTTCTTCCCGAGCTTCGAGTTCCTGGAGAAGACCCTGCCGTTTCTGGAAATTCCCGGGTTCCGCATCCTCGTCCAGCCCCGGCGGGCCAGTGCCGAGGCGCTGCAGCAGATTCTCACGGCCCTCGCCGAGGACCGCGGTCTGGTCGTGTTGGCGGTGCAGGGCGGGTCCCTTTCGGAAGGCATCGACCTGCCCGGCGATGCCCTCATAGGCTGCGTGGTGGTGGGCCCACCCCTTCCACCCTTCGACCTGGAGCGCAAACTCACCAAGGACTACTTCGACCGTACCGATGGCGTAGGCGAGGCCTTTACTTACACCTATCCCGCCATGGCCAAGGCCATCCAGGCCGCAGGTCGCGTGATCCGGGGGGCCGAGGAGCGGGGTCTCCTCGCCTTCCTCGATGCCCGCTTCCTGGAGCCCGCCTTCGCCGAGTGCTTCCCCGACGACTGGTTCCAACATTCCCCCGGGAGGCCGTCTCCGAGGGCATCCTCGCGGAGGTCTCGCGCTTCTGGAGCCAGCCTTGAAAGCACCTCAGGGATTCTCAACGCGATCCTGAGGCAAGCCATGGAACCCATGACACCCCCCCAGCTGCGCTTTCGTGTCCTTCGGCTAATGAAGCCAGTATAGACTTGCGGCGAGTAGCGTCACCTAGAACTGTGGGTCGTGCTCCATTTGAAGTCTCCGTGAGGCCTTGCGTCGTGTCTATTCAACCCGCTGTCGTAGCCAGAAATCTCCGCAAGCAGTACCCGAAGGTGCTGGCCGTGGCGGGCGTGGACCTGGAAGTTCGGAAGGGTGAAGTGTTCGGACTCTTAGGCCCCAACGGGGCGGGCAAGACGACGACGCTTGAGATGATCGAAGGCCTCACCCCCGCCGATGCAGGCGAGATCGAGATCCTGGGCTTCGACTGGCAGCACCACGGCCGGGAGATCCGGTCGCGCATCGGTGTGCAACTCCAGAGCACCAGTCTCTTCAACAAGATCACACCCCGGGAGGCGCTGGAACTCTACGGCGCGTACTACCCGAAGTGTCGCAGCGCCCAGGAACTGCTTGAGCTTGTTCAGCTGACCGACAAGGCCGATGCCTATCATGTGACTCTTTCAGGCGGGCAGCAGCAGCGTCTGGCCCTTGCGCTGGCATTGGTGAATGATCCGGAGTTGGTCTTCCTGGATGAACCCACCACCGGCCTTGACCCCCAGGCCCGCCGTTCGCTGTGGGACGTGGTGCGGGGTATGAA
>CAIPUA010000034.1 GCA_903868115.1 uncultured Holophagaceae bacterium
CAGCCAGTGCTGAACTCGGAGGATGGCATTGTCTCCGTGAGCGAGAGAGGGGGCGAAGGTCGTGTAGAACCGCTGTTCACGGCCGCCGGGGTCCACTAGGAAATGGCGGGCGGTGGCCAGCAAGATGGTCGTACCGAGGAATCGATGAATGAGCTTCAATCCCAGGTCCACCCAGGCCATCAGGCCACCCGCTGTCAGAATGTCCCCGTCATCGATGATGAGCCGATCCGTATCAAGCAGGACACCTGGGAACCTTGCGGAAAAAGCGTCCTTCAGCCCCCAATGCGTGGTTGCCGGACGGCCGTCCAAAAGGCCGGTCTCGGCCAGTAAGAAGGCTCCCGCGCACACCGAGCAAACGAGAGTGCCTTCTGCGTGGCGGGCAGTGATCCATGCCTTTAACCCAACGTCCTGAAGCGTGGCCTGATCTGGGCTGAGGCAGGGCGGGAGTATGAGGGCCGCCAGGTGCGTCTGCGCGGCGGGTGGCCTGCCCTCTTCCGCCGATAGGACCAGGACCTCAAGGGGGCGCTGGTTGGGGTCAATCTCCACCGCGAGACTGTTCGCCGTGCCCAGGAGGTCGAACAGCCCATGGACTGCCGCCGCCTGGGCACCAGAGTAGGCCAGGATGGCGACGGTCAGGGGAGCGGGTGAAGGCGACATATGGCAGATTCAACCCTAAAAATGGCGTTCACGCCACTGGGTTGATCCAATTAGGACTCTTAACCTGAGCCTTATGCCCGGATTGCCGGGCGATGCGAAAAGGAGAACCCATGAGCAAGGCCCTGCTGGTCATCGACCTTCAGAACGACTACTTCCCCGGTGGCAAGTTCCCCCTTTGGAACACGGAAACGATCCTCGCCTCCATCGAAGGGGCCATCCGGGCCGCTCAGGACAAGAGCATCCCCGTGATCCACATCCAGCACATAGCCGACGCCAGCGGCGGTGTCGCCCCGTTTTTCAACGAAGGCACTGAGGGAGCCGCCATCCATCCCCGCATCCTCGCGGCCGCCCCGGAGGCTCCAGTCGTGGTCAAGCACTTCGCTGACAGCTTTGAAAAGACGACCCTGGAAGCGACCTTGCGCGGCCTCGATACCACCGAACTGCTCGTGTGCGGGATGATGACTCAGAACTGCGTCACCCACACCGCCATATCGAAGGCAGCCGAATCCTACGCCGTGACGATCCTGCCCGACTGCTGCACTACCGTGAACGAAATGCTCCACCTCATCGCGCTGCATGCGGTCTCGACCCGGGTGAAACTCTTACCATCACTGCAGGCGATTTGAGCAAAATGGGCCTGGGGTGGAACAGGCAGATTCGACCCGAACCGGAGTTTGTATGCGGATTCCTGATCCGAGTTTTTCGGCACACGACGGATTGAATAGGGCACTTGAGCTTCTAGTCTCGCGAAGTCGTGATTCTGTCGATCTGCCGCTCACGCTTCCTGAGTCCGGGCTGGGCGATCTACCCGCACTAGAAATGCTCTCTGGTCACGTTCTAGACAGGGCCGCTCAACTCGGTTCGCCCACTTCGCTGGCGCATATGGATCCTCCGACCCCGTGGATCAC
>CAIPUA010000035.1 GCA_903868115.1 uncultured Holophagaceae bacterium
ATGGCTCCAAGCCCAGTTTCATCCACAACACCGCCGCGGTGGTCATTCTGGGCAGCTACATCACCGCCTATGCCATCCGCATATACATCATGAACTACTACAAAAACACGCGACCCAAAGCTGGTCAGGTGGGACCGCCCGACCGCGCAAGCGCGGCCTCTGCGTCCCCCCTGGCCCCCGCCGGGAGCGGCGGCGAAGCCGCTGTTCCCGGCCCGTCCATTCGGATTCAGGCCTCGGCGCCGGTGGACAATAACCGCGCCTTCTTCGCCACGGAGCAGATCGCCGCCTCCGTGACCATGATGTTCATGGTGGTCGCGCTCCTGCTGAGTCCCCGTTTCTTCCCCTCCTGGATGGAACTGGGCCAAGTCTCGGAATTCGTGTCCGCCGTGAGTCACCCGATGTCCGGCTGGGGCTGGGCCGCGCTTTCGGGTGTCGCCTTCGGCGTGGTGGCCTTCTTCAGCGTCTTCATCTTCATGTTCAAGGGCCGCACGGCGACCTTCACGGGTCTGGTGAACCGACTCACGTCGCTCGTGGCGGGCACGACGGCCACACTGCTGGGGTGGGCCTTCTTCGGGAGCAAGCTCCCCAGCCTGCAGAACTGGATCTCGCTCGGCTTCGTCCTGGTCGCCGTCGCCTTCCTTACCCGGGCGGAAAAGAAGCGCACCCTGGAGATGCTGGCCGCCAAGGAAATGTGAAATCCCTGCTGCTCTATTTCAGTCCCTGCATCCAGGCTGCCAGGGGCGTCAGATCCGCCATGGGCGTGTCGTCACCATAGGTGGATCCCGCGTTGGCGCCGCTGAGGCCGGTGCGGGGCCGAGTCTCGCGCTTGAACAGGTGGTTGGCGTCCGGGATCTCGATCACCGTGCCGGGAAAGGCGACGGGCAGGGTCGCGGGCTTCCAGGTCTGCACATCCCGGTCGCCCCAGGCCACGGCGCAGGGCACGGGCACGCGCGAAGCCAGGGCCCAGGGATCCAGGTCCAGGGTGTCCCGCACGAAGGCAAGGCTCTCCGGGCGCATCAGAGGCTTGGCCAGTGTCGCCACCAGCGCGGGAAAGACCTCCGGACCGCCTTCGGGGGTGGGCTGGTTCGTGCGGATGGCCGTGAATACCGACTCCAGGTAAGCCAGATTGGCAGCGGCGCGGTCGGGCGGGAGCTGGAGCTTGAGTTGCTCCACGATCGTCTTGGCCATGCTCTGGGGCGCCAGCGCCAGCAAGAGCAGGGCATCCGCGTCCTTGGCCGTGAGGAGCGACAGCAGGGCGCCTTCGCTGTGGCCGATGAGCAGCAGCTTCTTCCCCTTGGCCTCGGGCAGCTGCCGGGCACAGGTCAGGGCCGCGCGGATATCACCGACCTGGGCGTCCAGGGAGATATCCAGCTTGGGATCCTTGCTGCCGATGAAGCGCTTGTCCCAGCGCAGGCTCGCGATTCCCTGCTTGCCCAGCCACGCCGCGAAATCCCGCCCGCCGTGGCTGGGCAAGACCTTGCCCGTTGCCGGATCCCGGATCAGAGGGTTGGACCAGTTCCGGTCCGTGGGCCCGGAGCCCGCCACCAGCACGGCGAAATAGCCGTGACCACTGGCCGCGTACACGCTGCCGTTAAGCAGGAAGGCGTTGAAGCCGGGGAACCGGATCTCCCGATCCTGCGGGGATTTCGCCACCGGTGCGGGTGGTGGTGCAGGGGGCAGGGCGCCGGGTTTCAGGAAGAAGGGGAAGTTCTGCCCGCCCTGGGTGAAGATGCCCCGCAGCGCACCATCGGCCTCCAGGCGCCCCTTGAAGGCAGGCTCCCCGGGAATGCCCGCCATGCGGAAGGAAATCTCCGGGCCTTCCGCCTTCAAATCAGCCAGGGCAAAATTTTTCAGCCCCTGGGCAGGAATGGCGATCGTCCCGGTCCAGGCCTTCTCCCGGAGGAAATTCACCTGGATGGCCAGGGCCATGCCCGGCACTTCGATGGCGCCCGACCAGGGACCGGTGAGCGCCGCGGGGGTGGGCGTGGGCTGCACCAGAGCCGGAAGCAGCCAAACATTCAGCAAGGGCAAGATGGGCATCGGAGTCTCCGTGGCTTCGGCATTGTTTACAGCCTAGCTAGAGTGTCGAACCCGGCTGGGTAAAACAAGAACTGGAACCGCGAATCGACGCGGATGCACGCGAATAGAGCAACCGCAACCCAGGCTTCACCACGGAGCCAACCCGTCTTCCTCCGCGAGCCTCCACCCTTTTCTCTGCTTTTCTCCGCGTTCTCCGCGTCTCCGCGTGAAACAGCTCTTTCTCACGCAGAGGCGCGGAGGGCGCGGGGAAAGAACCTCGATGATCTTTGCTCCGTTCGACGAACTCCCTTTCGGTTGCATCCCGCCGATTTGCATTTATCACCGTCCATCACCGTTCATCACTGGTTCCGTTTTTCTCAGTGAAGCAAAGAAAGCTCAACCGGGGCTGAACAGTGATGCACGGTGATGTAGATACCCCCTGGGCGAATCCGTGGTTGCCGCCGCCCCGCCTGCAGTTGCTCTATTCGCGTGCATTGCGTCCCAGTCTTTTCCCTTTCCAGATTATCGGCCAATCCCAGCCAAAGGACGTGGCGTTCGAGGTGCTCGAATGACTCAGGCAACCCCTGATGCGTTGGAGGAAACGACCCGCATTCTTCCAAAGGGAGCAGGTGGCTTCGGCAAGGTATTTTCAGGGCTCCAGGGCCCCAAGGCCCGCGAGGGCGCGTTCAATGCTGGAGGGTCGCGGACGGTGGCCTTCGCGTTCCATTTTGGAAAGAGCAGGCTGGCTGATTTTCAAGGTCCTCGCCAAGTCTTCCTGTCTGATCCCGGCCTCCAGACGGGCCTTCCGGATGGGATTCCTGACGGGAGTTTCCTCAAAGTCCTCGGGGTTGTCTGCCATGCCCCGCTCGAGGCGGGCAAGGGTGCGCAGATCCAGGTCATCGGGCTCGGCGGGGCAGGCAGTCAAGAGTTCCCATTCCTCGTAGGGAAGGATCGCGTGGGTCCGGCGGCCATAGGCATCCGTCAAGAATGTTGGAGCGCTCTGAACGGCTGGCATGCAAGCTCCTCAATTTCGCTTTCGATAAGTCGTGGTGGAACGGCGGGTCACTTCGCAGGCCACAATTTCCTGAACTCGAATCGTGATGGCCTGCGTGCCCGTACTCGCTGGTTCGAGATTGATCGACACCCGGCAAAAGACCCGAAAGTTGCCAACGGAAAGTCGCCACCAGTCTTTCGTGCCGTGCAGGGGAGCGAAATCAAGCCCTTTCCAATCTCCCTCCAACCGATCTACGGCGGCTTCCACGGCGTCCTGGTCCTTGCCTGGGAAGACGCCGAGGGTCTTGTGGTACCGCTTGGTCTTGCGGACTCGGCGCATCCCGCCCTCCGATTCAAGGTTATATAACCTCTAAAGATTGTCAAGACCCGTCCGGCCTACGGGTATGCAGCAAGGCCGGGATCTTCCGCCTCTATTCAAGAAAATGCCAATAGTTTCGGAACATTCACATAGATTCCCGTCTTGGCCGCCGTCCCTCGGTTCCAAAAGCCCCGCGAACGGTGATGAACAGGAGTCCCGGCAATGAACACAATGGACACGAATTCAAAAAAAACCAGGATCTGTTTTTATTTGCGTCCGTCCGCGTGCATCAGCGGTTTTCAAAAAGAACCGGAACCGCGAATCGACGCGGATGGACGCGAATAGGGAAACCGCAACCCAGGATCCACCACGGAACCCGTCTG
>CAIPUA010000036.1 GCA_903868115.1 uncultured Holophagaceae bacterium
CGACAGTTGCAGACCCTGGAGTCCCACGAGGGAGACCCGCCTCAAGGTAAGAAGCGTGGCAGAGCCCGGAACGCGCCCCGGTTCGATTTGCGAAGCCTGTTGTTCAGGATGTGCGGCGTGGACCTGACACGGATCGATGGCATCGATGTGAGCACGGCGCTTGCCGTGATCAGCGAGATCGGGACAGACATGTCGCGGTTTCCGACGGAAAAGAATTTCACGAGTTGGTTGGGACTGTGCCCGGGGACCCGAATCACGGGTGGGAAGGTGATGAGCGGGAGGACCAAGCGGTGCGCCAATCGGGCCGCCCAAGCCCTGCGTCTGGCAGCGGCGGCGCTCCGCACCAGCAAATCGGCCCTGGGGGCCTATTTCCGGCGCATGTGTTCGCGGATGGAAAAGGCGAAGGCGGTCACCGCCGCTGCCCATAAGCTTGCACGTCTCATCTACATCCTGCTCACCAAGGGCCAGGAATACACGGACCAAGGTCAGGAGTATTACGAGACGCGGTACCGACAGCGCGTGGTCAACCACCTCGCTCAGCGCGCCGCCAAGCTTGGGATGAAGATGGTTCCCATCGAAGAGGCGCTATGAAAAGGCGCCTGTTTTCAGTTGGTTACAAATGAGTTCTTAAGAGGCCTGGGCTGGCACCGGTTTTTGAGTGCCGCATTTCCAGCAACTGGAGAACTGGGGTTCGTGAACCTCTTGGCATTTAGGACACTGCCATGAAGGAGCATTAGAGAGTGCAACTATGTCGCCCCTATTAAATTTGGAGACAATGTCGGAAGCTTTCGCCGCATCCTCTGATCGAGAAACCCAAATCGTCGGGAGAACGCCCGGAATATCTGTGCCGGTGCCCAGGGTTGAGAAAAGGGTGTCGCCCCGGACCTCAGCATTTATGCCATCCGCTTGAAGCAAGCCGCAAACAAGATGGGCTTCGGGTAAGTTTTGAGCTTCGAAGACCTTAATCATTGGGACTCCTGGGTTGGCCTAACGCCCTGCGAGTTGACCGGCATGGCGAATGTTTGGCGCCGGTGGAGTTAAAAGGAAGGTGAAAAAGTGAGCCATGCAGCGTCGAACGAGCGGTTGGGCGGCGATGCGCGCCGGGCGTGGCATAGGTCAACTCGCAGGGCGTTGGGTGGTGCGCAGCGCCACCCAACTTTAAATTAGACGAACTTGAACACCCTAAGGCCGGTTCGCCTAAGACGGTGGGCGAAGAAGAAACAGGTTGAAAAATTTACGGTTTCGGCGGACGGGCCAAAATTAGGAGGGCTAAGATTGGACGGATGGAAACTGCCCCTGCCCCTGCCTCGGCCCCGCCGCCGCGCGCTCTGGGCCAGTTGCGGGTGGAGCAGCGGGCACGGCACCACGGCCTTCGGACCGAGGACGGGTAAGTGGACCGGGTGCGGCGCTTCATCCTGTTGCACGACAAGCGCCACCCCGGCATCGGGATGCGCCTGCTGGAGTGGCTGCGGGTGCAGGATGTGGAATTCACGCGCCGGGAAATCATCGTGCGCTAGGGCGAGGGCGCCAAGGATTCCGCGACCATGCGGCCCGAGCGGCGGATCGGGCCGCTGCAGGTGCATCTGGCAAAGGTTCAGGCGTTGCATCAACGGGATCTCGAGGCGGGGTTTGGTGAAGTATACATGCCGGATGCCCTTGCAGTGAAAGATACATCCGCTCAACGCGGCCCCAACGCCCCAGGCTGAATTCGCCTACAGGTCGCGCCCCTTCTTCATTTCTGCAAGCCACTCACGGATGGCCTGGAGGGGGTTGGGGGCCTTCTCGCAATCCACTCGATACACCCCTACTCCATTGCCTCAAAGGCTTTATTCATTGCGCAATGCCCACCGCCGCGTCGATCCAGCCGCCGCCCACCAGGCGCTCGCCCTCGTAGAAGGCCACGGCCTGGCCGGGGGTGACGGCGCGCTGGGGGGTGTCGAAACGAAGCGTTGCCGTGCCGCCTTCCTGCAGTTCCACCCGCGCGGGGACACCCCCGTGGCGGGAGCGGATCTGGGCCTCGCAGCGCTCCGGGGGTGTTGAATACCAGTGCAGCCCTGAGGCCCGCAGACCGGTCGAGCGAAGATCCTGGTCATCGGTGCTGAGGATCACGGCACCATCTTCCGCGCGCAGGCCTACCACATGGGCACGCGTGCCCAGGGCGATGCCCAGGCCGCGCCGCTGGCCGATGGTGTAGCGGTGCAAGCCCGCGTGGGGACCGAGCACGCGGCCCTTCGGATCGATGAAGTCGCCTGGGCGTGCCTCCTGTTCGAAGCGCTGGCGCAGGGATTCGGGAAAGCCGAGACCTTCGACGGCCAGGCAGATGTCCTGGCTTTCGTGGCGCTCGGCGGTGACGAGGCCCCGTTCCCGGGCCAAGGCCCGCACCTCCGCCTTGGTCAGGGCGCCCAGGGGCAGTTCCAGCCGCGCGATCTGTTCGGGGCTGAGAGTTGAGAGGAAGTAGGACTGGTCCTTGGCGCGGTCCACACCGCGCAGCAGGCGCGCCTCGTCGCCTTCGCGCTCGATGCGGGCATAGTGGCCCGTGGCGATACGCTCGGCCCCGATGCGTTCGGCGTAGTCGCCCAGGTAGCCGAACTTCATCTCGCGGTTGCAGTGCAGGCAGGGGCTGGGCGTGCGGCCCCGCGCGTACTCGGCCCAGGCGGGGCGCATCACCCGGTCCAAAAAGGTCTCCCGGCAGTCCAGCACATAGTGAGGAATACCCAAGGCCCCCGCCACGGCCCGGGCCTGGGTGATGCCATCCGCCGAACAGCAGGAGCGGCTGGCCATGCGGTCATCACAGGACCGGAGCTGCAGCGTGACGCCGACCGCCTCCCAGCCTGCCTGAACCATGAGTGCGGCCACGACGCTGGAATCCACGCCGCCGCTCATGGCGATGACCACTCTGCCTTTGCTCACGGCAGCCTCCGTGGGCGCAGGCGCGCCACCGAGGTTTTCAGCACCTCGAGGGTGCGTGTGATTTCGTCCTCGGTGTTGGCTTCACCCAGGGAAAAGCGCAGCGAGGAGCTCGCCTCAGCCTCGCTGCGGCCCAGGGCCAGGAGCACGGGGCTGGGCTTGCGGCTCTCGGACTGGCAGGCAGCGCCCAGGGAAACAGCAATGCCGGCGAGATCCAGGTTCAACAGGAGATCCTCCGCGACAAGGCCCTCAAAGCTGATGTTCAGCGTGTTGGGCACACGCATTTCAGGATGGCCATTGAGCCGGGTGCCGGGGATGCCCTCCAGGATGCCGCGTTCCAGCCGATCGCGCAGATGGCGGGTCTGGAGGCTGCGGGCTGCCAGCCGCGACTGCGCCAGCTCGCAAGCCACCCCGAACCCGACGATGCCCGGCAGATTTTCGGTGCCCGCGCGCAGACGGCGCTCTTGGGGGCCGCCCGTCAGGAACGGTCCCAGGTGCAGGCCCCGCCGCACGAACAGCGCGCCGACGCCTTTGGGGCCGTAGAGTTTGTGGGCCGAAAGGGACAGCAGATCCACGCCCAGATCCCGTACCTCCACCGCGATCTTGCCGACGGCTTGCACCGCATCGGTATGTACGGGAATGCCGTGGAACCGCGCCATGGCAGCCATTGCCTTCACGGGCTGGAGGGTGCCGAGATCATTGTTGGCCCGCATGATCGAGAGCAGGGCCGCGCCTTCTTTCAGGGCGCCTTCCAGCAGGGCGGGATCGAGCAGACCCTCGGAACCCACGGGCAGCACCACCGTTTCGAAGCCCTGGGCCGTCAGGGCACTGCACGTGTCCCGCACGGCGGCATGTTCGAGGACCGAGGTCAGGATGCGGCGGCCACCCTGAACTGTGGCGCCCAGGCGCAGGGCATGGTTATCGGCCTCCGTGCCGCCGCTGGTGAAGATGATCTCCTCGGGCTCCGCGCCGATCAGTGCCGCCACGCGCGAGCGGGCCAGGTCCAAGGCGCGCTTCGCGTCCTGACCCGGGCCATGCTGGCTCGAGGGGTTGCCCCAGGTGTCTTCCAGACAGCCCCGCATCGCCTCGACCACCGCAGGGTGGGGCCGGGTCGTCGCGTTGTGATCCAGGTAGATGCGCTGCAAGAAGATCGCTCCAGGTGCCGATTCATGATACCGACCGGAGTGCCCCTGCCTCTTGCCAGGCGGCCAGCAATAGGTCTCCGGTGCGCTCGGCCGAACGCTGCAATTGCCGTGTCACCGAGGGTTGTTCGTGCGCCCAAAAGGCTGTCCAGTAGCTGTTTCCCTTGGGGGAGCCCGGCTCCACCAGATCGGCCAGCTGGAGCGCAGCACGGTCCGCTTCCAGCAGGCCTGGCGCCAGGGCGAAGGCCTCGGCAATCCAGGTCCATGCAACCTTCACGGGTTCCTTGGGAGGGCAGGCAGCCCGGAGCTCGGGCAGGGTCTCCACCTTCCACTCGACCAGCCCCTTTTCCCACCGGGCATGCACGCCTTTCTGGCCGGTTTTCTTGCCGTCATGGTTCCGGTTGGTGTGCAGGGGAACCTGGGCATCGGCGACATAGTGGCAGAGCCAGGCGCTTTCCTTCACCACCCGTGCCGGGTCCTGGGCACGGAAGGCTTCGACCACGCGGCGATAGCGGTCGCCAATGACCCATGGGAGGGTGCCGGCCATGGCGAACATCGAAGCCCCCACGGAACGGATGGCTGCTTCAGCGTCATAGGGAATCTGGTCGACACGCCCGTAGGCTTCGACCCGGATGTGATGGCGAGCGGATTCCTTGGCATCCTCTTCCTTCCATCGATCAGGATCCAAGGCTGCTTCCCGGAAGATGACCTCCTGGCCCGCGTACCAGGCCCCCAGCTCCGGCGGCAGGGTGCGGAGCGAACCGTCCGCAATGAGGCGATGCCCCTTGGCGCCCCAACCCGCCAGTGGAAGGGAGAGGGCAACCATCAGCACAATTCCGCGCTCCATCAAGATGCCTCCCTGAGCCGAACTATGGAGATCCTACAATCAGGGCAGAGCTTTCTGCCGGCGCTCCTCGATCCGCCTGACGCCATCCGCCCCCACCTGCAGAATCCAGAGCCGGTCGAACTCTCGCACCTCGGCCAGGTCGGTAGGCTGGCCCAGAGCCTCCAGGAGGTTGGCGATGCGGTCGGAGTGGGTGCAAATCACCACGACCCGCCCTCGAAAGTCCCGCAGGAGTTCCTGGGCCAGGGCCTGCTCCTCCTCACGATTTCTCACTTGAATCGGGAGAGCCAAACGGCGCGCCAGGGGTTGGAGGGTCTGCTGAGTGCGGGTGAATTCCGTAGCAAAGAGCGCCACCGGCTTCATCAGCGCCAGTTCCTCGGCCAAGCCTTCCGCCCGGTGCTGACCCTTCATCGATAGCTCCGCGCAGGCCAGCTTCGAAGTTTTTTCCGCATGACGCAGCAGAATGAAGGTGCTTTCCTGCGCCCCGAGCCCGAGGGAGAAGAGCAGGACGCAGAGTGTCCACTTGGACAAGCAAACACCGCGCGACTGGCCGTTCAGGCAAGGCACGCGGTGAAGGAATTTTGAATTTTCAGGCGTGGACAGGTGGCAACCTCAAGCCTTCCGCAATCTCTTCGCCATCGCCTACCGCCCGCCCGCGACCCACACAGTCTTGGGGAGGCATTCATCCCTTCCAACTCAGCGCGGCCCCAAAACCTTCCGATTGGGTTGCGGGCAACGCCGCGCTGAGGGGTCAGGGTGGAACTACTCGCCCATGTTCTTGGCGAGGGGCCAGCGATAGAGCTTGGGGTTGCCCTTTTCATCGAGAGGCCGTCGGTCAGCGTCAGTCGTCACAGACTTCTCGTAATCGAGAACCGCATCGCCGATGAAGTTGATGGCGTCGCTGCGTCCCTTGAATCCGGGTGAGCTAAGAAGGAGCTTGCCCTCCTTGTCGCGTCCCTTGTACGAGGTGAACCAGGTCTGCAGGATGGTGGTCACGCCCGGGAACTTCTTGTCGAGTTCCTCGATGCTGCGGCAGGCGGCGAAGGGTGTATTTTCGGCGACCACCACGACCTTGTCATCCTTTTCGCCGGTGTCCATCAGGCTGAGGATGCCGATGGCGCGGCCCCTGACCACCGAACCCGAAGGCAGTGCGGCACCCAGCACGAGCGCGTCCACGGCATCCCCGTCACCGCCCTTCTTCTTGTCGAGAATGCTGCGCGGGATGTTGCCGTAGTTGCAGGGATAGCCGAGATACTTCACGAAGCGGGGAGCGCCATCCTTCTGCTCCAACTCGATCATGCCGGTCTTGACATCCACCTGGTACTTGGCGGTGGTGCCGGCGGAGATTTCGATCACCACGTTGACGGTGCCATCGATGTTGATGGGGTCATAGCCTGCGATGAAGTGCTTCTCGCCCTTGACCACATGGGTCTGCGGGATGGTCTGGGCCCCGAGGAAAGCGCTGCCCAAGACGAGTGCCAGCGCAAATTTATGAAGATTCAACCTGTTCGTTTTCATGTTTTGTCAGCTCCTTGGTTTTCAGTGGAAGGGTTCAAACAAGCCCTAGGATGGATCGTCGTTCTGGGCCGCCTTGGGCTTCTTGGGCTTCTTGGCCTTCGCATCGCCCTTCTTCTCGGCCTTGGGATCCGCCTTTTCGTCCTTGGCATCGCCCTTCTTTTCGACCTTGGGGTCTGCCTTCTCATCCTTCACTGCGGGTTTCTTGTCGACCTTCTCGGTCTTGGCCTCGGGCTTCGGGTCTTGCAGACTCAGGGCCTTCTTCTCGGCCTTCGCCGCCTTGGCGGGAGCCTCGAGGGCCGGCATCAGGATGATGTGGGGCCGGCTCTTCTTCTTGGCATCGTCATAGGCCAGATCGGGGCTCTTCATGTGCTTTTCGACTTCCGTGGCCGGGGCATACTCCAGCAGGTAGAACACCGGGCCCCAGGTGGCGCCGCCGGGGTTGACCACCTCGCGGATGAGTTTCCCGGCCTGGATCATCTGTTCGGCCGTGCGATCCGTGTTGTGCTTGCTGTAGCGTCCGGACTTGTTGTTGAGGGTCCAGGTCTTGCTCTCCTTGTCGAAGAGGATTTCCCCGCTGATGCGCCCGGGCGCACCGCCGAGGATCGAGACGTGGCCGAAGTTTTCGCGGGTCCCGGGCTTGCGCGTGGACTTGTCTTCGGGCCGGAAGAAACCCTTTTCGTAGGTCCGTCCCAGCGGGTGGGCGGCCTCGGGGGCGATCGCGACGCGACCTTCCGCATCGATGACCCAGTTGTAGGGCGCCCTCTTGACATCCAGGATGGCGGGGTTGTCCTTGTTCGCCGCCTGGAGATAAGGGTTCAGGACCACCTTCCCCTGCAGGTTGGCCTCGTAGTGCTTGATGTAGGCGGGCTGGGAAAGCACCCCGAACATCTCGTCGAGCTTGGCCGGATCTTCCGCGAAGGTGGGCAGAGCCGAGGTGGCCAGCAGCAGGCCGCCAAGAAGAGTCTTGCAAAGGTTTCGCATCATCAAATTCCTCCGGAGTGTTCCGAAATGGACACGGGCAGCACGGCGCCAGCCCGCCATCCAGGTTCTAGTTCGTGATCGGCCTGTTCATCAGCACGCGCACCTTGGAGCCGCCGAAGGTACCCGAATTGGGCATCAGCAGATCCTTCAGTTCCCCGTTGATGACCTTGAGCATGAAGGCCTCGCCCGCGACATGGACTTCTTTGGACTCATAGAAGTCGAGATCCCCATAGCCATAGGAGAAGTCGATGAGGAAGGGCTTGCCGCCATCCTTGTGGGCCCAGGCTTCCATGGAGATCCCGCAGGGCTCCGTGCCCGGCAGCACGACCGCCCCGGGTTTCACGCGGTAGGTATAGGCCTTCTTGCCCACGAGCTTCGTGGCCGCTGGCAGCCCGAGTTTGAGGAGTTCCGGCATGAACTTGCCGAAATCCCCCAGCGTCATGGTCCCCAATTGAGCAAGCGTCACCGGAAAGCTGGAACCCTTTTCGATGTACTCCCGCAGAAGACCCTGGGGGCCCAGGCCCACATTCCCTTCGGCTTCGGTCTTGCCCGTGGCGCCTACGACGGTCAGAGGTGTGGCCATGCAGCGCACCACATCCTCGGTGACCGCCTTAACGCTGACAGCCAAGGTTTCTTCCCCATCCTTGAACTTGGTGGTGAGGCGAACGATGTAGCCCTTCTTCCAGAGATCCTGGTCAGGCGTATCGAAGTATTCCTTCGTGGCTCGCTCAACCTTGAGGGGCTTCTTCTCTTTTTCGTCCACCTTGAAGCCGGCCTTCGCAGAAGCCGCCTTGATCTTCCCCCACATCTCCTTGAAGGCCACATCGGGATCGCTCGAGAACTTCTCGATGTTGAAGAGGCACTTGTATTCTCGCCCTCCCACATCCGCCAGCTGCGGGGAAGGGCATTTCGCGATGGTCTTCGCGAAGAGCGTTCCGGGCTGTTCCTGCGCGAAGGCCGCGCCTCCGACTGAGGCCACGATTCCCGCGACCAACAGACCGCCTAGGGTGTTCCTGATCATGTCACTGCCTCCTATGGGTGGGGATGTTCGCCTGCCTCGATGGGCATCCGAAATCAGACTGCCAGAGAAACGAAAGGGTTCCATCCTGGGCAAAGAGCCAAGGCTGACCCGCCAATGCAAAGGGCAGGCCAGCTTCCCTTTCTCTATTAATTGAAAGATAAGTCGGAAGTTAGATCCCCAAACGAGCCACGCTTGCAGGGCCGCTGTGCGGAAATCCGCATGAATTGTGCGGTGCCCCGCTCAGTCCTTCGTGAGGGCTATCCCCAGAGCCTTCATTCGATCGTAGAGGGTGCGCCGGGCCATGCCCAGAATCTGGGCCGCCTCGGTGACATTCCCGCTCGTGCGCTGCAGCACCCGTTCCACATGGAGCCGTTCCATCTCCCGCAGGGGCAGCAAGTCCTCGCCGGGATCAGGTGCGGAACTTCGGCGCGGTTGCAGTCCCAGATCGCTCGCCTCGAGACGCTCGCCCCGCTGCAGGATCATGGCGCGCTCCAGGACATTGGCCAGTTCACGGATATTGCCAGGCCATGGGTATTTCAGGAGGAGGGCCTCTGCCTCGGAACGCAGTTCGACCTTCAGTTTCCCCATACGCAGACAGACCTTCGTGAGGATGGCCCGAGCCAGGATGGGGATGTCCTCCGGGCGCTCCCGCAACGGTGGTATGCGCAGCGTGAGGGTGCTGACCCGGTAATAGAGATCGTCCCGGAACTTCTTGGCACGCACGGCCTCCTCGAGATCGAGGTTGGTGCTCGCGACGAGGCGGATATCCACATGACGATCCCGCACATCACCTAGGCGGCGGAAGGACTTCTCCTCAAGGGCCTTCAGCAGCTTGGGCTGGATGGCCGGATCCATGTCCCCGATCTCGTCCAGAAACACGACCCCCCGGTGCCCAACCTCCAGGAGCCCCTGCTTGGCATTGACCGCGCCGGTGAAGGCACCTCGCTCATGACCGAAGAGTTCCGATTCCAAAAGTTCGCGGCTGAGTCCGGCGCAGTTGAGGTTGACGAAGGCCTCCTCGCGCCGAGGTCCGTTCGCGTGGATCCAGCGGGCGAGCACACCCTTGCCGGCCCCAGTCTCGCCCAGGATGAGAATCGGGCTATCCCATTCGAGCATGCGACGGGTCTGCTCTTCGAGGTCCCGGATGGCGGCGCTGGCACCGAGGAAGGGATTCATCGCGGCGGGTTGTTCCCGCGCGACCACCATCTGCCGTTTTCGCAAGCGCTGCTGCTGGAGGAGACGCCGGATGAGAACCAGGAGCGCCTTGGACTCCACGGGTTTCGTCAAGAACTGTTCCGCGCCTTCCTTGATCGCCCGCACCGCGAGATCGATGGAACCATGGGCGGTGAGAATGATGAAGGGCGTGTCCTCACTAAGTTTTTTCACCTGGGGCAGGATGTCCAGCGAGGTCCCATCCGGCAGGCTGTAGTCGGCCACCACCACATCGTGGTTATCGGCCCGGAAGAGGTCCATGGCCTGCTGGCAATTCTCGGCCTCCTCCACATCCAGTTCGTTGGCTCTCAGAAAGGCCGCCATGCCGTGGCGCACAGAGGGATCGTCCTCGATGAGGAGGATCTTGGGCCTAGACATCTGGTGCCTCCTTCAGGAGAAACCCCCAGTGCCGGGGCGCGGGGAGTTTCACCGTGATGATCGCACCCCCAGCCGCACGGTTCGCGAGTTCGATGGTTCCTCCATGTTCCTCCACCACCCGCTTGACAATGGAAAGCCCCAGGCCTGTGCCGCCCTTGCGCCGCGTGAAAAAGGGCTCGAAGGCTCGTGACATGGCGTCGGGGGCGAAACCTGGGCCTTGGTCCTCGACGGTGAAGACCCCCCATTCGTGCCCTTCCACCTGTTCGCGGCGTCCCGCTACGAAGACCTCCTTGCCCATCGGGGAATGCTGCAGGGCATTCTCGAAGAGGTTCCGAAAGACCTGGTGCATGCGGCGAGCGTTCATCGGCAAGACCAGTTGTGACTCTTCAATATCCAGACGAAGGGCGGAGGCACGCTCCGCGACCAGCCCTTCGCAGGCGCGGGCCGACTCCTGCAACAGGGAAAGCACATGGCAGGGTTCCGGGTTCAGGGTCCGCGGTTCCCCGTAGTCCTTCAGGTCATTCATGAGGCTGGCGATCCGCTCGGCACTCTCCCGGAGCGCGAAGACAAAGGGGCGATAGCGCGGTTCTTCGCCGAAGGTCGCTTCCAGTGCGTCCAGATTGATGAAGATGCCGTAGACCGGGTTGCGGATCTCGTGAACCACCCCACCTACCAGGGCGCGGAGGGATTCTTCGGCCCTGCGGCGCTCCGTGATATCCGTGCACATCCCAGCTACCCGAGAGGGTTGCCCTTCTGCATCCCAGGCCACCACCTTGCCCGCATCAAAAACCCAGATCCAGTCACCCATCCGCGTCTGGAGCCGATACTCGGCCTGGAACCTCGCCTGGCGTCCCTCGAGGTGAGCGTTCATCGCGCCTTCGGCCTGGGCCCGATCATCCGGGTGAATCTGTTCCAGGCCGGCCAGCAGGGTGGGCCCGACTTCAGCGGGTTCGCGATCCAGCATGGAGAACCAGCGGGGGCTGCGAAAGACTGCGCCGCTCGTAAGATCCCAGTCCCAAAGGCTCTGCTGGGTGCCCTCCAGGGCCAGATTCAAGCGTTCCTCGCTGGCCCAAAGCGCGGCCTGGGCCTCCTTAAGAGCGGTGATATCGCGGGAAATCGCCGCGATGCGATGCAGGCGCCCCCACTTGTTGCGGATTGGCGTGAGGGTGGTCCGGAAACTCCGCGGTCGGCCATCGACGGAATGTTCTTCCTCGAACTGCAGTGGGCGTCCCGCGGCAAGGGCCGCCGCAAAATGAGAACAGAGCAGGGGACCGCTGACCTTGGACAGACAATCCTCCGGCCTGCGCCCGCAGAAATCCGGATTGAGAAAACCGGAACCTGCTCCCAGCGGCGGATTCACGGTTTCAAAAGTGAACGCCCCATCCTCCGCCACATTGATCACATAGATCCAGTCGTACAGGTTCGGGAAGAGCCCTTCGAATCTTCCCGCCACTCCGCCCCCTGAGGCGGTGGGATGGAGGCCCATCTCGGCGTGGGCGGCCGCCCTTCTCGCGGAGGCGCGTGCCACCGCCAAGGGTAGTTCCTTGACGGTCCAGTAGGTCTCATCGAAACCCAGGCGAAGGAAGCGATGAAGCCCCACGGCATCATTCCTGGAGACCCGCACCAGAGTCGGCAGCGCCGATACCTGGGCGAGGCGCCCCTGCAGCCACCGTGTCCTTTCCTCCTGGAAGGAGTCCCCATCGAGAATGAAGACATCCTGAGAGCCTGGCTGCAGGGCCCTGAAGTCGGTTTCCTCGATATTCGAAACATCGATCGTTGCCACCCCGCCCGGGAAGGCACGGGTCAATTGCGTAAGCCCGGAAGCGGCAAAGCCTGCGGCAAAAATGCGCTCGGGCGGATGAACGGGAAGTTGCGGCACCAAAGGGGGCATAGGCGTTCCAGAAGGGTTCAGTATAGGCGTTCGGAGCGGCTCCCTAAGCCGTCGCGTCTAAATAACCTGGACAATCAGACCGGGCACTGCGTTGCCGCTATCCAGGATCGGATATTCTATGAATCTGCGGTTTTTCGCGGGCCAGGTGACGAATGAGTGCATCCGAAACCGATTCCAGTCGACAGGCCTTCACGGTTCTTGTGGCCGATGACAGTCTCCCGGACCGGAACCTGATCAAGACCATGTTTCAACAGCGTGGACATCGCGTGCTGGAGGCCGCCGATGGGGCAGAATCGCTCCTCTTGCTCGCCGCCGAACGCCCGGATGTGGTGGTGCTGGATGGCGTCATGCCCACGCTGGATGGCTACCAACTCTGCCGACTCCTCAAGGACGACCCCTCGACCCGGCACATGCCCGTGATCCTGCTCACCGGGCAGGCGGGCGGGCTGAGCCGCTTCTGGGCGCGGATCTGCGGAGCAGACCGCTTCCTGCTCAAGGGACGGGAAGCCACTCGCGTGGTGGATGCCGCCGCCGAATTGTTGGCTGGCGCCCCGGGGGCGCCTGCTCTGGGGGAAGCAACGAAGCTCGACCTCCCGGCACTTGGACCCGATGCCATCCATCAACGCTTGGGCAAGGCGCTGGAGCACCGGCTGCTGGAATCCGCCCTACGGGACACCATCGGCCACATGTACTCCCTGCAACAGGATGCCGTTGGCATGGCTGGGGCCGTTCTGGAACTGCTGCACGAACTAGTGCTCCCCGGGGCCATCCATCTAGCGGTCCGCGGCGAAAATGGACCCGTGGGGCTCGGCCTTTACGGAACCTCCATGGAATCCGCGGGCAGGGCCGCCATGGAAAAGGCGGCCCGTCAGGCCCTGGGCCAGGAAGACCCCTGGCCCTCCACCTGGACGCAAAGGCCTAGCCTGATAGAGAAGGCCGCCGTCGAACTGCATGATCCGGCCATCTTCAGCCTCCCCGTGGGCTTGCCCGGCGGCCCCAACTCTGCCTGGATGACCCTCTATATGGAGCGGCGCGCCTTCCGGGAATACGCGCGGCTTTTCGAGATTGCCTGCCTGGAACTGGCACGACTCCTGGATCTCGCAGAGAGTCACCGGCAGGTCAGCGAGGCGGAAGCTGCCCTGCTGCAAGCGCAGAAAATGGAGAGCATCGCCCTGATGGCCGGCGGCGTTGCCCACGACTTCAACAACCTGTTCCAGAGCATCCTGGGCAGCCTGGAACTGGCCGCCCTGAGTCCCACCGATGAGCGGGGGAAAACGGCCCTGGCACGCGCGTTGACGGCGGTGGAGCGGGGTGCCGACATGGGGCGCCGCTTGCTGGAGACTTCGGGTCATCTCTGGTGCGTGACGGCCCCCTTGGACCTCAACTCCCTCGTGCGGGAGGTCCTGGCTGCGCGCCCTGAGCTCGCGTTCACCTTGGAACTCGCGGGGGATCTTCCCTTGGTGAAAGGGGATCGGAACCACCTCAAGAATGCCTTAGCCCATATCCTGACGAACGCGGTGGAGGCCATTGGCAGCGGTCCCGGCCGCATCACGGTCTCGACCCGTCTCAGCAAGGGTGAGCCCCGGGAGGATCACACCGAGGGCCAATGGTTCACGGAACATCCGACGGGCCGCACCGTGGCTATCACGCTCGCCGACACGGGCTGCGGGGCCACGGAGGAGGTCGTGAGCCGGATGTTCGATCCCTTCTTCAGCACCAAACTGTTCGGGCGTGGCATGAGCCTCGCGGCCACCCAAGGCATCCTCAAGGCCCATCACGCGGCCCTGTATGTCGAGAGCCGAGTGGGCGAAGGCACCACCTTCCATATCTGGCTTCCTCCCGCCTGAGGGGCCGAAGTTTTTCAGGCTGAAGGCGGCTGTCTGCCATAATCGACCCATGATCACCGCCAAAGGTCCCGCCCTCCCGAGCCCCAAGCTCCTCGCCCTGCAGAAGGATTTTCAACAGATCGCCTCCATGGCCGGATTCCTGAACTCCAGCTTCGATCTGCCCCAGCTGCGCCTGTTCTTCACGCTCTACGGTCGCCTCACCGTGAAGGACGAGACCGAGGGACTGGCCATCACGCCCCGGCTGCAGGCTTGGTGCGAGCGCGTGGCCCTGCAGTTGCGCGAGGATAGTTCCAGCTCCATCATGCCACCCCAGATCCAGGTTTCCGCGCCCCAGGCCCTGCCCAACGGCGAGTCCTGGTATGTGGTGGGCAACCTCACCTTCAACACCAAGGTGACGGAGACCAGCTACCAGCGCATCCGCACCGCCGTGCTCGCCGCCTTCCAGGCTGCGTCGGCCGTCAGGGAGAAGGGGGTCATTCCCGCCGAAGGCGAACCCCTCGTCCCGCCCCGCACCGGTCAAACCCAGCCCATGCGCTTGCTGCTTCCGGAAGCGGAAGGCTGATTCTCGGGTTCATGCCTCCAGGCGCACCTTCAGGGCCCTGGCGGCGCGCCCGCGGTGGCTGAGGGTGTGCTTGATGTCGCTGGGCAGTTCGCCGAAGGTCTGCTCATAGCCATGGGGGATGAAGATGGGATCGTAGCCGAAGCCGTTGGAGCCTCGGTGATTCAGGGCCAGAATGCCCTCTACGGCGGCGCCCACGGTAAAGGGTGGACTGGCCATCGGCGCGAGGGCCAGCACGCACACGAAGCGGGCGGTGCGGGGCGCGTCCAAGGGGATCATGGCGAGGAGCTTGCGATTCTTGGTGGGGTAGTCGAGTTCCGGCGCGAAGCGGGCGGAGAGCACGCCTGGGCCGCCCCAGAGCGCGTCGACGCAGAGCCCGGAATCATCCGCGAGGACACCTTCGATGGGCTCCGGACCGTGCTGCTTCCACCAGGCCAGGGCGAAGGTGGCCTTCTGTAGCGCGTTGTCCTGAAAGAAGGTGCCGTCTTCCGGGATTTCGGGAGCCCCGGGGGGCCAGAGCACGAAGGTGATTCCAGGCAAAAGCTCTGCCAGTTCCTGGGCCTTGTGGGTGTTGCGGGAGGCGAGGAGTAATTTCATGGCGGTCCCGGCGGGGGCATCCCAAGGTCATGGTACCCAGCTTGCCATCTGCAAGCATGAATGGAAAAACCGAGCCTCCAGAGCGAGCTCTGCGAAGCTCCCTCGGCGCAAGCGGGCGTGATCGTGGCAATCTGGGGACACGACCTCCAGGTAGGAGCCCCATGCGATATCTGCTCGCCCTTGCACTGGGCTGCATGACGCTGCTCGCCCAGGTCGTGCAGGAATCCTTCGCCCGGGATCCGGGTCCGCTCGATTTCATTCGCGGGGAAGGCTTCGAGCAGGCCATTCTGCAGGCCCTCACCGGGGATTCCCTGGTGGGGATGGATACCCAGGGCCGTCTGGTACCGAGGCTCGCCGAACGCTGGGAGCGGAAGGGCGATGTCCTGCGGCTCTTCCTGCGCCAGGACGCCCGCTTCGTGGACGGCAGCCCCGTCCGGCCCGAGGATGCGCTCTGGACGATGCAGACCCTGCAGAACGACCCGAAGGCGAGCCCCACCAAACGGGGGATACTCGAGGGCCTCCGAGTCCGGGTCCGCAGCGGTGTCCTGGAACTGAGCGGAGCGCGCCCCCCGGAGCGCCTGCTTCGCGAACTGATCCAGGTGCCCATCGCGAAGGCCGGGCATGCGGACCAAGGGTGCGGGCCCTTTTCGCTGCGGATGCAGGGTGGCGAATGGCACCTTGCGGCCCGGTCCCACTTTCTCCACCCCGCCATCCCCGGCCTGAGGTTCCGGCTCATCGCCGATGAACAGGCGCTCCTCCAGAACCTTCAGAAGGGCTGGCTGTCCATCGGCGTACCGCCCTCCCGGCGGGGCCTGAAACCACCGCCCAGCCATCGGGAAATTCGCCAGCCCCTGCACGCCCAACTCCTGGTGTGGAGCCGCGCGGGGGTCGGCCCGCTCGGATGTCTGGAGCGTTGGCGGGGCGAGGCCATTCCCGATTCGTTTTTCGGGGGACAGGCGCGGCCGAGCCGAGGGCTGTTCCCCGAGAGCCTGGGCTTCCCCGTGAGGCACCTGGGGGACCGGGTCGAGGCTCCGGCCCAGGGCACGCGCTGGGAGATCCTCTTCACAGCGGGCGATGAACCCGTGGGAAAATTCTTGCTGGCGCTGCGCGAACGGGCCAAGCGAGAGGGCGTGTTGCTGGAACCGCGTCCCGTGGAGGCCGCCGTGCTCTTTGAGCGACTCACCAGGGGCGACTTCCAACTGGCGTGCGCCGTGAATGTCTTCGAGCCGCACCCCTGGTCCGTGCTGGATTTGCTGACCCCCAAGGGCGGAATGAACTTTGCGGGCTGGCGTCATCCGAAGCTGGCCAGCCTGCTGCCAAGGCTCACGGAAACCCGCACCCGGGCCTGGGACGAACTGCAGGTGATCTGGGCGGAGGCCCCGACCTCCCTGCCCCTCCTGGACTACCTGGGCGGCGTCTGGGTGGATCGGCGTCTGGAGGTGACGCCAAGTGCGCTGGGGCTTTATTTGTCGACGCCGGGCGCGGCGGGGTGGAAGTGGCAACCGTGAAGACCCGCTGGAGCTTTCTCGGCCAGGGCTGGCTCCTCTGGGGACTGGCGCTGGGTGCGGCCTTGGCGTTGCCCGGCGCACCCTGGCGCATGGCCCGGGCGCCGGAATTTCCCTGGGAGATCCTGCCCCTGAGCGTCTTGCTGCTCGGGGCGCTGGTGTTTCTGGCCGTGGGCCTCGCTTGGCTTCTGGGGCCTTTGGCGGCGCGGAGCCGCACGCTGGCGCTCTGGGAGGCACCCCCGGAACTGCTCTGGGGCGGTCTGGCCCTGGCGCTCTGGCCCTCGATCTGGGGACCGCCGGGGAAAGGGGCCTGGGCGCTAGCCTTCCTGCTGGCCGCCCTGCCCACGGAACTGCGCTGGCTCGCCCAGGCGCTGCCCCGGGAACAGCCCTTTCCGGCAGCTTGGGGCCAGCGAGTAGTGCGGAGGGTCCGGGGCCTGGCGCTGCGGCACCTGGTTCCCCGCTGGGTGGCCGCGCGCCTACCGCTGTGGCTCACCGCGACCCTGGTGCTGGAGCGCATCCTGGCCGTGCGGGGCCTGGGTTCGGATTGGATGGCGCGGGTGGCGGTCCACGATCGGCAGGGCCTCGCCATCTGGATCCTGGCCTATGCCCTGCTCTGGACGCTGGCGCAGGCTCGGGAGGCCCGGGCATGAGATGGCGCCTGGTCTTTCTCCTGGCCCTCCTGCTGCCGGAACTGCCCCTGGATCCCTTCCGGGGCGACCTGGGGGCTTCCTGGCTGCATCTGTTGGGGACGGATGCCCTCGGTCGGGATGGTCTCCTGCGGCTGCTCCTGGCGGGTGCCCGCAGCCTGGGCTTTGCCTCCGCCGTGGCGCTTCTGGCTCTGCTCCTGGCGGCGGTCGCAGCCCTGGGAGCCGAGCGCTTCAAGGGTGCCCGGTCGGCCCTGCGCGCCATTCCGCCCCTGCTGTTCCTGCTGCCCCTGGCCGCCGCCTGGGGCGGTCTGAGTTGGATGGCTCTAGGCCTGCTGTTGGGCGGCCTGCTCGCCCTGCAACTGGAACCGCCGCTCCGGGCCAGGCTGGAGCCCTTCCGCCGGGGTCCGGCCTGGGCCATGAATCGGGTCCTCGGCGGCAGTTGGCTGCACCGCACTCGCATCTGGACCCCCTGGGTGGCGGACCAAACGGCCAGTCTCTTCCCCACGGCCTGGCTGGGTGCGCTCTGGGGTGAGGCCACCCTCCGGCTGCTGGGCCTGGGGCCGGGGCCTCAGCACGATTCGCTGGGCCTGCTCCTCAACCAGGAACTGCCCCGCCTTTCCACGGACGGCACGCCGCTGGGTTGGGCCTCCCTGATGCTGGTGCTGGCCTTGGCGGCGCTATCGGCTTTCCGGCGGGGAGGGAGCGTTGGCAACTGAAATGATCTATTTCAAAAAAGCAAATATCCACGAAGGAGCGCGAAAGGAAAAGACTCTGAAATTTCTGTGGTTCAGCCCTCTTTCGGCCCCTGATCGTCGGCGTCCAGGACGCGCCCACGCAGGAACGAGAAGTGCCGCCAGTCGCCCGACATGTGAGAGCCAAGGGACGCCACGAAGGTGGCGGCGAGGTACCATTCCAGCCGGGCGGGCGGGAACAGGTTCCCCAACCCCAGCAGCGCAAGCTTGAGGAAGAGGGCCGCACCGCTTCCCTGGCTGAGCACGAGGCAGCGCCGGGCCAGATCCACGCTCAGGAGAAGCAGGCCGCTGAAGACGGTCCAGAGGATCGGGGTGCGCAGCGACTCGAAGCCCGCCCCCCGGGCAATACCGCCCAGCACCAGGGCCATGGCGACGATGTGCAGGCTTCGAAGCAGGACCTGCAGGGCACGGGCCCCGGGAATCCGGCGCCGAGATGCAACGGTGTTGTCCAGGGGCTCGGGCGCGCTCATGCTCCCTTGTATCAGGCCCCTCTGCCCGGTGCGCGGATCCCGGTCACAGGCTCCGACAGAGTCCTGTCCTGGGTGAAGTTCGTTATCGGTGCCCACAAGCTGGAAGCCCTCAATGATCTTCACTGGCCTCGGTGAGGTGCAGGCGCACAGAACCACCGGCCGGGATCGCGGTTTCCTCCTCGGCGATGACGACTAGGGCATTGGCCCGAAGCATCGAGGAGAGAATGCCTGCTCCCTGCGGTCCCGTGAGGGTGGCGTGGAATTCGCCGTCCACCTCGCGCACGACCGCACGCAGGAAATGGACGCGGCCATCGGGCCCGCCCTTGCGCCAGGGTTCATTCAGAATTCCCTGCCGCTCGGGCCGGAACAGGTGCCTGTAGCCCATCAGCTTGCGCAGCGCGGGGCGGACATACGCTTCGACCATCAGCATGGCCGCCACCGGATTGCCGGGAATGCCGAACACCGGGGTGCCCTGCAACATCCAGAAACCCAGCGGCCCGCCTGGCTTCTGGGCCACCCGCCAGAAGATCGGCTCGGCACCCATCGCCTTGAGCATCGGCTTGACGAAATCGCTGTCGCCCACGGAGACCCCGCCCGTGGTAAGGATCACATCGGTTGTCTCGAGAGCCTCTCTGAGGACGGCTTCCATGCGCTCTCGGTGATCGGGCACCCTGGCAAAGGGGCGAGCCTCGGCGCCGAAGGCCCGAAGCTGCGCACAGAGCGCATGAATGTTGGCGTCCCGAATCTGGCCTGGGCCCGGCGTTTGGGCACAATCCACGAGTTCATCACCGGTGGTGATGACCGCGACCCGGACCTGGGGAAAGACGGGGACCCGGGCGCAGCCCACGGTGGCCAACACGCCGATCTCGCCGGGCCTAAGCGTCGTTCCGGCCGTGACAACCTGTCCGCCCAGGGAAATGTCTTCCCCTGCGAGTCGCACATTGGCCCCCGGGCGTAAGGGCTTCAGCAGTTCGACCCAGTCGCCGGAATGGCGGGTGAGTTCAAGGGGCACCACTGTATCCGCGCCCTCGGGCATGGGCGCTCCGGTCATGATGCGCAAGGCGGTTCCAGGCTCAATGGGATGGGGATAGACCTGGCCTGCACAGAGCTCCCCGCACACGCGCAGGCGCTGCGGCGTGGCCTCCGAGGCTGTCGCAGCATCCGCAGTCCGGTACGCAAAGCCATCCATGGCTGAATTGGTAAAGGGTGGCACTGCTTCCGCAGCGTGAAGATCTTCCGCCACCACCCTGCCGAGGGCCTGGTCCAGGAGAACATGGCACCGGGCCATGCGATGGACACGGTCCAGCACGATCTGCCGCGCTTCGAGGAATCTGAGCATGGCCTATTCGATCACGCAGAGCACCTGGCGCATCTCGACATTTTCGCCCTGTTTGACATTCATCTGCTGGATGGTGCCGGCGACCTTGGCCTGGATATCGTTCTGCATCTTCATGGCCTCGAGAATGAGGATGGTGTCGCCCACTTCCACGCGCTCGCCTTCCTGCTTGAGGATCTTGATGATGAGGCCCGGCATGATGGCGGTGACGGCGCCCGCGGCTTCGGCGGCGCCCGCACTCGCGGCCTTCCGGCTCCTGGATGGCCCCTTGGGTTCCTCCAGGCCCTTCACTTCGATGGCGAAGGCGATGCCGTCCACTTCAGCGGAGGCCCCCGAGAGTTTCACGGGATGGGGCGTGCCACCGATGATCGGTAGGCCCTCCTTCAGGGAACAGGTGAACTCTACCCCGTTGACCACCATCAGTTCGCCACGGCGTTCGATTTCGTAGGGCGAGCCTTCCAAGATCAGGGTGAATTTGTTGTTGGCCATGTCATCTCCCCTCTTTCGCGATGCCGCGGCTACTCAACTTCCACGGCGAAACCTTGCAGGTGGGGCCTGCCGCCGGTCGGGCTTCCTTCTGATCCACCTGGTAGAAGAGGGCCGCGGCGATAGCCGCGGCGACTTCCTCCTTGCCACCCAGGCCCTTGTTGCGCCGTTCGAAGAAGGGCTTGGCGATCTGGGGGAAAAGCGCGTAGCTGACGATGTCCTCTTCGCTGCGGGCGATGTCTCCGATTTCGCGCTTGGCGGCCTCCCATCCGGGCGCCAGCATTTCACCCGGACGGCAGGTGATGGGTTTCTCCGAACCGATGGCCTTTTTCTGGATGACGGGATCCATGGGCGCGGGAGGTTGGCCATAGTAGCCGCGGAAGTACTGCTTCACTTCCTCGGGAATGATCTTGTAGCGCTCGCCGAGCACGACATTGAGCGTCGCCTGCGTGCCCACGATCTGGCTGGAGGGCGTGACGAGGGGCGGGTAGCCCATGTCCTTGCGCACTCTGGGTATTTCATCCAGCACATCGTAGTACTTGTCCATGGCACCCTGCTGGCGGAGTTGGCTGATGAGGTTGGTCAGCATGCCACCGGGGACCTGAAACTGCAGCACGTTCACATCCACGGGGGCGATGCCCGCCTCGAAGCTGATGTATTTTTTGCGAATCTCGGTGGTCAGACGGGCGATGTCCGCCAGCTTCGCTAGGTCCAGACCCGTGTCGCGCTCCGTGCCATTCAGGGCGGCCACGATGGTTTCCGTGGGTGGCTGCGAGGTGCTCATGGCCATGGCCGATATCGCGCAGTCCACCACATCCACACCCGCTTCGATGGCTTTGATGAGCGCCGCCGTACCGAAGCCGGAGGTGTAGTGGGTGTGCAACTGCACGGGCAGGCCCACCTTCTCCTTCAGCGCCTTCACGAGGTCGTAGGCCACGTAGGGCGTGATCAGCCCGGCCATGTCCTTGATGGCGATGCTGTCGGCGCCCAAAGCCTTGAGGTCCGAGCCCATTTTAACGAAGGCTTCCGTGCTGTGCACGGGACTGATGGTGTAGCTGATCACGCCCTGGACGTGGCCGCCCTCGCGCTTGGCGATCCGCATGGCGAATTCCATGTTCCGCAGATCGTTCAGCGCGTCGAAGATGCGGAAGACATCCACGCCATTCTTCTTCGCCAGCACCACGAACTTCTCGACGATGTCGTCGGGGTAGTGTTTGTAGCCCACCACATTCTGACCGCGCAGCAGCATCTGGAAGGGCGTCTTGGGCATGGCCTTCTTCAGGATGCGTAGGCGCTCCCAGGGATCTTCGCCCAGGAACCGCATGGCGGTGTCGAAGGTGGCGCCGCCCCAGACTTCGAGAGACCAGTAGCCGATCTCGTCCAGCATCGGACACAAGGGCAGCATGTCCTCGGTGCGCATGCGCGTCGCAAGCAGGCTCTGGTGGGCGTCGCGCAGCAGCGTTTCGCAGATCATTACGGGTTTGTTCGCCATCGCGCTACTCCAGGTCCTGGGGCTTGGGGAACATGTCCTTGGGCTTGATCATCAGCACCAGGGCCCCGTCGGCGCTCTCAGAACTGTGCGTCATGTAAGCCGGGACCGTCAGGCACTCACCCTTGCGCAGGACTTCGGCGGGCACATTCTTGAAGCGGATCGTCACCTTGCCTTCCAGCACGAAGTACATCTCGTCCCGGGCGTGGCTGTGCATGGGGTGCAAACCCTTGAAGTTCATGACGTAGGCGGCATGGTCATTGACCGCGCCCAGTTCCAGATGGTTGTAGGGAAGATCGGAAAACAGCTTCTTCAGTTCGGCGACAGAACTCTTCCTGGACATGATCGACTCCTTAGAGCGGCATGGTGGAATGCTTGCGAGGCGGATTGCTATCGCGCTTGTTCTGGCAGATCTTCAGGGCCTCGATGAGGCGGGGCCGCGTATCCACCGGGTCGATCACATCGTCCAGGTAGCCTCGGCCCGCGGCCACGAAGGGGTTCGCGAACTTGTCCTTGTAGGTCTCGATGAGCTCCGCGCGCTTGGCGGCGGGATCGGCGGCCTCCTGGAGTTCCTTGCGGAAGATGATGTTCACCGCGCCCTCGGGGCCCATCACCGCGATTTCGCCCGTGGGCCAAGCCACGTTGTAGTCGCCCCGGATGTGCTTGCTGCTCATCACGTCGTAGGCCCCACCGTAGGCCTTGCGGGTGATCACGGTGAGCTTGGGCACCGTGGCCTCGCAGTAGGCATAGAGCAGCTTGGCGCCGTGGATGATGATGCCGTCGTGCTCCTGGTGCACGCCGGGCATGAAGCCGGGCACATCCTCGAAGGTGATGATCG
>CAIPUA010000037.1 GCA_903868115.1 uncultured Holophagaceae bacterium
CCCGGGTCTCATCCTCCAGAATTTCGAGGCTCCGAGGCACCGACACAGCGACCTTGTAGGGGCGGTCCGCCGCCACCAGCGCATCGTAGACATCCGCCACGGCCATGAGCTTGCTTTGGGCGGGGATCTCCGCAGCCTGCAGGCCCCGCGGATAGCCCCGGCCATTCAGGCGCTCGTGGTGGGCGTAGGCGATCTCCGGCAGGTCCGCCAGCCCCGTGGTCCATGGAATCTGACTGAGGAAGCGGAACGTGTGCGTGACATGACTGTTGATCTCGTCCCGTTCGGCCCCGGAGAGGCTGCCCTTGGGGATGTGGAGCGCCTTCACATCCGAAGCTTCGAAGATCCGTTCGCTGCGGCCCTCGTGGTGCGCGAATTCCAGAACCTCGAGTTCGTCCATGCGGTCCGCCACTTCCCGAGGGAGCACCTGCGGCTCGTTGCAGCGAGCCACCAGTTCCACCAGATGACGGCTCTCCACCCGACGCGCCTCGAGCATGCGCTGGAAGCTCCCAGCATCGTGGGCTTCGCCGTCCTTCCAGGCCCGTTCCAGCAGCGACAAGGAGATCTCAAGATCCCGTTGGTAGAGGCGCTGGAAGATCCGTTCGAGGCGCTCGGGTTCAAGCTTTTTGGCCTTGACCAGCACCTGCTCTCGCACCCCGACCTTGCCAAAGTCGTGCAGGAGACTGGCGTAGCGAATTTCCTTGAGCTGCTGATCGCTGAACTGGATGGCGCCGTAGTGACCGTTGGGCGTGCGGTTCACGACCTCGGCAAGCCCCACCGTGAGATCCGCCACGCGGCTGGAATGGCCGGAGGTGCTGGGATCGCGGGCTTCAATGGCCGTCACGGAGGCCCGCACGAAGCCTTCGAAGAGCTTTTCGATGTCCTCCTTGAGCCCCAGAATCTCCTGAGTGCGCTCCATGACCATCTCTTCGAGCCGGGTCTGGTAGGCCTCGTTCTCCCGGAGGGTCTTGTAGTGCCCCAAGGCGCGGTCCAAGCTGGCTTCCAATTCGGCGAGCTTGAAAGGCTTCTGGATGAAATCGTAGGCACCGCGCTTGAGGGCCTGGACGGCCGCCTCGGTGGTGGCGTAGCCCGTCATCAGGATGGTGAAGGCCTTGGGATCGAACGCCTGGATGGCCTTGATCAGTTCGAGGCCGGATTTTCCTCCCGGCATGTTCAGGTCCGTGAAGATGACGGCGAAATGCTTCTGGTGGACCAACTCCAGGGCCACTTCGGCGCTCTCGGCCCCATCAGCGGTGTAGCCCATGCCCTCCAGGGCCTCCACCAGGAGGGTTCTGAAGTCTTGTTCGTCATCGACGATGAGGACGCGGTGGGGATTCATCGGGCTCCATTCTAGCGGGGTGTCACTCCTATCGGCCCAAATGCGTGGGAAGAATAATTTGGGTCATCGCCCCTGGTCGGCGCCCTGGCGCCGGGGGGTGCTGCTGATGTCTGCGAAGAAGCGGCGCACGCCTCGGGCCACGGATTCGGCCACCCTCCGGCGGAAGGCGGCATCCCGCAGCTTTTGTTCCTCCCTGGGGTTGGAAATGAAGGCCGCCTCTACCAGAACCGCAGGCATGGCCGCGCCGCGCAGCACCACGAAGGGGGCCTGCTTCACACCCCGGCCCTTGATGCCCCCCAGATGATTGAGCTGGGCCTGGATGTGGACGGCCAGACGCTCGGATTCCTGCAGATAGGCCTTCTGGGCCAGATCCTGGAGAATGCTGAACAACACCGTGTCCTGGGCGGGCCGATCCACGGCGCCCGCGTTCTCCAGGGCCACCAATTCGGCCGCATCGGTGTCCCCCTGGTCCAGACTCAGGAAGAAGACCTCGGAGCCCTTGGCGGCCTTGGCCTTGGCCGCGTTCAGATGCAGACTGAGAAAGAGATCCGCCCCGGCTTCGTTGGCCTTCCGGGCGCGATCCCACAAGGGAATGAAGGTGTCGTCCTCCCGGGTAAGCCTGGCATCGAAACCCGCCTTCTCCAAGGCGGCCTGCAGGTCCTGGGCCAATGCCAGAGCCGCGTCCTTCTCCTCCAGGCCCTTCGGTCCCTTGGCGCCGGTATCGTCTCCACCATGACCGGGGTCCACGACGACCTTGAGCCGCGGAGTCACGGGTTTCAGTGCCTCGGGGTTTGGGCTTTGACTCCAAGCCAGTAGGCTGAAGAGGAGGGCGAAGGCCGCCCTTGGGAGTTTTGAGATGGCGCAAGCAGTCAAGGGCACGAGAGACCTGTTCGGAAATGAGATGAAGTGGTTCCAGCGGATCGAGGATACCGCGAGGCGGGTCTGCTCGCGCCACGGCTACGAGGAGATTCGCACCCCCATCCTGGAAGAGATCGAGGTTTTCAAGCGCAGCGTGGGCGAAAGCTCCGACATCGTGAACAAGGAGATGTACGAATTCATGGACAAGGGCGGACGGCATGTGGTCATGCGCCCCGAGAACACGGCGGGCGTCGTGCGGGCCATGATCCAGCACAAGCTCCTGGTGAACAACGATCCCCGGCTGCTCTACTACATCGGGCCGATGTTTCGCTACGAGCGCATGCAGGCCGGGCGCTATCGCCAGTTCTGGCAGATCGGCGCCGAGAGCTTCGGTGTGGCCAGCCCCGAAAGCGAGGCGGAGAACCTGATGATGCTCTTCGCGTTCCTGCGGGAACTGGGCCTCAAGCACCTGAACCTTTCCATCAACTCCGTGGGTACGCCCGAGTGCCGTCCAGCCTTCCACAAAGCCATCCGGGAATTCTTCCAGGCCCGGGAGGAACGCTTCTGCGAGGACTGCCACCGGCGCATCGAGGCCAATCCCCTGCGCGTCCTGGACTGCAAGGTGCCCGGCTGCCAAGCAGCGCTCGCGGGCCATCCCGTCATCACGGACTACCTGGACGAGGCCTCGCGGCAACACCACGCCCGGCTCAAGGAACTGCTCACCGCCCTCGGCATTCCCTTTGAGGAGAATCCCCGCTTGGTGCGGGGCCTGGACTACTACACCCGCACCGCGTTCGAGGTGCTCTCCAGCGATCTGGGAGCCCAGTCGGCCCTGGTGGGCGGCGGACGCTATGACGGGCTGGTGAAGCACCTGGGGGGGCCCGAGGTCCCGGCCTTCGGCTGGGCCATCGGCCTGGATCGCTTGGCAATACTCATGCAACAGCTCCACGGCGAGGCGCCGCTCAATCCTCCCGCACTGTTGATTCCGCTGGGCGAGGCGGCCTCCCTCAAGGCCCTCACTCTGGCCCAGGACTGGTGGGACCAGGGCTTGGCCATCCAACTCGAGACCCGCGGCGTGAACCTGAAGAAGGCGCTTACCTCCGCCAACCGCCAGGGCACCCGCTTCGCGCTGATCCTGGGCGATAGCGAACTGGAGAAGGGCGTCGTCGCAGCCAGGAATCTGGGCGCCGGCACCCAGGAGGAATGGCCCCTGGAGGAAGTGCCCGCGCGGCTTCGGAACTGATTATTATTTTGCCCTGCATCACGATGGCTCTTGGATAGTAAGGTAGGCTCCATGAAAGATGCGACTTCGCTCCCCGGCTTCGAACATTCCAACCTCAGCATGCTGGTGGCTGCGGCCCGTCGTTCCATCAAGCACGCGGTCGCCCCCCTGCTCGAGCCCCTGGATCTGACACCGCACCAGGCCTGGATGGTCCTGCTCATCCGTGAAACCGGATCACTGTCGCTCACCGAGCTGGCCAACCGGATGTGGCTCGACCATCCCACCACCTCCCGGTTGGTCCACAGCCTGGAGGTGCGGCAGATCCTCCAGATCAAGCAGGACCCTACCCACGGGCGACGCATCCGGATCGGTATCAGCGAAGAGGGCGCCGCCTTCGCCGAAATGCTGTTCATGGCCGCTGAAAACTTCCGCGAGCGGATGGAACGCGACCTCAGCGAAGAGGAGAAGGATGTCTTCCGCGCGGTGCTCCGAAAACTCCTGGGCAACCTTGCGGAGATAAGCGCCGAACTCCCCAAGGGCAAGAGCGCTCCCCGCACCCGGGACCTCGAACCCGATTGACCCTCAGCGCGGCCGGGCGCGCCGTCAAATCAGGCGGAATGGAAGACCGCGCTGAGTCAGGGTCATGGTTCCGGCATTCCCGGTTGAGCCTGCCTGCCCCGGATGCGATCCTGGAGGGCTATGAGACTCGATCGGCTCGGCGACTTCCAACGAACCCACAAGAATGGCGAACTGCGCCTTTCCCATGCAGGCCAGACGGTGCGTCTGGTGGGGTGGTGCCGCAAGGTGCGCAACCTGGGCTCCCTCATCTTCATCGACCTCCGGGACCGTTGGGGCGTGGTGCAGCTCGTGGCCAACGAGGAGACGGCCCCGCCGGAACTCCTGGCGCGCCTACAGGCCGTGCGCGGCGAGTTTGTGCTGGGGGGCCGAAGGCGTGGTGGCCGAGCGTGAGGCCAAGAACCCGAACCTGGCCACGGGCGATGTGGAGCTACGCCTCACGGACCTGAAGATCTTCAACGCCGCCGCGACCCCTCCGATCCCGGTCGAGGACGCGGGCAACGAAGCCAACGAGGATCTGCGCCTCAAATACCGCTTCCTGGATCTGCGCCGGGACAAGCTGCAGCGCAACATGGTCCTGCGCTCGGAAGTCGCGAATGTCACCCGCAATTACTTCCGGAAAAACGACTTCATCGACTTTGAAACGCCCATTCTGGGGCGTTCCACGCCAGAAGGCGCCCGGGACTATCTGGTGCCCAGCCGCGTGCATCCGGGCGATTTCTTCGCCCTGCCCCAGAGCCCCCAGCTCTACAAGCAACTCCTCCAGGTGTCCGGTTTCGAACGCTACATCCAGATCTGCCGCTGCTTTCGGGACGAGGATCTGCGGGCGGACCGCCAGCCGGACTTCACTCAGATCGAGGTGGAGATGAGCTTCGTCCGCCAGCAGGATGTGCAGGCGATGATCGAAGGGCTGATGGTGGAACTGGCCCCCCTGGCGGACCAGACCGCCCAGCCGCCCTTCCTCCGGCTGCCTTTCAAGGACGCCATGGAGTGGTACGGCTCGGACAAGCCGGACCTGCGCTGTCCCCTGAAAATCCAGGATGTGACGGAACTCTTCGCGGGCAGTGATTTCAATCTGTTCCGGGTAGCCGCGGACAGCCACGGCCAGCGCCGGGTGCGCGCCGTCTGGTTCCCGGGCGAGGAGGCCGGCAACACGAGCCGCAAGGTGCTGGACGGCTACCAGGAGAGCGCGAAGACCCTGGGCGCGGGTGGCCTTCCCTACCTGAAATGGGGCAAAAGTCAGTCTGTCTCGCGTATCGCCGAAGGCGATGCCGAGAAGGACGGACTCAGCAGCAGCTTCAAAAAGTTCCTCACTCCTGCACTGGAAGCCGCCCTGCGGGACCATCTCCAGGCCCCGAACGAAGGCCTGATCCTTTTCGCGGTGGGCACCGACGACCAGACCTCCCGGGTGTTGGGTGACCTCCGCGTCCGCATCGCGAAGAGTCTCGCCGCCGCGGCCGAACTCTCCAAGGCTGATCCCACCCCGTGGTTCGACAAAAACGCCTTCGCGTTTTTGTGGGTGGTTGACTTCCCGCTCTTCGATTGGAACGAGGAGAACCAGCGCTTCGTGGCCTGCCACCATCCCTTCACCAGCCCCCATGCCGATGACATGGAACTGCTGGAAGCGAATCCCGGCGCCTGCAGGGCGGTGGCCTACGATCTGGTGCTCAACGGCTATGAGGTGGGCGGGGGCTCCATCCGCATTCACGACGCCGATACCCAGAGCCGGATGTTCCGAGCGATCGGCATCGGCGAAACGGAAGCCCGAGAGAAGTTCGGCTTCCTGTTGGACGCCCTCAGCTACGGCGCCCCACCCCATGGTGGCTTGGCCCTGGGTCTCGACCGCCTGGTGATGCTGTTGGCGGGGGTGGACAACATTCGTGAGGTCATTGCTTTTCCCAAGACCGCCCAGGCGCGCTGCCTGATGACCGATGCTCCCAATGCGGTGGACGCCAAGCAGCTTCGCGAATTGCGCATTCAGTCTGAGCAGCCGCAGCAGTACCGGGCCGGCGTGATGTTCTTCGAAAGCGTCCCAGCGGAACTCCAGGCACCCATCTCGGTCCTGCGCACCCTGTCCATGAACCAGGCCAGTTCCACCAGCACCATGGTCCTCGACGGCGAGATCGTGAAGGTGGAAACCACCCGCATTCCCGGTCCGGGTTTCGAGGATTGACGACCCTCCGCCACCTTGCCGCGGCCATTCTGCGCGATGCGGGCTGGTCGCTGCCGCCGCCCTTGGCGGTCTGGTCTCCGCGCCTGCTGCGCTGCGCGGGTCTTTTTGTGATCGAGAAGGATGCCCGCGGTCGATGGCATCCCGAGATCCGACTCTCCATTCAGCTCCTCCGGCGCCGGGACCGCAGCTGGCCCGTGCAAGTCTGTGGCTGTCTCTGCCGCGACCCCGAGGCTGTGGCGCGCCGAATCCTGGAACACGAACTCATCCACTACAAACTCTGGAAAGATGGCGAAAAGGACTGGGGCCACACGGAACGCTTCCGGGCACTGGCCTGGGACGTCTTTGAGCACCAGAGCATTACCCACGGGATCGGTTCGGAAGCGTCATCCTGATTCAGCTGGAAGTGGGGTTTGCGCTCGCAGCGCGGGCTCCGGGCCTACCACGTGGGTCGTCGGGTAAGGTCGATGCGGGTCGGAGAGATCAACGCGGAGAAAAGCAGAGAG
>CAIPUA010000038.1 GCA_903868115.1 uncultured Holophagaceae bacterium
ACACTTCCACCGTTTCCGATTTACATCCAAAATTTGTCTATACCTTTCCCAAATCTCTTTCCAATTTTTCCCCCTTTCTTCTTTTGTCTTTTTATCCGTGTTTATCCGTGTTCATCCGTGGACGATTTCTCTTTTTTGGTGCCTGAATGAGCGACCAGAACATCTACCTGCCCCACCTGATGCGGATCACCCAGATCACGGAGGAGTCCCCGGCCGTGAAGACCTTCCGGCTGGAATTCGTGGACGAGGCCGCCGCCCAGTCCTTCGACTTCAAGACCGGCCAGTTCGGCCTGTACAGCGCCTTCGGCGAGGGCGAATCGACCTTCTGCAACGCGTCGAGCCCCACCCGCAAGGGCTACATCGAATGCACGTTCCGGGAAGTCGGGCGCGTCACCGCCGCTCTGGCCGACAAGGAAGTGGGCGATATCGTGGGCTTCCGCGGACCCTACGGCAATGTGTTCCCGCTGGAGGACTGGAAGGGCAAGAACCTGGTCTTCATCGCGGGCGGCATCGCCCTGCCGCCCCTGCGTAGCGTCATCTGGAACTGCCTGGATCTCCGCGACTGGTTCCAGGACATCACGGTGGTCTACGGCGCCCGGAGCGTGGCCGATCTGGTCTACAAGCACGAACTGAAGGAATGGAGCGAACGCCCCGACATGAAGCTCGTCACCACCGTTGACCCCGGGGGTGACACGCCCGACTGGACCGGCAAGGTGGGCTTCGTGCCGCCCGTGGTCGGGCAGTTGGGCCTCCAGGCCGAGAACACCGTGGCCATTGTCTGCGGCCCCCCCATCATGATCAAGCTCACCCTGCCGGTGCTGGAGAAGCTGGGCTTCCCCCCCGAGGCCATCTTCACCACCCTGGAAAACCGCATGAAGTGCGGCCTGGGCAAGTGCGGCCGCTGCAACACCGGCAGCAGCTACGTCTGCAAGGACGGCCCGGTCTACACCCTGGCGCAACTCAACGCACTGCCCGCGGAATACTAAGACCCATGGAATCCATCCACTACCGTCGTCGTGGGTTCTATGTGCTCTGGGGTGTGCTGCTGCTGGCCAGCCTCATCGCCCTTGGACTTTGGGAGACACCGCAGCGCTCCAGCACCGCCAAGCTCACCCTGCGGCTGAAGGTGAACGATCTCCCGGCCCAGACCCAGGTGAAGGTCTGGGCCGGGCCTCGGGGACGCTGGCCGGGAGCCGCCTGGACCGGCCTGGGCGCCGCCGCTGCAATCCGGCCCACGGACGACAAGGTGGCCCTGGAGGTCCTCCCTCTTCCCGTGGCATACCGCCGCTGGGGGAAGGACACCATTCCCCGCCGCACGGCGGATCTGGTGGTGCTGCGCTTCGAGGCCCCCGGCCAGGCACCGCGCTACCTAGTCCTGCCCTTGGGGGAAGATTGGCGCAGCGGCCTGCTGCGTCCCGGGCGAAAGATGAGCGTGAGCATGGAATGCAGGTGGGGCGGCCTGGGGACCGACCCTGCGGGGTTTGCGAGGCTGGAGTGAAACGGGGTTCAGAAAGGGCTGGGTGTTGCCCGCCGATGGGGTGTAAATGTGGGCACATTGCAAAATGTGATGTGATCCGTGTGTATCCGTGGATTCTGGAGGCAGGGGCGGACCCGCCTCTCGAAGGGAACTCATGTCTCCCCGCCCGCTGATCTTTCTCACCAACGACGATGGCATCGCCTCGCCGGGGCTGGAAGCTGCGGCCCGGGCCGTGCTGGGGTTGGGCGAACTCCTGATCGTGGCGCCCTCGACCCAGCAGACCGCCATGGGTCGGAGCTTTCGCGGCCGCCAGGACGCCCAGTTGGAACCCATCGCCTTCGCGGTGGATGGTCAGAGGCTTCGCGCCTTCCACGCCGAGGGTTCCCCGGCGACCGTCGTGCGCCACGCCCTGCAGGTCCTCTGCCCCGAACGCCTACCGGAACTGCTCATCTCGGGCATCAACTACGGCGAAAATGTCGGTACCAGCATCAGCGCCTCGGGCACCGTGGGAGCCGCCATCGAGGCCGCCAGCCGGGGCATTCCGGCCCTGGCTGCGGCGCGCCAGGTCCCTCCCGACGCTTTCCTGGAGCACGGGGAACAGGACTGGCGCGCTGCGGAGCACTTCCTGCGGTTCTTTGCGGCAAGGCTCCTGGGCAACAAGATGCCTTTCGATGTGGATCTGCTGAAGCTCGATGTGCCCGAGGAGGCCACGCCTGAAACACCCTGGCGCCTCTGTCGCCTGTCCCGCCAACGCTACTTCGATAGGGTGCTGGACGCCCCCAGTCTGGAGAGCCGCCTCGGCGACGGCCGAATCGTGGTGGACATCGAGCCCGTGAGCCTCGAAGCCGACTCAGATGTGCATGCCCTGGCGGTGGACTGCGTGGTGGCCGTCACGCCCCTCAGCCTGGATGCGACCTCCCGGGCGAATTTTTGCGAGCTCCGGCGACTCCTGCAATGAAGTAGAAACCGGGTTTTCGGAGGGCCCCCTGGGCTTGATGCCGCTTTCGCTGAACGGAATGGCGAATCAAAGAGCCTTTACCACCTGCTCGCCGCCCAACTGGCGCATCTGGCCGAGGATCCAGGCCTGCCTGCCGCGAACATAATCGCTGGGGGCGTTCGCGCGGTACTTGTGGGGGTTCGGTAGCACGGCGGCCAGGAGGGCGGCTTCATGGGTGCTGAGCCGCTTGGCGGGTTTGCCGAAAAAGGTGCGGGAAGCGGCCTCCACGCCGAAGATGCCATCACCGAACTCCACGATATTGAGGTAGACCTCCAGGATGCGCTGCTTGGACCAGGTGGCCTCGATGAGCAGTGTGAAGTAGGCCTCGAAGCCCTTGCGCACCCAGGAGCGCGATTCCCACAGGAAGAGGTTCTTCGCGGTCTGCATCGATACCGTGGAGGCGCCGCGCTTCCGCCGACTCTTCTCGTTGTGCTCCACGGCCTTCTCGATGGCCTTCCAGTCGAAGCCGAAGTGCTCCGGAAAGTTCTGATCCTCGCTCGCGATCACGGCCACACCCATGCAGGGCGCGATGTCCTCCAGAGAAACCCACTGGTGGCGGGGGGCGTAGGACTTTTCGGCGGACCAAGCCTGCACCCGGCGTGCGGCCATGAGGGCGGAAAAAGGCACGGGCACGAAGCGGAACACCAGCGCAGTCAGCACGGTGGTGCCCAGGAAGGCCGCAGCCGCCCAGCCCAGAAGGCCCAGGAGACGCCTCATGATTGACCTCTGTTGTCGCTTCGATGTGTTCCTCGCCACGATGTCCCTCTCCCGCTTCATTTCAGCGGGCCGAGGCGCGGCGCGTCAATGAATCACTTTGGATGCTGCGTCGGCACCGAAAATGTCTACGGAATTCCTCCGGTAGTTCCCCTCCGCTTCTGGAAGAATGGGAGGCCAACGAACGGGACTTCCCTTGGCCAATTACCCTGAGCAACGCCGCTGTCCGAGGCTGAGCACTTCGGGGTTGCCCTACGGAGTTCGTTTCCAGGTCCTGGAGCGAGAGATCGCGGACGCCCGGCTGGCCAACCTCAGCGCATCCGGATGCGCTCTCGAGGTCCAGATGGCCGAGGCTTGGCATCTGGGCATGGGTTCGGTGCTCGAAACCTTCTATCTGGACCATCCCGATCTTCCCTTTGTTCCGCTGCAGGCCTCGGTGGTTCGCATCCTGGGCAAGGTCGCCGGCAAGACCCAGGGATATGCTCTGGTGGGCGTGGAATTTTCACGGATCACGGACTTCGTGGGCGGACTCATCGAGGACCATGTAGCGGCCAGCCTGGCGGAGGCCGAACCATGACCTCCATCTCAATCGACCAGTTCCGAGCGATCCTGGATCACCTGGACGGCACGGTGCGTGCCGACCAACTGACCTTCTTTCGGGCTCTGTATGCCGTGGGTGTGGAGGCGATCGCGGAGCTGGAACCCAGGCTCAATCGAGCCAGCGCGTCCCGCCCCTTCCGGCAATTGGTGCTCGAGGGCTGTTTCTATTATGCGTGGCCGACTGCGGTTCCCATGCTGGCGCGGGCGCTTCGGCGCGAGTCGGATCCCGAGCTTTTCGGCCTGGGCGTGGTGGCCCTGGGCCGCATCGGAAACGCCGAAGCCATCGCGGTGCTGAAAGAACTTGCCCAGCTGTCCTCAGGGCCTGGCTTCCAGGAGCAGGTGGCGGAGGTCCTGGCCCAGGTGGATCCCAGCCAGGCTTGGGAACACCACCTGGGGCTCCTTCTGGAGGGCAGTGAAAACCCTGCCGACGCAAACGAGGCCGCCCGACACCTCGGGCCGTTGGTGAATCCGTCCAAACTGGATGCGCTCAAGAGCGTCTTGATGCATCCCGATCTGCTCATCTTCCGTCACGCGGTGCGGCTCGTTGCGAAGATCCAATCGGCAGAAGCTGCAACCTTCCTGAGGGAATTTCTCCAGGAATGCCACAGGGAAGTGCTGGAGGACCGGGCCCTGAAGGAACTGCAGGCCGCCTTCCGCGGGCTGAGTCGGGAGGCCACACGAGAGGCGGCCCTGGAGCGCCTCTCGGCCCCCTTCGCGGCCCGGGAGGCGAAGGCTCTGGAGGCTCTGCGAGCGGGCAGCGGCAGCCCTGCGGTGCAGGTCGCCGAAGGTTTGCGGGAACGGGCGACCGGGGCTCCGGATCGCTTCCTGGCCGAGCTTCTCCTCGCCGTCCTGGAGATCAAGGGCACCCGATTCCAGAGTCTTCCTGCTGAAACCCTGGAGGAAGTGAATCTCCGTGCGAGAAGGCTGGCCTTCGCCATGGATGCGGGCGCGGAAGGGCTGGCCGGCATGGTGAAGGCCCGCCTCCTGCCCCTTGCGGAGGTCTTGCCGGTTCTCGTGGCCTCCTTGAAGCAGCAGACCGGGCGCGAGGGTGTGGCCCAGGCTCTCGCCACTCTGGCGCCCGCCGACAACGCGGAATTGATGGACCTGCTGGTCCACTATCCCGATGCCGCTCTCCGGGCCGTGGCGCTGGAGGTTCTGGGTGAACGCAACGAGGAATCCCTGCGCCCCATCCTGCTCACGGCCTTCCGGGATCCCATCAGCGACATCGCCCAGCGGGCCATGCTCCATCTCGGAAAGCTTGCGGGCGCAGACCAGGTGGCGAGGGATCTGCTTCGGGGTGGGCGCCTGGAGGACATTCAACTGGGCATTCACTTCATCGGGCTCCACAAGCTCACGGGCCTCGCCCAGGAACTGCTGGAACTGGTGTGCAATTCCTCCCGGGAGGAATTGGCTCTGGAAGCCTTGGAGTCCCTGGGCAGCAGTGCCTCGGTGGAAGTGACACCCGCGCTGGCCGAGCTGCTCCATTCCGGTCAGAACCTGCGGATGCAGATTGCCTTGGCTCAGGCGCTGCGTGACATGCGCGATCCCGTTGTGGCTCAAACGCT
>CAIPUA010000039.1 GCA_903868115.1 uncultured Holophagaceae bacterium
GGGTTTGCTGCCTTCCCTATCTGCTCCGGAAAGACGCTCGGCCTTGATCGGCCTAGTTCTGGGTGCCGTCCGAAACTGGAGGCCCTACCGGGCAGAGGCCAGGGGTTTCGGCACCTATCTGCTTGTGCCGCTGATCTGGGGAATCCTTGGGTTTCACGGACCCGTGGTCGAAGCCCTGGGGCGGGATCGATGGGAGTCCTTCTGCCACGAGGTGCTGGCACGGCTTGGCTACCCTTCGGGCCTGATCAAACAGTCCTCGGGCGTGAACCCGGCCGGCGTGCTGCCGTGGCTGGAAGAGGGCCTGGGACTGGCGGTGGGGGACCTGGAACTGAGCCATTTCGTGAGTTCGTCCCCGGGATGGGAATCCTTGCTGGCCGAGACCCTGGTGCTTCGGGACGGGCAGGGGCCGCGGTTGCTCCGCAACGGTGCTCATCATCCCAACTACTGGCATGGTCAGAAACGCAGCCTTCGCCTGTTGCGGGTGGCGCGCCTGCAGGCGGTGGAAGGGCTCGGGAAGTTCGCCTCCTTCGTGGCGGTGGATTGTCCGAATCTGGAGCGTCTCGATGTCGCGCCTGGCGCCCTTTTCATCAAGAACTGCCCCCGGCTTGCTGAGATTCCCTACAGCCGGAGAAGCCGACTCCTTCACCTGGAACGCTGTCCACGCCTTCGCACCCTGCCGGGAGGCGGCCCGGACGGGGAGGAAGGCTTGGAAAACGACCTTTCTGACTATCGGACGGTGGTGCTCTCTGAATGCCGCAATCTGCGTGAGCTGCCGATCTGCCTGACCGTGCGGAACCACCTGTTTCTTCGCCGCATGGGTCCGTTTGATCGATGGCCCATGGATTTCCATATCGGGGGTGACCTGCGCATTCAGGACTGCCCCGACATCGAGGAACTGCCTGCGCTCGAAGTCACCGGATCCCTGCATGTGGAGGGCGAATCCGGACTTCGGCGATTGGCACCTGGGAGCGTCATCGGCAGACACCTGGACCTGCGGGCCTGCCGCCATCTGGAGGCCATTCCTCGTGGTGTGAAGGTGGGTGGTTGTCTCTACCTGCCAGACCATCTGCACTGGTCGCGACACTGGGAGAAACCGGAACCGCTCCTGGAGATGCCGGTGGACCGCGCTCCCGCCCTGCGAACGCTGTTGATGGCGCAGCGCTTTCCCGAACTCTCACACCCTGAGGATCGCTACGCCCTGCGCGATCGGGCAGAGGCGGTTCTGGAGAGTCTGCAGCACGAACTTTGCGAGAACCCAGGGCTGGAAGCCGAACTCCTCTGGACCGCGTCCGAAGCCTGGCGGGAGCTTGCCGAGCAGCGGTCGCGCATGGAAAAACCCTGGAGAGACGGATCGGAATGGGATGATGAACCCGAGAGCGACCTGCCGCTGGCGTGGTTCAGGGGGTTGCTGTTGGACCTCCCCGAATGGGCGCCGTGACTGGATTTTCGACAAGGCCACGCATGGGGATTGACTGGGCTCATTCCCCGGGCACGCAGCAGCGACCATGGTTGTCGCACATGGAGGGCGATCCTGAGACTAGGAGAGCGCCCA
>CAIPUA010000040.1 GCA_903868115.1 uncultured Holophagaceae bacterium
CAAAACTCAATTCCGCCTTCTGGAGAACGGTACCTACGCCCTGCCGCAGACCGGACCGGTGCTCAACAATTCTTTGGAGGGTTATTCACGAGGCTTCGAGGTCATGCTTCAGGGGCGCAGCACCAATGGCCTTTCGGGTTGGGTGTCCTTCAGCCGGAATCTCACCCAGTACCGGCAACCCGGAACCAACCTGGAATTCTGGGGAGACTACGACCAGCGCAACAGCATCACCGCCTACTGCAACTACCGCTTGAGCGATACCTTCAGCATCAGCGCCAACGGGCGATACGGAAGCGGAATGCCTGTCACAGGCTATCTGAGTTCATTCAACACCGGTTCGCTGCCCACCCAGGGAGGCTCGGGCCTCGCCAATGGAGGACCGGGCAGCGGCACAATCCTGCCGTTTGCGCTGGCATCAACGCCCAATGGAGCCCGCGTTCCGTCCTATGAGCGGATCGATCTGCGGTTGAGCAAGGTTTTCAATCGAGACAAATACAAGCTGACCGTCAAATTCGAGATCGACAACATCTTCAACCACAACAACTGGCGCTACTACGATTACCAGTATCCCGTCTCCGGCACAGGGACAACCGCGCTGGTGACCCGAAACACCACGATGCCGCGCTTGCCAATGCTGGGGCTCAGCGTGCAATTTTGATGACGGCGAAGGGAAATCCTTCATGATTCCCAGGACTGCTTCCATGATGCCGATAAATTGGACCAAGCTATCCTTCACCCAGAGCCAATAGATGAACCAAGAAAGCATCGCCTCCTCCCTCCTCCAGCGCGTCAAAGACAGATCCAATTTGTTGATGGTGGCGCTGTTGGGGGGAACGTTCTGCACCCTGCGGTTTCTGGATGCAAACCATCCCTTTTCTCTGCCAGAGCTGGTCCTGCCATTCATCCTGCTGTTCGCCCACTTGGTGCTGGCGCCCATCCCCTGGCAGTGGACAGGGGACAAATCGACTCGTGCGGGGAACGGACGGGGAGTTCTTCAGGCCCTGTTCTTCAACGGCCTTTGGACGATGCTATTGTTCGTCCTGCTGGCGCTGCCGATGGGGCATCCGGGAGGTCCATCAGGTATTCCTTTCCCACCGCCTCCCGAAGGACCTCGCCCACCCTTGCCGAATATCCCTTTCTGGATGATCAACCTCGCGTTTGCCATCGTCTTTGGCTTCCTCCATGCGGACAGGGAAGCCAAGGAGACCCGTGAAAAGGAGACGGCGGAACTCCTTCGACAATCCCAGTCCAGGGCCTTGCAGAGCCAGTTGGACCCTCATGTCCTATACAACGCCCTCACCGGCCTCACGGAACTGGTGTATGAGGATCCCCTGGCAGCCGAAGACGTGATCAACAAGCTGGGCGAACTCTACCGAATGCTCAGCGTCCACGGCAAGGGGGAACTGGTGTTGCTTGGGGAGGAACGACGACTGGTGGAGGCCTATCTGGCCATGGAGCAGATGCGTCTCGGGGAGCGCCTGCGGGTGGCGTGGAACTGGCCAGCCTGGGCTGATTCCCTGAGCTTGCCTCCGCTCCTCCTGCAGCCCGTGGTCGAGAACGCCATCAAGCACGGCATCAGCCCTTCCGGGGCGGGGGGCGATGTATCGATCGCCTGCGAGCGCGAGGGTGCGTGGATCCTTCTGCGGGTCGAGAACACCGGGAAAGAATTCCAACCGGGAGCGCCTCTGGGGATTGGGCTGGGCAACCTTGCCGCGCGCCTGGAATTATGGACCGGGATGGACGCCAAGTTCTCCTTGGAAAGCCAAGACGGGCGCACCATTGCCAGGCTCCGATGGAGATTGGCATGACCGAACCGAGACTGAGGGTTATTGTCGCGGAGGACGAAGAACTGATCCGGCGGCGCCTGGTGCGCCTCCTCCAGGAAGCCGGCTGTGTGGTCGTGGAAAGCTTTTCCGAAGGCAACAGCGTGATGACCTGGCTCCAGAACCACCGGGATGTGGATGCCCTGTTCCTGGACATCCACATGCCCAATGTGGACGGACTCGCCATCCTGGAAGCCTACCGCTCCCAGTTTGCCATCGTGCTCGTCACCGCCTTTGCGGAACACGCGGTGGGAGCCTTCGATATGGATGCGGTGGATTACCTGCTGAAGCCGGTGACTGCATCCCGGCTGGAGCGGGCTCTAAAGCGCATCGAATCCCGGAAGGGTCCCCAAGTTCAGTCCCCGCCGCCCGCCATGCCCGCGAAGCCCATGCGCTATCCCGTCCATGCGGGTGAGGGCATCGTGCTGGTCGACTTGCACAAGACCACTTACTTCGAAGTGGAAAACGATGTGGTGTGGGCTCACGCAGGCGCCCGTATGCGAACTCAGTGGAAGTCTCTCGGGGAGGTCGAGGCGGCCTTCCCGACCTCCGGTATGCTGCGGATTCACCGCCATCTCCTGGTGCGCCCCGAAGCCGTGATCGGCTTGAAACCTTCTGCGGGCGGGCGTGTCTTCGTCCGGTTGATGGGGGGCGAGGAGATCGAGGCGAGCCGCGGAGGCGCACCCCGCTTGAGGGAGCGCCTGGGGCTATAATTTCGCACGGGAAGCTGCCTGTGCACCATTGATCCAGACAAAGGCGTGGCTGCATTCTCTCTTCGGTTAGGGGCTGAAACCGAGCCAAGTCCGGGCGACTTCCCGGGCCTTCCGGTCCACTTCCAGCACCTGTTCCAGTGTTGCGGCTTCTTCGGCGGGCAGGGCGCGGAGGACTTCTGCGTTGCAGGCCTGGATATCCCAGAAGCCGATGCGACCGGCCAGGAAGGCGGCAACGGCTTCCTCGTTGGCGGCGTTGAGAATGGCAGGAGCGGTGCCACCGACGCGCAGGGCTTCGTAGGCAAGGCCGAGGCACGGAAAGCGATCCAGATCCGGACCCTCGAAGGTCCAAGCTCGGGCGATGTCCCAGTCGTAGGGCGGCACAGGACCCGGGAGGCACTCAGGCCAGAGCAGGGCGTACTGGATGGGCAGCTTCATGTCGTTGGTACAAACCTGGAGGTGATAGCTGCCATCGATGAAACTCGCCATCGCATGGACCTGGCTCTGGGGGTGAATCGTCACCCGGATCTGCTCCCATGTGAGACCGAAGAGCACGGCGGCCTCGATGACCTCCAGGCCCTTGTTCATCAAGGTGGCGCTGTCGATGGTGATCTTGGGCCCCATCTTCCAGGTGGGGTGGTTGAGAGCTTCCTCCACGGCGGCGGTGCGGATGCGCTCCAGGGGCCATTCCCGAAAGGGGCCGCCGCTGGCCGTGATGCGAATTTCCCGGATCGTCTCGACGGGCCGTCCTGTGAGCAGTTGATGCAGCGCCGCGTGTTCGGAGTCGATGGGCAGCAGTTCCCCGCCGCCCTCGCGAAGCGCCTTCAGCATCAGGGCGCCGCCCACCACCAGCGATTCCTTGTTGGCCACGCAGACCCTCTTGCCGGCGCGCAGGGCCGCCTCGGTGGAGGCCAAGCCCACCGCGCCTACCACGGCTGCCACCACCGTATCGGCTTCAGGGTGCAGAGCGCAGGCCAGCAGGCCTTCGGGCCCGTGATGGATTGCGGGGCGATAGTTCAGATGGGAGGCCAGCCACGCTGCATCCTCCGATTCGGCCACGGAGACGAGAGAGGGGCGGTAGCGCTCGCACTGATTCAAGGCCAGCTCGCGATTGCGCCCCGCCGCCAGCCCCACCACCGCCAGCCGATCGGGATGCGCGTCCACCACATCCAGCGTCGAAGTCCCGATGGAACCCGTTGCCCCTAGGATCGCCAGGCGCCGCGTCATGCGGCGGCTCGGCTCAGGGGGGGGGAAGAAAAGAGATTTTCACCACAAAGGCACGAAGGACACAAAGAAAGAAGAAGGCGCAAAGTCTTGAAGGAAAGGTACAAAGCAGGCAAAGAATCCATGGTCTGGCTTACGGGTCGCCGTGAAAATAGTCGCCCCTTGGCCCCCATCACCGCGCGCCCTCCGTACCCGTTCATCTTTGTGCCTTTTCCTTTGCATCTTCGTGCCTGCTTTTGTTTTTCTCCGTGCCCTTCGTGTTCTTCGTGGTGAACATTTTTTCAGTTCAGCCCATGCACGAAATGCACGTAGGCGTAGAGCATGGGCGCGGCGTAGACGAGGCTGTCCACGCGGTCCAGCATGCCACCGTGGCCGGGGATGGAGATGCCGATGTTGGAGTCCTTCACGCCGGCGCTGCGCTTCCAGGTGCTTTCCACCAGATCGCCCAACTGGCCCACAAGGCCCAGTAACAGGCCGATGGCGAGGGCGTCGATAAGGGTCCACTGGGTGCAGACCCAGGTGCGAATGAGGAAGGCGCCGCCCAGGTTGCCGAGCACATTGCCCAGGGCACCTTCCCAGCTCTTCTTGGGGCTCACCCGCGCCGCCAGTTTGTGCTTGCCGAAGGCGCTGCCCAGGAAGTAGGCACCGGTATCGCCGAACCACACGATGATGAAGAGGGCCAGGATGAGCCGCGCACCGGTGTTGGGCAGGGTGGTCTCGTTGTACATGAAGAGCTTCACCATGAAGCCCGTGCCCAGGCCCATGTAGAGGGCCGAGAGCCAGGTGATGGCCTGGCTGGAGAGGGCGTTCTCCAGGGGATCCTTGCTGAAGAGCAGAGCCCCGAAGTGAATGAGCATGCCACCGCCCGCGAGCACCAGCCACAGCGGCAAAGCATCCGCGGCCCTCTGACCCTCACCCCCGGAAAGGTAGAAATGCAGGAGGAAACCCAGCCCCACCAAGGTGCCAGCCAGAATGGAGGGATGGTGGCCCACCTTGCGGGCGATCAGGCACATCTCGCGGATGCCCATAACGAGGGCCACGGACATGAGGAGCAACCAGGCGAGCTTGGCCCAGGGGCGTTCGCCGAAGTAGAGAAGAGAGAAGAAGAGGACACCGAAGACTGCGGCAGTCCCAAGCCTAAGGGCCAGATTGCCTTTGTCGAAGCTGCGCGGGGAAGCGGCGTTCATGGTTCTCCTCGTTTCAGATTCCGCCGAAGCGGCGCTCGCGACTGGCGAAGGCGGCCAGGGCCTCTCGAAGCTCAGGGCCCCGGAAATCGGGCCACAGGCAATCGGTGATGTAGAACTCAGCGTAAGCGGCCTGCCAGAGCAGGAAATTGGAGATACGGAGTTCGCCGGAGGTGCGGATGAGCAGATCCACATCGGGTGTCCCGGCGGTCCAAAGGCGCGCTGCGATGGCATCTTCCGTCATCTCTTCGGCACGCAAGCCATCCTCGAGGCAGCGGCGCGCGGCCTGGACGATCTCCAGACGGCTGCCGTAGTTGACCGCGAGATGGAAGACCATGTTCGAGTACCCCGCCGTGGTCTCCTCCAGGCTGTGGATATCTCGCTGGATGCCCTCGGGCAGACCCTCGAGAGAACCCAGATGATGGAAGCGAATTCCCTTCTCCCGCAATTTAGGCAGAAACATTCGGAGATACATCCGCAGCAGCGCCATCAGCCCGGCTACCTCCAGGCTGGGTCGCTTCCAGTTCTCCGTACTGAAGGCATAGAGAGACAGATGTTGGATGCCTGCATCCGCCGCAGCGTCCAGGACATCCTCCACTGCCCGCACACCCTCCTTGTGCCCCTTGATCCGCGCCCACCCCCGCTGCGCCGCCCATCGGCCGTTGCCGTCCATAATGATGGCGACGTGATTCGGCACACTCACTAGGCCACCCCGCCGAAATCGCGCGTCAAAACGCTTGGTGCCGAAGTCTCGCGTATGCCCGAAGGGCATACCGAGAAAATGATCGCGACGTGATTCGGGACGCTCACTAGGCCACCCCGCCCAAATCGCGCGCCAAAACGCTTGGTGCCGAAGTCCCCGCATGCCCGCGGGACATACTGAGATTTTTTATGATGCCTACATGGTTCGAAAGGCTCAAAGGCAGTATCTCCGAATGAATGGGAACGAACCCTCGCGGGGCCTCTGACACTAGGGTAGCTGGGCGAATTCTAGCATGGGGGTTATGGGGCATGGAGGCGACCGGGCAGAGCGAAAAAATCCTGGTAGGCTGGATGGATCACTCCGGGACTCCCACCCATGGTCCAGTTCAATACACGCGCCAACGAGATCCTGCTGAAGCTGGTCTATTACGGCCCGGGGCTTTCCGGCAAGACGACGAACCTCCACGCGCTGCACGCCATGTGCCAGGAGGTCCAGCGGGGCGAGCTCTTTTCCGTGAACACCCAGGAGGATCGCACCCTCTTCTTCGACCTGCTGCCCATCAATCTTGGCTACATCTACGGCAATGCGATCCATCTGCAGATATACACGGTGCCCGGCCAGGTGCAATACGATGCCAGCCGACGGGTGGTGTTGGGCGGCGCGGATGGCGTGGTCTTCGTGGCAGATTCCAGCGAAGCCAAGATGCAGGAGAATGTTGATTCGCTGTCGAATCTCTACCACAACCTGAACGCCAACCGGCTGAACATCAAACAGATTCCCTTCGTGCTGCAGTACAACAAGCGGGATCTGGCAGACGCGATGCCTGTTGGCGTGATGAATCGGCGGCTCAACTTCCGCTCGGTGCCCTTTTTCGAGGCCATCGCACCCCAAGGCGCGGGCGTGCTGGAGACCTTCCTGGCCATCACGAAGGACACGGTGGGCACGACCTTCAAGAAGTACCACCTGGACAAGAAGATCAAGGACTTCGACGAGATGCTCAATCTCATCGAGACCAATATCCGTTCCAGCATGCGGGAGCTCCCGCCTCCGGACCAGCCACCTCTGCCCCACCCCGCGAGCACGGTGCTGCGGCACAGCAATGTCAGCGTGGCCGACCTGGCACCCGGCAAGGTGGCCGATGCCCAGGACCTCCTGGAGGATGCGCTTAAGTCCAACATGGAGACGGCCCGCCTATACAGCGAGCTGAAGCAGACCAAGGATGCCCTGGAGACGAAGAGCGAGGAAATGACCACGCTCTTCAACCAGCTCGAGCGGGCCAACCAGGACAACCTCAAGACCCGACGGTACTTGGAGGGGCTCATTCAGAGCGTGGCGGAAGCAATCATCTCCTTCAGCCATGACGGCCGGATTCTTACCTGGAATTCTGCCGCGGAGCAGATCTTTGGCTATCCGCGCAGCGAAATCGTGGGCCATTCCTTCCAGCAGCTCATCCCTTCCTCCCGAACCGGGGAGCTGGAGCAGGCCATTTCCCAGGTGAGCAAGGGCCAGACCCTCCGCGACATCCCCAGCGTTCGTCTCCGCAAGGGTGGTCAGGAATTCCCCGTTTCGGCCACCTATGCGCCCATCCGGGGCAGCGATGACCGCGTACTGGCCTTTTCGGCCCTGGTGCGTGACATGGGCGAACAGCGCACGCTGGAACGCAAACTGGAGCACGCGGAGACCAGTTCGAGCCTGGCCCGCATCATGCCGCCGCTCTTCAACCAGTTGACCAACCGTCTCGGCCCGGTCCTGCTGCAAAAAGGCCTTCTCATGGAGACCACAGCGGATCCGGAACAGCAACTCCGGATGTCCCGCCTGCTGCAGGCCGTGGACGCGGCCCAGAACCTGTTGCGCCCGCTGCTGATGGTCCTCTCGCCCTCGTCGCCTCGCCTCGAGTCCTCGAATGTGAACCGCCTGGTACAGGAGGCCGCCAAGCGTGTGGAGGCCGAGGCCGCCGCCACTGGCGTGACCATGGACTTCACCTTCGATCCGAATGTCCCGGACTGCGGACTGGATCCCGATCAGCTGCGCGAGGCCTTGGTGAACCTCTTCCGCAGCGGCATCTTTGCGGCCGTGAAATCCGCAGTGAAGCGGGTCCGCGTGGGAACGCGTCTCGCAGGAGACCTGATCCAGGTCGTCAGTCAGGACACGGGCCCTGCCATTCCCGAGCCCGAAAAGGGCCGGGTCTTCGATCTTGCGGGGGCCTCCGATGTCGAGTCCCTGGGGCTCTGCACGGTGGCTACCGTAGCCCAGGCCCATGGCGGTCGTGTCTCGGTCCGCAGCCAGGCTGGCGTCGGAAATGCCTTTCTTGTGGAGTTGCCCATGGTTGATGCCGCTCCGAATGCCGCAGCCAGTCCTTCCCTGAAGGCCCGGAAGGTCCTGGTGGTGGATGACGAGGCCTTCCTCCTGGAGTGCCTTGTCGATGCCTTGGACGCCTGGGGTTGCGAGGTAACACCCTGTGGCCTCGCTGCGGAAGCCATCCAGAAGCTCCAGATGGCCAGCTACGACCTCATCGTCTCGGATATCCGGATGCCCGGCCTGACCGGCATTCAGCTCTTTGAATGGATTCGTGAACACCAACCCGAGATGGCCAAGAAGATCATCTTCACCACGGGCGATGCCTTCGATCCGGAGACCCGCACCTTCCTGGAGCAATCGAAACTGCCCCACCTGGGCAAACCCTTCGATCTCAAGAAACTCAAGCAGGCTCTCGGAGATCTGCTCGCTTAGCGCCCGGTGAACCCGTCCGCAAGATCCACCACGGTCATGGCTTCATATTCCTGGTGGGGGCCGGTGGCGGCACCGGCCGCAGTAAAGTCGGGGTTGAAGATGAGTCGGCGGTGGCCGCGGTTGGCTACGCCATCGTCGATGAGTAGTTGGATGGCGGTCATGCGCGGGCTTTCTCGGCTGTAGCTGATGACTTCCCCGAAGGTGGAGAGTGGCAGGCCATGCCTCTGGAGGCGCTGCTTCGGTGTCGAGCCTTGGGTGCCAGCGTGGCCAGTCTGCCGGGTACGGCCCTGGTCGCGCACATGGTCCCGGGCAGCCCGCGACAGGCCTTCGTTCCAACGCAGGGGCCCAATGGGCGCAGCTCTTTCGAGGTAGGCGATGGCCTCCTCCAGGGCGGCGGCGCCTTCCTCCGTCACAATCGTGATCTGGCCAGGCCGCTTGAACCTCTTCCCTTCAAAAAAGGGGCGGAGCTCGCGCAGAAAACGGGCGTATTCCCGAGGCGCGGTACGGGCCCAGGAAAGTTCCTTCACCACGGCCACTTCCTGGGCATCCGCGGGTGGATATTCAGGCGCGGGCGCTCCCGGAATCTGGCTGCATAGGGCGGCGACGAGAAAAGCCAGGCCGGGATGCATGGAAGGTTACTCCTCGCTCTTTCGCTGCTTGCCCTCGGGATCGAAGGTATAACCCACGCTGCGCACCGTGTGGACCCAACGAGGGCAATGAGCATCGGTCTCCATGGCCCGACGGATGCGGACGATGAAATTGTCCACCGTGCGGGTGGTCGGGCACGTCTCTTCACCCCAAACCTGGTCCAGGATCTCGGTGCGGCTCACCACCTGGCCCGGTTTTTCCATGAGGAGTTTGAGGATCATGCACTCCTTCACACCCAACTGAAAGGCACCGCCTGGGCCCTCACCACAGAAGTTCTCGAAGTCGACCCAGTGCGTGCCGAATTTCTGTCGACCCGCCAGCGAGCGGTTCCGATACCAGTCCTCCCGCCGCAGGATGGCGCGCACCCGCAGCAGCAGTTCGCGCACATGGAAGGGTTTGCCCAGGTAGTCGTCGCCGCCGGTCTCGAAGCCGTGAACGCGGTCGTCCTCCGTGTTCTTGGCGGTGAGAAAGAGAATGGGCGTGAAATTTTTCGCATCCCGCACTCGTTCACAGACAGAAAAACCATCCATGCCGGGCAGCATGACATCGAGGATCACCAGGTCGTAGTTGTCGTGGAGGATGCGCTTGAGCGCCTCGTCGCCCCGGGTGATCCATTCGCAGGGCAGGCCCTCCATCTCGAGATTGAGCTTGATGCCCTCGGCCAAACTCAGTTCGTCCTCGACCAAGAGGATTCGGGGGTCGGGCATGTGGAACTCCAGGGATGAGAAATCCTAGCGCTAGAATGGGATTTGGAGCCTGCCCAATGCACAACCCTTATGTGAGCGTCGTCATCCCGATCTTCAACGAGGAGGAAAACATTCTCATCCTCTGGGAGCGTCTTTCTAGAGTCCTCCACGAGAACTTCCCGAACCCGGACCGCGGTTGGGAGGTGGTCTTCACGGATGACGGCAGCCGGGACGGCAGCCTCGAGATGCTGCGGGCCATCGCCGAAGAGGAGCCCCGGGTCTCCGTGGTGGAATTCAACCGCAACTACGGCCAGCACAGCGCGATCTTCGGTGCCTTCTCCATCGTGGCGGGCGAGGTCATCGTGACGCTGGATGCCGATCTCCAGAATCCACCAGAGGAGATCCCCAAGCTGGTGGCCAAGATCGACGAAGGCTTCGATGTGGTAGGCGGCTGGCGCCAGGGCCGCATGCACAACGACAGCCTGTTCCGGACCCTCCCCAGCAAAATTGTGAACGCCGTCACCCGCAAGACCACCGGCGTGGCGCTCAACGACTATGGCTGCATGCTGCGGGCCTATCGCCGCGAGATCGTGGACGCCATGCTCCAGTGCAAGGAGCGCAGCAGTTTCATTCCGGCCCTGGCCAACTCTTTCGCCAAGCGCATCACCGAGGTCCCCGTGGCCCACTCCGAGCGGGCAGCAGGGGAAAGCAAGTACGGCATTTGGAAGTTGATCAACCTCCAATTCGATCTGCTGACCGGCTTCAGCCTTTTGCCGCTGCAGATGCTCAGCGTCCTGGGAGTCGTCATCGCCCTTCTTGGGTTCCTGCTGTTCATAGGCCTGGTGGTCTACCGCTTCCTCCACCCGGAAGGCACGGCGCAGGGTGTATTTACGCTCTTTGCCATTCTCTTCTTCTTCGTGGGCGCCCAGTTCGTAGCCTTCGGATTGCTCGGTGAATATATCGGCCGCATCTATCAGGAAGTTCGGGATCGCCCCCGCTTCGTGGTGAAACGCATCCACAAGCAACTTTGAGAAGTGATGCACGGGGATCGAATGGCAATTCGACTTTCGATATGAAACTTTCCACATCGTCAAACCGATTCGAATTATCCCTGATAAGATGTTCTTTCCTGAGCATTTTATTAGGGTAATTTCCATGTCCAAGCCCCTCATGTCCGACGAACTCAACCGGCGCCTGGTGGCGCTGCTGCAGGAGGAGGGGCGCATCAGCCACGCCGAGCTGGCGGAGCGGCTGAGCGTCAGCCGCCCCACCATCATCGAGCGCGTGAAGCGCCTGGAAGCGGAAGGCGTAATCAGTGGCTACGGCGCTCGGGTCAGTCCGGCCGCCGTCCTGAAGCCCAATGTCGCCTTCGTGTCCGTGCGCCATCGCCACGGCGACGACGATGCGCTGGAAGCCACCTTCCTGCAGGCGTTGCAAGAAGAGCCGGACGTCATCGAAGCCTATTCCATGGCCGGCGAGGACTGCCTGCTGCTCAAGCTCGTGGCCGATACGCCCCTGGGCATCCATGAACGCCTGAAACGCATCCGCAGCCTGGGCGAGCAGGTGAGCACCCGCACGGCCATCGTGCTGCAGACCCATTTCGTCAAGGTAGGACCGAGCCCCTTCCCACCCGACCTCTCCACAGCCCGGAAATCCAGACCGTGATGGCCTGGCTGGCCTACGCCGTCTGCGCTCTTGTCTGGGGCAGCACCTACTTCGGCATCGCGCTGGGCATCCAGAGTTTCACGCCCTTCGGCATGGTGGCGACCCGCTACCTCAGTGCGGGGGTTCTGGCGCTCCTCCTGGCGCGCTTGCGGGGTGAAACGCTGCCCCTTCGTCGCGACCTGCCTCACCTGATGCTTCAGGGCCTTCTCCTTCTGGGCATTTCCAACGCTCTGGTCACCTGGGCAGAGGGCCGCGTTCCCAGCGGCCTCACGGCAGTGCTCTGCTCCACCACTCCCTTCTTCTATGCGCTACTGAGCAGGGAGGGCATGAGTTGGCGTTCCCTTGCGGGACTCGCGGTGGGCTTTTCCGGTGTGGCGATCCTGACCTGGAAACCGGGTCAGGGGCTGGCCCTGAGTCCTCTCGGTTTCTCTGCCATCCTCCTCGCCACCTTCCTCTGGGCCTTCGGAACCCTCTATGCCCGCAAGCGGGTCCAGGGTCATAGCCTGCTCGGCAACGTGGGTGTCCAGATGCTCACAGGTGGGGTGTTCGGCTTGCTGATGACAGGCTTCACAGGGGGCTTTCTCCACGCGCCGCTCACCACCAAGGCCGCCCTGGCCGTGGCCTTCCTGACCATCTTTGGCTCCCTCATCACCCAAACGGCTTTCAACTACCTTGCCCGCGTCTGGCCCCCCACCAAGATGAGCACCTACGCCTTTCTCAATCCCGTGGTCGCCGTGCTCCTCGGCAGCGTCTTCCTGCGCGAGCCCTTCACGCCCCGGGTGATGCTCGGCATGTTGGTCATCCTCGCGGGGGTGGCGCTGGTGCAGTTCCCGGCCCGGAGGCCAGTAGAACCTTGTTCTGCGGAATAGTCCTGCTTTGGTTCCTCTGTTCGTTCTTCCGAGAGTCTCGATGTTCGAGTCCATCACCATCGCCGATCGTACCATCGCCCCCGCGCTCTTCCTGGCGCCCATGGCCGGAGTAACCAACTCGGCCTTCCGCAGGCTGTTGGCGGATTTCGGTGGGTACGGCGCTCTCTTCACGGAGATGCTTTCCGCCTCGGCTTTTCTCCAGGACAAGGCGGACGAATCGCCCTTCATCAAGCGCCGAACCTGCGAAGGCCAGGTCATCTACCAGTTCCGGGTATCTGGCGAAGAGAACCTGGAAGCGGTCTTCGCGCGCATGGCCGAGATCGATTGCACCGCCATCGATCTCAACCTGGGCTGCCCAGCACCTGAAATCCAGCAGAAGGCCTCGGGCGCGGCACTGTGGCGGGACTTCCCGCGCCTGCAGGATGTGCTCGAGCGCATCCGGAGATGCTACGACGGTCCGCTCACGGTGAAGTGTCGTCTGGGCGATGATCCCGGCAACTGGCGTGAAGGCTTTCGGGAACGACTGCGACTCTTCGAGGATTGCGGCATCCATGCGATCACTGTGCATCCTCGTTTCTCCACCGAGAAGCTCAAGCGCCGCGCCCGCTGGAGCGAATTCCCCTGGATCGCCGCCCAGACGAAGCTGCCCATCGTCGGCAATGGGGATGTCTGCTCGCGCATGGATGTGGATGCCAACCGCGCCCTCTTCGAACCCCTGGCGGGCCTCATGCTGGGGCGCATGGCGGCGGTGAAGCCCTGGATCTTCCGGGAATTCGCTGGCCTGCCCCCCCTGGAGATTGATCACGCCGAGGTGTGGGATCGCCTCTACCGCTACACCCTGGAGGATTTCCCCCCCGAGCGGGCTTTCGGCCGCCTGAAGGAATTCACCTTCTACTTCGCCCAGAATTTCTTCTTCGGCCACGAACTCCACAAGGGCATCCAGAAGGCCCAGACCGCCGCAGGAATCCGTGAAGCGGCCATGAAGTTCCTGGAGGGAAGGCCCCAGCTCAGCGCGGGCGGAATGGCGTCGCCAGCTTGAAGTGATAGCCTGATCCAGGCAACCTCACGACCCCTTCGAGCCCATGACCTTTCCCGAACTTCTCGACGACACCCGATCCCGGATGCGCAGGCCCTGGATGTGGATCATCCTGCTGGGCTTCTATATCCCAGCCATTTCTGCGCGCCTTTCCCCTGGAGCGACCCTCCTTCCTGAGGGCCCACTCCGCTTCGCTCATGTCTTCGCAATCCCCTTTTTCGAACTGGCCCTCCTCGCCTGGTTGGCACCCTGGGCTTGGCGATGGACCGGGCGGTCACAGGATTTCCCGGGGCCCTGGCGCGGCATTCTGCAAGGGCTCATCCTGGGCGCGGCCCTCGGGATGCTCGTCCTTTTGATGGAAGATCATCTGCTGAATTGGGTGATGTCAAGGACCCCGGTGGCTTGGTGGAAGGTCGTCAGGAGTATTCCCCAGCTGGCCATCGGGCTGTGCTTCGTCGGTTTTCTGATCGTCGCCTTGGACAAGACCACCCTGGCGAAGGAGAGGGCGGAGCAGATGGCCCGGGAGGCGCAGTGGATTCTCCTCCGAGGACAGATGAATCCCCACGTATTCTTCAATGCCATGAACAACCTCACGGAGCTGATCCGAAAGGATCAGCAGCTGGCCGAGCGGGCCGCCATGGACCTGAGTGATCTGTTCCGCCGGCTCATGGATCATGGCCAATGCCATGTCGCGCCCCTCGGAGAGGAGCGGGCGCTGGTAGAACGCTACCTCGCCATCGAAGGCCTGCGGCTGGGTTCGCGCATCCAGGTCGAATGGGCTTGGGACGAGGCTCTGGATGTTGTCGAAGCGCCACCCTTTCTGCTCCAACCCCTGGTGGAGAATGCGATCAAGCATGGCCTTGCGCCGGTGCTCGAAGGTGGTTCGCTGCAGATCACGGGTCGGATCGAGAAGGGTCGGGCCTGGGTCCGCGTGGCGAATACGGGCCGGCCACTGAAATCGCAGCGCATCGGCGGCTCGGGGCTTGCCAACCTGGAAGCACGTCTGGGCTTGGCCTTTGAAGGTGAGGCGTCGTTCCACTTGGCTTCGAACGGGGCCTGGACCGTGGCGGAAATAGCCTTCCCCGTGCCGCAGGTGGTTCCATGAATCCGGACCCAGGGGCGGGAAAGTCCGCGCTTCGAGTCGCCGTGGCGGAAGACGAGCCTCTGGCCCGGGAACGCTTGATCCGCCTGCTGCAGGAGGCCGGTTGTGACATCGCAGCAGACCTCACCGACGGGCTGAGCCTCCTTGCGTGGCTCAAGGGAGGGCATGCTGTGGACGCTCTGTTCGTTGATGTCCACATGCCGGGAGCTTCCGCCTTCGAGGCCCTGACGGAATTGGGACCGGACCAGCCCCTGCCCCCCCTGGTCTTCGTATCAGCCTTCCCTGAACACGCGCTGCGCGCCTTCGATGTGATGGCCCTGGATTACCTTTTGAAACCCGTGTCGCCGGAACGCCTGGAACAAACACTCTGCCGATTGAGGGCAGGTGCGGCCTCCAGAGCCCCCGGCCGAGAATCCGTCAAGACCCGGAACCCCCGGGACCGCTTCCCCGCCAAGGCTGGTGAGGGGCACGTGATCCTGGATTTGCAGCGGGTCTCCCACTTCGAGGTCATTCAGGACAAGGTTTGGGCCTGGGTCAAGGGAACCAAATACCGCACCACGTGGCGCAGTCTGGCGGAAGTGGAAGATGCGTTCTCCCAATCCAGCCTGCTCCGCATCCAGCGTCATCTGCTCTTGAGGTCGGAGGCCGTCCTGGCGGTCAAGCCTTTGTTCGGCGGCCGGGCATGCGTTCGGGTCGGCGGAGGCATCGATCTGGATGTGAGTCGAGATGCCTTCCGCGCCTTGAAGGAAATCCTGGGCCTGTAGCCTCTCTTCCTCCTTGGACGGCCAAGCCTCTGGCTGTTGCAGACCGACCGTTCGCCGCAGGGAACGGGCCTCTTGGGTGGGTGCGTAATCCCCTCCGCCCAGGACGGGTAATGCTGAGTGTCCGGTGGCTGCATCCCAGGCATGGGCCCCTTCACATTCCAGTAACTTTCGAAAATTCAACCCTAGGAGACAATGATGACCCTTCTCTTCAAGCCCGCCGTGATGGCCCCGCAACTTTTGTCCACGGCCATTCCGCGGACCACCGGCAGCAAATTTCTGCACTTTCCGTTGATGCGGATCCTTACCCTGCTCCTCTCGCTGGCACCCGTGGGGGCTCTGAACTTCGGGCTCTCGGTGCTGATCCTGGACAAGCTGCC